>NZ_KK366042.1:33786-181764 GCF_000686965.1 Butyrivibrio sp. AE2005
CGTACGGTGTGAAAACAGGAAATGACACCGTACAGAAAGGCTGAAAGGAAAGTGTACGGTGTAAAAACAGGAAATGACACCGTACATAAAGGCTGAAAGGAAAGCGTACGGTATAAAGGCAGGAAATGGTACCGTACAGAAGATACGGAAGGAAAGTATACGGTGGCAGATGCAATGGTTCTAATAATAATTAGAAGTATAGTTTTCAATTAGATGAACGTTTAGCTGGAAATACTTGACATGAACGAGACGTTGGTATAATATCTTTTTAAATAAATATTCAATAAACCGTTGAAGCGGAGATAACGGCAATGATGCCAATACAGAGAGTCTGAGGTGCTGAGAATCAGGCATGAAACAAGTTGTCAAATGGACCGCTGAGGGCGTAGTGAAAAGTGAGATAGGAAATCTATGGTTTTCTTCATCGAACATTGTTCTGACGAGTGCTAAGCACGAGAGCAGGGCTTCCGATGAAAGTGATTTTTGGGTATGTAACTACCGCATAAATATTCACCCAGTATTCTACGACGTAAGGCATGCGTGATTTGCCGGGGATATGTTGGTATCTCGCTAAGTTGCATGGTAACACATGAATTCAAGGTGGCACCGCGGATAAAGTTTAAGTATTCGTCCTTGATAGAGTTTAGGCTCTATCAAGGACTTTTTTGCGTGATATAGGTGTTACAATACAATCATTTGTCATGCTTGCATGATCAAATGATTGCATTGATAACCCGAACAGACATGAGGAAGTAGCACGATAGTGCGGATTCCGAATGGATGAAGGATTGCGGGAGCGAAGCGGAGCAATCCGTATATCACGCAAAATAAGTGCAGCTAATGCGCAGGGATTTCGCAATCGAAATCCTATGCAATAAGCACACCTTGTGGTAATGATAATAATTGCTTTGTAATACCGCTCGATTGCTACTCTTTGTTCCGTGATAACGGATTTGTTGAGATTGGGATTGCGGCATATAAAGGTTTTAATCCTTGCACTTTTTATATGTTTTTTTACCGTAAGAAAAGGCTCAAAAGCATATAAATCGGTTCTTGCACATATTATCTATATGTTTTTGCTGAAAAAATATAGGCAAAAAGGCATATAAAACCTTATGTTTTTTGAATTTTATACCATGACTTTATTTCGGAGGTATATAAAAAGGATTTATAACAGCATTTTATATGCTCGGAGCAATTCAAATATCGCGCAACCGCGCAAAATAGGCGTAGCTAACGCGCAGGGATTTCGCAAGCGAGACCACGCAAAAACATAAGCAAAGCAAAACATAAGCAGAGTATCAACCCTTAGTAAACCGATACAATTCATCACCGACACAATTCATCACCACGAAAGGACAGTACTATGAACATTACACCTACATTGGAACAAGTAAAGAGCATAGCTGCGACAAAGGAATACAACGTTATTCCTGTAAGCTGCGAACTTTTGTCGGATTTCATCACTCCGATCGAAGCAATGAGAAAACTTAAGAACGTATCGACTCACTGCTATATGCTTGAGTCGGCGCAGGCGGACGAGACCTGGGGAAGATATACATTTATGGGGTATGATCCCAAGATGGAAATAACCTGCAAGGACAATGAGCTTGTTGCGGGAGATCTCAAGGTGACAACGGATAAGCCTGATGCATACCTTCGAGACATCCTCTCAAAGTACAAGAGCCCGAGATTTGATTACCTTCCTTCTTTTACAGGCGGACTTGTCGGATATTTCTCTTATGACTATTTCGGATATTGCGAACCGACTGCAAAATGCAATGTAGAGGACACCGATGCATTCAAGGATCTGGACCTCATGCTCTTTGACAAGGTCATTGCCTTTGATAATGTAAGACAGAAGATAATTCTTATCATAAATATCAAGACAGAAGGCAACATTGAAGAGAATTATAACAGTGCAAAAGAAGAACTTGGAAAGATAAAAGATCTTTTGTACAAGGGAGAAAAGAGTACCGAAAAGCCCGGAAAGCTTCTTGGCGAAGTGACACCTCTTTTTACCAAAGAAAAATACTGTGACATGGTTGAGAGAGCTAAGGATCATATCAAAGAAGGCGACATCTTCCAGATAGTCCTTTCAAACAGGCTCTCGGCCGACTACGAAGGAAGTCTTCTAAATACATACAGAATGCTCAGAACAATCAATCCTTCGCCCTACATGTTCTATTTTTCCGGAACAGACGTGGAAGTTGCGGGAGCATCGCCTGAGACGCTGGTTAAACTTGAGAATGGCGTGCTTCATACATTCCCTCTTGCGGGAACAAGGAAAAGAGGCGAGACCGAGGAAGAGGACAAGGCCCTTGAAAAAGAGCTTCTTGCGGATAAAAAAGAACTTGCAGAGCACAACATGCTTGTTGACCTTGGAAGAAACGATCTTGGCAAGATAAGCGAGTTTGGAAGCGTAGAAGTTGAAAAGCTCCACGAGATCACAAGATACTCACACGTAATGCACATCGGTTCAACAGTGCGCGGAGTTATAAGAAAAGAGTTCGATGCCATAGATGCGGTAAATGCGGTACTTCCCGCAGGTACACTTTCTGGAGCGCCAAAGATCAAGGCGTGCAAGCTTATCGGAGAACTTGAGAACAACAAGCGCGGAATTTACGGCGGCGCTGTTGGATATATAGATTTTACGGGCAACATGGATACATGTATCGCCATAAGGATTGTTTATAAGAAGAACGGCAAAGTGTTCGTTCGAAGCGGAGCCGGCATCGTAGCCGATTCCAATCCGGAGAAAGAGTATGAGGAGTGCCTCAACAAGGCAAAGGCTTCACTCAGAGCACTTGAGCTTTCACAGGAGGTGGAGTGATGGTCTTATTGATAGATAACTATGACAGTTTTTCATATAATCTGTATCAGATGATCGGTGAGATAGAGCCTGACATCAAAGTGATCAGAAACGACGAACTAACGATTGATGAGATAAGGGCGCTTAAGCCGGACAGACTTATCATTTCGCCGGGGCCCGGAAGACCTGAGGATGCGGGAATTATAGTTGAAGCGGCAAAAGAGCTTGGAAAAGAAATCCCGACACTTGGCGTGTGTCTCGGACATCAGGCAATCTGCATGGCGTTTGGTGCTACGATCACATATGCAAAAGAGCTGATGCACGGCAAGGAATCGACAATATCTTTTTATGCGGAATGTCCTTTGTTCAAAGGGCTTCCCGAAAAGGTGAGCGTTGCAAGATATCACTCACTTGCAGCAGATGAAAAGACAATGCCTGAGTGCCTTGAAGTTGTCGCAAAGACTGACGACGGAGAGATAATGGCAGTTCAGCATAAGGATTATCCAATCTACGGAGTGCAGTTCCATCCCGAGTCAATAATGACTCCCGAGGGAAAAGAGATGTTAAGAAACTTTATATGATATAGGCGTCATAAGTCCAAAATGCGTACATGCTTGTATGTTAAGCATTTTGACTTTATGACCCGAACAAATATGAGGAATTAGCAATTTACGTAGTAAATTAGCGGTTTCCGAATGTTTGTAGAATTGCGAAAGTTTCGAAGAAACGGAGCAATTCATATATCATAATCAAATAAATAAGATATAACAGGAGGCAACAGCAATGATAAAAGAAGCAATAGTAAAGATCGTAAACAAAGAAGACCTTACATATGATGAGGCTTATGCAGTAATGAATGAGATCATGGGAGGAGAGACAACACCTACACAGAATGCAGCTTTTTTGTCAGCTCTTTCCACAAAGTCAGCAAAGGCTGAGACAACAGATGAGATCGCAGGTTGTGCAGCAGCTATGAGAGACCATGCGACCAAAGTTGACACCGGAATGGATATCTTCGAGATCGTAGGAACAGGCGGAGACAACGCTCAGAGCTTTAATATTTCAACTACATCTGCACTTGTTGCGGCAGCAGGCGGAATGAAAGTTGCAAAGCACGGAAACAGGGCGGCTTCTTCAAAGTGCGGAACAGCTGACTGTCTTGAGGCACTTGGCGTAAACATTCAGCAGGATCCCGAGAAATGTATCGAACTTTTAAAGGAAGCAGGAATGTGCTTCTTCTTTGCCCAGAAATATCACACGTCAATGAAGTATGTAGGCGCAATCAGAAAAGAACTCGGATTCAGAACAGTGTTCAACATCCTCGGCCCCCTTACAAATCCCGGATCACCCAAGATGCAGCTTCTTGGTGTTTACGATGAGTATCTCGTTGAACCCCTTGCAAGAGTTCTTGTAAGCCTCGGAGTTGAGAGAGGTATGGTAGTTTACGGACAGGATAAGCTCGATGAGATCTCACTCAGCGCTCCGACAACAATCTGCGAGATCAGAGACGGATGGTACAAATCATATGTTATAAAGCCTGAGGACTTCGGACTTACAACATGCAAGAAAGAGGACCTTGTAGGCGGAACACCCGATGAGAACGCCGAGATTACAAGAAAGATCTTAAAGGGCGAGAAGGGACCCAAGCGCGATGCGGTTCTTTTAAATGCCGGTGCATCTCTTTACATCGGTGGAAAGGCAGACACCTTCGAAGCAGGAGTTAAGCTTGCGGCAGAGCTTATTGATTCAGGCAAAGCATACGAGACACTTGAGAAACTTATTGAAGTAAGTAACAGGTAAATAACTATGACTATTTTGGATGAACTCGCAGCATATGCGAGAAAACGAGTTGATATAGCCAAAGAGAAAGTTTCTTTGGAAGAGGTAAAGCAGAAGGCACTTGCGATGCCCAAAGGAGATTTCCAGTTTGAGAAGAACCTTAGGCGTGATGATATTTCTTTTATCTGCGAGTGTAAAAAAGCTTCTCCTTCAAAGGGTATAATCGCTGAGGAATTTCCTTATCTGGAGATTGCAAAAGAGTATGAGAAAGCAGGCGCTGACTGCATTTCCGTATTAACAGAGCCAAAGTGGTTCCTGGGAAAAGATGAGTATCTTAAGGAAATCACCGAGATGGTGGGAATTCCCTGCATCAGAAAAGATTTCACGGTAGATGAGTACATGATCTACGAAGCAAAAGTACTCGGCGCTTCGGCGGTTCTTCTCATCTGCTCGATCCTTGATGATGCGGCTATAGAGAAGTATCTTGGAATATGTAACGACCTTGGACTTTCTGCTCTTGTCGAGACTCATGATGAGGAAGAGGTCAAAAGAGCCGTCGCGCTCGGAGCTTCCATAATCGGAGTAAACAACCGCAATCTTAAGGACTTTAGCGTTGATACATCAAACAGCGAGAGGCTCAGAAAGATAATCCCTTCAGGTTCGGTCTTTGTTTCCGAGAGCGGTGTAAAGACGGCGGAAGATGTAGCAAAGCTTAGAAAAATCGGCGCGGATGCGGTTCTTATCGGCGAGACACTTATGAGAGCAGCAGATAAGAAGGCTAAGCTGAATGAACTTAAAGGCATATGATGTCTTTAATAAGGAAAAGAGCTATGACAGATAATAGATACAAGCGCCCCAAGATAAAACTTTGCGGGCTTTCATCGGTTTCGGATATAGAAGCCGCGAATGCTTTAAAGCCTGAGTTTATCGGTTTTGTCTTGTGGCAAAAGAGTAAGAGAAATGTTACTAAGGACAAGGCGGCAGAGCTTAAAAAGCTTCTTGATCCGCAGATCAAGGCGGTTGGAGTTTTTGTCGATGAAGATGCGAAAGTTGTCGCAGATCTTCTAAATAATGGTATTATAGACATCGCGCAGCTCCACGGAAGCGAAGATAACAGCTATATCGCAAAACTTAGGAAGCTGACAGATAAGCCTGTCATCAAGGCTTTTCAGGTTAAGGGCAGCGAAGATATAGCTGATATCGAGAAATCCGATGCCGACTATGTGCTTATCGATTCCGGTCAGGGAGCGGGAAAAGCGTTTGACTGGAAGATACTTGAAGGGGTGAAAAGAGATTTTTTCCTCGCCGGAGGGCTTGATCCCGATAATGTTGCGGAAGCTGTGAGGGTGGTTGCACCCTATGCGGTTGATGTAAGTTCGGGGATAGAGACAGACGGCAAAAAAGACAGAAGCAAGATGGAAAGATTTGTCGGAAACGCAAGAAATTAGTATAAAGACACGATGGCAATCAGATAAATAAATTGCGAAAGATCTATCGTATCAGCACGCTAATGCGCAGGAATCTGCGATTATATGAATAAAAAACATTTTTTGTGAAAGGATGTACCATGACCAATAAAAATGGACGTTTCGGTATACACGGCGGACAGTATATACCCGAGACACTTATGAATGCAGTAATAGAGCTTGAAGAAGCTTACAATCATTACAAGAACGATCCTGAGTTCAACGCAGAGCTCACAGAACTTTTGAATGAATATGCGGGAAGACCTTCACGCCTTTACTACGCAGAGAAGATGACAAAAGACCTTGGCGGAGCAAAGATCTATCTTAAGAGAGAGGACCTCAACCACACGGGCTCTCATAAGATAAATAACGTTCTCGGACAGGCTCTTTTGGCCAAAAAAATGGGAAAAACAAGGCTCATAGCTGAGACGGGCGCAGGACAGCACGGTGTTGCGACAGCTACGGCAGCAGCTCTTATGGGAATGGAATGTGTTGTATTCATGGGCGAAGAGGATACGAAGAGACAGGCTCTTAACGTGTACAGAATGAGACTTCTTGGCGCAGAAGTTATCCCTGTTAAGTCAGGAACTGCAACACTTAAGGATGCCGTATCGGAGGCCATGAGAGAGTGGACTTCAAGAATCGATGATACACATTACTGCCTCGGATCTGTCATGGGACCTCATCCGTTCCCAACAATAGTTAGAGATTTCCAGTCTGTTATCTCTAAGGAGACTAAACAGCAGATTCTTGAAAAAGAGGGAAGACTTCCCGATGCTGTTATTGCCTGTGTCGGCGGCGGATCAAACGCTATCGGAAGTTTCTATAACTTTATAGAAGATAAGGAAGTCAGGCTTATCGGCTGCGAGGCAGCAGGACGCGGAATAGATACTTTCGAGACTGCAGCGACCGTCAATACAGGAAGAGTGGGAATTTTCCACGGAATGAAGTCATACTTCTGCCAGGATGAGTACGGCCAGATTGCGCCTGTTTACTCGATATCCGCAGGACTTGATTATCCCGGTGTCGGACCTGAGCACGCATACCTTCATGATATCAAGAGAGCTGAGTATGTGCCTGTGACTGACGATGAGGCCGTTAATGCTTTTGAATATCTTTCACGCACAGAGGGAATCATCCCCGCAATTGAGTCTGCTCATGCGGTTGCCTATGCTATGAAGGTCGCAAAAGAGTATGACAAAGACAAGATCATCGTTGTAACAATCTCGGGAAGAGGAGATAAGGACTGCGCAGCAATCGCTCGCTACAGAGGGGAGGATATCCATGAGTAACATTAAGAAAGCATTTGAAAACGGCAAGGCATTTATCGCCTTCATCACATGTGGAGATCCCGACCTTGAGACCACCAAAAAAGTTGTTCTTGAAGCATGCAAAAACGGTGCAGATCTTATAGAGCTCGGAATACCTTTTTCCGATCCCACAGCCGAGGGACCTGTAATTCAGGGTGCAAATATCCGCGCGCTGGCAGGTGGAGTTACAACAGATAAAGTTTTTGATCTTGTAAGGGAACTTAGAAAAGAAACAGATACACCTTTCGTGTTTATGACTTACGCAAACGTAGTATTTTCATATGGTTCTGAGAAATTCATCTCGCTTTGCAAAGAGACCGGTGTAGACGGAATCATCCTTCCCGATCTTCCGTTTGAGGAAAAAGAGGAGTTTTCTCCTGTCTGCGATAAATACGGAGTAGATCTCATTTCGCTTATCGCGCCCACATCCGAGAACAGAATTTCAATGATCGCTAAAGAGGCACAGGGCTTTATCTACATCGTATCAAGTCTTGGCGTAACGGGAACAAGATCTGAGATTAAGACAGACCTTGCATCGATCGTAAAAGTCATTCGCGAGAATACCGATATTCCTTGCGCTATCGGCTTTGGAATCTCAACACCCGAGCAGGCAGCGAAGATGGCAGCGATATCTGACGGCGCAATTGTTGGTTCTGCGATAATCAAGATTCTTGAGAAGTATGGAAAAGAAGCTCCGAAGTATGTCGGAGAGTATGTGAAGTCAATGAAGGACGCGCTGTGAATAAGCTTTGCATAGTTTGCACAAATTTTTTAATACTTTGGTAAGTGCTCTGCACGAAAAAGAGGACTCGCACTAATTTGATCACTTAGTGCGAATCTTCTTTTTGTTAATGGAAAAACTATATTGTTTACTGCCCAATCATGCTTATTACAAGACCTACGAGTATGATAGCCGCACAAAAGATCTTGTAGCCGATATTTTTTTCCTTGAAGATAAACTTTCCGCATATGATAGAGACGATGCAGGCGGATTGTTTAAGTAAAGTCATTATTATGACTTTCGAATCAGCGAAGGAATTGGCGATAAACAGCGCTTTGTCCGCAATAAAGAACAGGAAACTGAGTATCCAGATCCAGCCGTTCTTCCACACGGAAGAACTTATCTTGATGCGTCTTACGACAAAATACATGCCGTAGAAGATCACAAGATAAAACATGTACCAAAATTGAAGCTGAGAGGAATTGATATCTCTCATATATATTTTATCGAGGCATCCGGATATCGCATTGCAAATACAGGAAGCAAGTACCATCCATACATATATGGGTGGTATTTTTTCTGCCTTGTATGTTCCGAGGGTGTCGGAACGCTTTTTCATCTCGGGATAGATCTTTAAGAACAAGAGCCCGAAGAGTATGAGTAGAAGGCCGACAGTTGAATATATTGAGCCTTTTTCTTTTAACACAAATATTCCGAATGCGGTTGAAAAGAGAATCCTTGAGAGGTCAAGAACTCCGTATAAGCTGATGGGGATATTGTCGAGTGCCTTAAACGAGCATATCCACGCTATGAATATTACAAAACTCTTTATCGCGATCAGAAAAAAATATTTCGGAGGAAATCCTTTAAATGCCGCGGGCGCCTCCGGTATACAGAATAAAAAAGTAAGGAAGGTATATACAAAAAGCACTTCCATTACGGTATTTTTAGTCAGCGCTTTCTTTTTTACAACATCACGAAATCCCTTCACGATTCCGTAGAACAAAACAAGTCCGGCCCAAAGCATTTCTAAGATATCTCCTTTATAAATAAGTAAATCCGAAACATTATATCATTTTTGCCACTTTATGTATGTAATTTATGATTGAAAATTGCCTGCTTGATTATTACAATATTATTAACAATATGTTAAGAAGAATTTTGTATGAGAAAAGTTTTTGATGCGCTAAAATACGCTGTGATCATGGCGTTTTGTATTTTTTTATTTGTTAAAACAGACTGTAAGGCTTATGTTGCTGACTGGTATATTTCACCGTCGGGTAACGATTCAAACGCCGGCACGTCTGTATCGGCACCGTTTAAGAGCCTGATGAGAGCTCAGGAGGCGGCTTCGGCGGGAGACACCGTGTATATTATGGGCGGCACATACAATGATTTTGGTATTGCGGCCAAAGACAACAACTACAATTATGTAAATGAGTTTACAAAGAGCAACATCACTTACAGAGCTTACACATCCAAGGATGTACCTGTATTTGATTTTTCAAGAGTGCCTACGGATAAGAGAGTGGCGGCTTTTCATATCAAGAGCGGAGTGCAGGGAGTGTATTTCCTCTGCTTTAAAGTTACGGGAGTTCCCGTGGGAAACCAGAAGCAGTCTGAGTGTTTCAGAGTAGAGGGAAATGCCACGTTTAATCAGATCACATGCTGTGATTCACAGGCAAACGGTTTTTATTTCTGCAACAACGGAAGCGGTAAGTGCATAAAGTGCGATGCTTATAATCTTTTCACTTCGAATAGAAATTCCAATTCGAATACCGACGGTTTCGGCGCGCACGGTCAGGGCGTTGTTTTCCAGCAGTGCAGGGCATGGTCATGCGGTGATGACGGATTTGACTGCATTACATCCAAGGGTGCCAACACTTTCGAGAACTGCTGGGCATTTAATATGAATAAAGGCGGAGATTCCAATGGATTCAAGATTGGTGGCTACGGCACGGGCAAGGTTCCGAACACAGTTCCTGTACATACCGTATCACATTGCATTGCTGTAAATAATGCATCCAACGGATTCTATGCAAACCACCAGCCCGGACAGGCAGCAAACTGGACCAACAATGTGGCTTACGGTAATGCAAGAGGCAACTATAACATGCTTGAAAGAGTGAGTCCTTCGGATTCCAAGGATATTCCGGGAACAAGAGAGTTCCTTAGATGCAATATTTCTTTAAATGGAGCGGTTACAAATATCGGTAGAGGAACAAAAGTTGGAAGTTGCTCATGGAACAGTGGATATAACTGCACTAACGACGATTTCGAGAGCCTTGATGCTTCCCAACTCTCAGCGCCTCGAGGCGCAAACGGAGTGCTTCCCAATATCAACTTTATGAAGCCCGTGAGCGGAAGTGATTTAAAGGATATCGGATATTATGTGAATTGATTTATGGAATAAATTGCGGAATAGATTTATTTTTTTCACTGTTTATTGAGCTTTTTTTGTGTTGTATAAAACGTTTTTAATAATCTGTTTTGATAAAAGTATCGTATCACATGCCACATCTTTATATGTTTGCTGAAACAGAAAAGTGCAAATGATAGTATATTTATGGCTTTAATAATGAATACTACGATATAAGAAAAAAGAGATAAAGAATATAGAAAATACGAGGTCTATGCATGGAAAAAGAAAAGCGTGACTACAGGAAGGAGCTTAATGCAATTCGGATTGAGAGAGAAGAAGTGCAAAGCAGATACGCCGGATTGCGAAAAGAACTTGAAAGTCAAAACGAGGAGCTGGTTCATAGGATGAATAATGAATACAGAGATTTAGAGTATTCAAACATAAATAACGATCCTGTACTCGTGGACATGTACGAAAGGCGTGCAGCATATTTTAGAAGGAGTAATAACGATATTTCAGATTTTTATGATTCTATAGAACAAAAAGAACGAAAAATAATGGATGAACTTGATAAAAAGGAATATAGAATCAAAAAGGAAATGAGCAGCGACGAAAAAAAAATGAGTGATTAGGAGTATGAAAAATGGCTGATGGAATGGAAATAAAGATTAAAGGCGATGAAATAGAAAGTTTTAGGAAACGTCTTTTCGTAGCAGGATGTTATCTTGGAGAAGACATCGACGAGGCTAAGAAAGATCATAAAAGTAATATAACAGCAAATAAAAGTGCACATATGAGATTCGCTGAGGAGAAAGAGTTGCGGAAAAATACACAGGATTCGGCAATTAATGAATGTAAAAATATTGCAACTATGAAAGAGAACTATGAAGATGCCGACCAGCAGGCAAGCAATTATATAACAGTGGACTTAACTGCAAACATACCCGATTATAATAAGTACAATACTAAAAACTCAAATACGCTGGATCAGGCTGAGTTGCAGGAGATATATGACGAAATTATGGCAGATGAAGCAAAGAAAAAAGCTAGAAAAGAAGCTTTTGATAAACTGTTTAAAGGGCATTGATTAAAGAAAAGTATAAGATTATGAGTGAAAAACGTAAGTGAGGAAAAACAATGGTAGAAAGTGATTATTTAGATCAGGGAAAGCTGAAAATGCAGTGTCATACAGCGATTTCCGTTTTTACAGCAAATAACGGGAAGCTCTCAGCATTAAGAAGAATATATAATTCGTCACGAGATGTTACTTTTACAGGTAAGGGATCAGAAAGTTTTTTTGGACATTGTGATAATTATGTTGTTCTTATAGATGCCATCATGACTGCAAATGATTGTGATATTGCAGATAATAAAACTCTGTGGGCTATGCTTGGCTTTGATATTCTTGATGGCAGTGTTATTTTACCCAAAAAAAGAGAAGCAAAGCAAAATGAAGAGCATGAACGTCATGAAGCCGATAAAGCAAAAAGGAGAAGAGATTCTGCGCCTGAAGATGAAAAAGGGTATTGGGATTCAAAATATCATAATCATTTGAATAGGGCAGATATTTATGAGGAAGAATACAATTACTGGAAAGGACTCGAAGAGAAGTTTGATCAGATAGAAACTGACTCAAAAGGTTTATTTAAGGATAGTGTGTCTATTAGGACAGCAGCAACAAATGGACTTAAGGAACTTTCAAGAGATTTTTCTACTAAATCATTTGTATTCTTTTATAACCCGCTTTGGAAAAACGGCATAGAAAAACTGTGTAATCAGGTTTCCATGGTTGATAAATGCAAGGAAAAGTGGAAAGATGGAAACGGTGCATATAATCTTGATGTTTTAAAAGATATATTAAATAATAGGATGGATGAGCTATCTGCACCTGAAGTTACGGCTTTCGAGGAGGTTCTTAAGGAACTACATCCAGAGGCACAGAAGAAGGTTATCGGACGTGCCGTTGCCGGAGATGCTGACATAAAAGGTCTTATTAAGGGGATTACTAAGTCTGTCGGAGCCGAAGGTAAATTTGGCGTTGATGTATATGATATTGCAACTTCAGATAATGATAAAGGTTCTAAAAGAGTAGCAGGGTTTAAGCTAGTGCAGGATGTTGAGACTACGTTCGCGACTTGGGCGAGCACACTAGTTTACAGTGGAGATATAAAAAAAGCAAATGGTATGCTTTTTTCGAGTGCTAAAAAGGGAAGTTTTCTTGAACTTATTTCTGAAAAAGGTGCTGAATTAAAAAACGTAAGCAGAGGAGAAGTTGCAAAAAGATCTTTAAAGTATGATGCAGAGTCATATTTATTCAAGAATGTAAAAAAAGCTGGGGCTGAAGCTATAGAAAATGCTGATGACTTAACTGGACAAGCATTAAAAAATGTAGGAAGAGAAGCAGAACGTGCTGCAAAACTAAAGAATTTTAAAGCAGGAGTAAAGTGGGCTGGAGCCATTGCGGATTTTGCATTTAATGTGGTTGATAATTTTGAAGAACAGGAACAGGCACGCATATCAGGTGTTGAGATGACAAATGGAAGAGTAGTGGCTGAGTCAGTAATTGAAACAGGAGTAGATGTAGTTTTATCAATTGGTGGAACTGCATTGGCAGGATTTATACTCGGGTCAGGTGCACCGGTCTTGGCAGTAGGAGCTGTTAGCGTAGGTGTGGTTTGGGCGGCAAATTCTCTCATGGAGATGGCAATCGGAAAAGATATAGCAGAACTTGCTTCTGATGCATTGTGTGATGCTCCAAAAGCAGTGGTAAGTTTTACATCAGAAGTATTTGGGGGTTAAGTTATGTATATAGTAACGATAGCAACAATAATAGCATTGGAACTTCTAATAGCTACATTTGCTTTTATACTTAGAGTTATTCCGTTAAAGAATTACCATAAAAATATTGCCAAAGTACAGATTGCCTTACTGGGAATAGCTTCTTTACTGGGAGCGTTTGTTTGTATATATATAATGACTACTTCTAATCCATCAATGTTTGATGAGAGCAGGTGGGATATAGAGCTTGCAGGAACATTCTTTTTTTTATATTTTATATTGTTTGCGGGATCTGTATATCGATATTTCTCAGAAAAAAATATAAGGAATAATAAAGAAAAGATTTTTGAACTAAAAGCCACAGAATACAAGATAATAAAATATACGGATTTAATGCTGGGAAATTATGCTTTTATGCCGAATGTAAAATCTTATTGCGAATTTGAAGGAGGCAGAATTTTATTTACACAAAATATGCCTGCAAAGGAAAAAGATTGTGCATTTACATGTATAAGAATAAAAAAAGGGATATATGAATGTGTTTCATATGAGCTTTTATCCGGCGAAAAAGAAGGTAACTCTTTCGAAATTATTAAAAGGATACTTTTTTTTGTTGCTGCGATCGAAGCATGCTTGTTTGTAATATATATATCTCAATTATCAATTGTTGATATAAATATTGTTGGTCGATTGGCTGGTGGGATAGGTTTGATTCTATTTGGAGCTGCTACACTTGGATTGCTAAGAGGGGCGAGGGGAATATTATCAATGTTATTGCGGTTGCTTTCATATGCTTTAATTTTGACAGGTATAATTAATCTTTTTATGTAAAGTGCGTTGAGTGAAATATAGCTGAAGTGAAATTGCAGAATGATAAATTTCATTATGGACTTTAATCGGACCTTACGGTATAATTACTCTGTTTTAATAAAAAAAGAACTATATATAGATAATTATTGGCAAAATTAGAGAAATCTAATGACGCAAAGCTATAGGGTCCGAAAGGACAGCCAGTTGCAATTGATCTGATAGCGATGCGTAAGTATCGCTATTTTTTATTTGGAAAAATCTAGAAAAAAGGAATTACGTGCAAGCAATGAGAAAGAAAAGTATTACTATGGCAATCGCAGTGCCGGTGCTGTGCGCAACAATCATCGGATATGGAAATAATTCATCATCACCTGAAGAAGTTTTTGTACATATGGAAGAAACATTTGCTCCGGGAGATCAGGAAGGAATTACTGAAACAGTTGAAGCCGGCGCAGAAGTGGTGAATCCTGTTGAAGATAATGCAGTTACAGAGGAAGTTGTAAGCGAAGCACCTGTTGCTGAAGCTCCGGCTCCGGCACCTGAAAATATAGCTTGGGCAAGCATCGGTCATGAAGATATCATGCTGTATCCCGCTAATGAGGATGCAAATAACGTAAATGCGAGAGTCGCATGCGGATATATAAACGGATATATTGTAAAACCGGGAGAGACATTCTCATACGCAAGCACGATCGGAAGGGGAACACCACCTGAAAAAGGATATGTTATAGCACATGTTGTCGGAGGATATGATTACGGCGGAGGCGTATGTAAGATAAGCAGCGCTCTTTACCACGCAGCAATGAATGCCGGTTGCAAGATTGTTGAAAGACACAATCATTCAAAACCTGTTGACTACTATAAGCAGGGAGATGATGCAGCTATTGCATACAAAACCAGAAAAGACTTCAGGTTCAGGAATATATTTGACCATGATGTTATGATACAGGCAGCTTACGATGAAACCGGATATCATCTTGATATCCTTGCACCGCAGCCTGCAGGAATGCCTGTCGCACCTGCTCCTCAAACTGAAGGAACACCGGTTGTTCTTGCACCACAGCCTGAAGGAACACCGAATACTCCTGATCCTCAGCTTTAAAAAATTGATTTACGATTAAAAATAGAAAGCACCTCTTTCTTGGATGATGGTTCTAAACCAGATCCGGTGATGAAAGAAGGTGCTTTTTTAATCTTAAATAACTATAAAATCAATTGAACACAATTTTTTTTAGTTATATAATACTTGATTGAAGATTACAACAGGAGAGAGACTATGATAAAAACGTTAGGTAAAGAACTAAAAGAATATAAGCTCGTATCCGTTTTGACGCCGCTTTGTATGATCGGTGAAGTTGCGGCGGAGATGATCATCCCAAAGCTTATGGGAAAGATTGTCGACAACGGTATATACGGAGAGAACATGGCGTATATTTTCAGAGTGGGCATTATGATGCTTTTGATCGCTCTGTTTGGACTCGCTGCGGGACTTGGAGGAGCGTATTACGGATCGAAGGCGTCTACAGGTCTTGCAAAGAACCTCAGAAAGGCTATGTTCGATAATATTCAGACTTTTTCTTTTTCCAATATAGACAAATTCTCTACATCGGGCCTTGTAACAAGGCTTACAACCGATGTCACCAATATTCAGAATGCATATATGATGCTTCTCAGAATGGCAATGAGAGCGCCGGCGACCGTTATTGGCGCGATGATCATGTCATTTATGATCAACCCCAAGCTTGCTACGATCTATCTCGTGGCTGTAGGTGTTCTTGCCACGTTCATGGCTATTATCATGAGTAAGGCGACTGTTTATTTCAAAGAAGTTTTTGAAAAATATGATGAACTCAATGAGAGTGTTCAGGAGAATGTTTCCGCGATCAGAGTGGTAAAGGCTTATGTTCGTGAGGACTATGAGAATGATAAGTTCAAAAAAGCTGCCGGAAACATTTACAACATGTTTGTAAGAGCTGAGATGAACGTTATTAAGATGGGACCTATGATGACGGCTACCGTTTATGTGTGCATCCTTCTGATAAGCTGGGTCGGCGCGCACATGATCGTTGCGGGAAGCCTTACAACAGGTGAACTCATGGGACTTTTGGCTTATTGCATGAATATCCTTATGAGTATGATGTTCCTTGCAATTATCTTTGTTATGCTCACTATGGCACAGGCAAGCGGAAAGCGTATCGCAGAAGTTTTGGAAGAGACACCCGATATCACAAATAAGCCAAACGCGATCACAGCAGTTCCCGATGGAAGCATCAGTTTTGAGCATGTAATTTTTGCATACAATACGACTTCGGAAGAGCCTGTTTTAAAAGACATCAATATTGATATCAAGTCAGGTGAAACAATCGGAATTATCGGTGGAACAGGATCTGCCAAGTCTTCTTTGGTTAACCTTATCAGCAGACTTTATGATGTAACTGAAGGTGCCGTTAAGGTAGGTGGAATCGACGTAAGAGATTATGATATGGAGACACTCAGGGATCAGGTTTCCGTGGTGCTTCAAAAGAATGTTCTTTTCTCCGGAACTATAATAGAAAACCTCAGATGGGGCGATAAGAACGCGACAAAAGAGGATTGCATAAGAGCCTGCAAGATGGCTTGTGCAGATGAATTTATTGAGAGAATGCCCGATGGATATGACACATATATAGAGCAGGGCGGTGCCAATGTATCAGGCGGTCAGAGACAGAGACTTTGTATTGCAAGAGCGCTTCTTAAAAAGCCCAAGATACTTATTCTCGACGATTCAACAAGTGCGGTTGATACAGCTACGGATGCCAAGATCAGAAAGGCGTTCGCAGAGGAAATACCCGGAACTACCAAGCTTATCATTGCACAGAGAATCGCGTCCGTTCAGGAATGCGACAGGATAATCGTCATGGATGACGGTCAGATCAGCGGTTTTGGAACACACAAAGAGCTTCTTGAGAATAACACTATTTACAGAGAAGTATACGAATCGCAGACCGGTGGTGCAAATGCAGACTTTGATAAGCAGGCTTAAGGAGGATTCATTATGGCAGAAGAAGCAAAAGAGATAAAAGTAGGGCCGGGCGGCGGTAACAGACGCGGCATGCCAAAGCCTAAGATTGAAAATCCCGGAGCTCTTTTTAAAAGGCTCATGGGTTATGTGTTTAGATATTATCCTGTGCACATGGTTACTGTTTTGGTGTGCATACTTATAACGGTTGCCTCAAATATTCAGGGAACATTTTTTACAAAAAGTCTTATTGACTCGTATATACAGCCAATGCTCGACAGCGGAAGCAATGATTTCGGGCCGCTTCTTGGTGCTATAGGAAGAGTTGCGATTTTCTATGCTCTCGGTGCATTGTCGGCATACGTTCAGTCAAGAGTAATGGTATATATCAATCAGGGAACGCTCAGAAGACTTCGTGAGGAGCTTTTTACCCATATGGAAAGCCTTCCCATCAAGTATTTTGATACAAATGCGCACGGCGATATCATGTCAATTTATACAAACGATATCGACACGCTCAGACAGATGATAAGCCAGAGTATTCCCCAGCTTATCAACAGCGGAATTACGATTGTCAGCGTGCTTGTTTCAATGTTTATTCTTAGCATACCGCTTACTTTTGTGACTCTTGTTATGGTCGGAGTTATGCTTTTTTGCTCAGCTATGGCTACCAAGGCTTCGGGAAAAAACTTTGTGGAGCAGCAAAAGAACCTCGGTGCGCTTAACGGTTACATTGAAGAGATGATGACGGGACAGAAGGTGGTTAAGGTATTTAATCACGAGTCTGAGAGTATTGTGAAGTTTGATGAGCTTAATGAAGCTCTTTGCAGCAGTGCATTTAAGGCTAATGCTTTTTCGGGATCTCTTGGTCCTATAAACGCACAGCTTGGAAATACAAGTTATGTTATCTGTGCGATGGTCGGCGGTGCGATAGCTCTTTCTGATAATATTGCCGTAGGCTTTACAGTTGGTGCGCTTGCATCCTTCCTTACATTTAACAGAAATTTCAGTATGCCGATTAACCAAGTCAGCATGCAGCTTAATTCGATAGTTATGGCTCTTGCCGGTGCGGATCGTATCTTTAAGCTTCTCGATGCACAGCCTGAGACAGATGACGGCTACGTAATGCTTGTCGATGCGATTGAGGAGAACGGCGAGATAAAAGAGGCCGATCATCATACGGGTCACTGGGCTTGGAAGCACTATCACAAGGCTACCGATACGACAACTTACCAGCCGATGGAGGGTGATGTAACTTTCAACGGCGTGGACTTTGGGTATACGGATGAAAAGATGGTTCTTCATGATATCGTTCTTCATGCAACACCCGGACAGAAGATTGCTTTTGTAGGTTCTACGGGAGCAGGAAAAACCACGATAACAAACCTGATCAACAGATTCTATGACATTCAGGACGGTAAGATCAGATATGACAACATCAATATCAATAAGATAAAAAAAGCGGACCTTCGCCGCTCGCTCGGAATAGTGCTTCAGGATACGCATTTATTTACGGGTACGGTTAAGGACAACATCAGATACGGCAAGCTTAATGCAACTGATGAGGAAGTAATCGCAGCAGCAAAACTTGCAAATGCACACAGCTTTATCAAGAGGCTTCCCGAGGGTTATGACACTATGCTTACAGGTGATGGAGCCAATCTGTCACAGGGACAGCGTCAGCTCCTTGCTATTGCAAGAGCAGCTATTGCAGATCCTCCGGTACTTATCCTTGATGAAGCTACATCTTCGATTGATACGAGAACAGAGAAGATTGTTCAGGACGGTATGGACAGGCTTATGAAGGGCAGAACGACCTTTGTAATTGCACACAGGCTTTCAACCGTCAAGAACAGTGATTGCATAATTGTCCTTGAGCAGGGACGCATCGTAGAGCAGGGTACGCACGACGAACTCATCGCCAAGAAGCAGAGATATTACCAGCTCTACACCGGCATGAAATCCGAGACAGCGTAAAGTAGCCACGCCGTAGAACCGGCGATCGGGCTTTTGAGAATATTTTTCGAAATCGTCGCGTGTATTGACATTCAAGGCTATATTTTGTTTTTTTTCTGAGATTTTGCGAATGGAGAGTATATATCTAAAGAGGATTGGCTGAGGTTTTTATTTACACGAGTTGATACAGCCATGAGCATGAAAAAGCAGAATCATACATTCTGTTTTCGCTCCACTTGTTTGAGCCCATTTATGGGCGAGTTTGGAGCGAAGAATGTAGGGTTCTGCTTTTTTATGCCATGACTGTCAACGAGTGTAACTAAAAGCCTCAGCCAATCCTCTTAGATCATATCTCCATCGCAAACTCGGCGGATATAAAAAAGGCAAGAAATTGGGGTTGACAATATGGTCTAATAACAGTAGACTATGGTTAAAGGTTTACAGTAAGTAGACCACTCGAAAAGAGGGGTGAAGTAAGTGAGTTTAGGAGGAGGCAGAAATGAAAACGAAAGTTAAATCAATGGCAGCAGTAACTCTATTTATATCACTATTGATGCCAACGCTTGTCGGATGTGCTTCAATTCCGGCAAGTGCATCTGAAACAGGTGAAAGTTCTATCAGTACTGAAGACGGTTCTTTAGATCTTTTTGCCAAAACAGATGCAGAGAATGCGGCAGCAGCTGCTGATACTGATGAGGATGCATCATCTTCGGATGCATCGGTGGAAGTACCGGATAATCTTGAGGATTTTCAGTTTGTTTATAACGGTAGCGTAATTTCTGCAATGGATGACTTTGAAACCTTGGACAAGGCATTGGGGGGATATGATCAGGGTCGTTCTGCAGCAGAAAGCTATGAGTACGGAGATGGTACGAAAAGTAATATTAGAGTATATGTACTCGAGAAAGATGGAAGCAAGTTGCCGATAACACTCACTATAGAGGGTGATATGGCTGCTACTTCGCGTAAGATCAAGGTTGGCAGTACCAAGGAAGAAGTTTTGGCCGCTTATGGGGATCCGAATGTTGAGCCGCCTAAAGCTTATGGCCCTGACGGGAATGAGCTGACAAGGGATGCGTACATTGAAATGTTTGGTGAAAACCTTATATATAACCTTGGCGACTGTCAGATAAATTTTTATGTTGAAGAAGGAAAAGTTATTTCGATCGCATATCAGAACAACAAGAATCATGATAAGTTCTCATGGTCATAAAAGATAAGCGATATACGTAAGATGAAAGAGAAGAATAAGGGGATGAGGTATGGAGCAATTATTTATAGGTATTTTAAATAACGCCATTACTGTGAGCATACTTATCGTTGCGGTCATCATAGTCAGAACACTTGGGAAAAAGATGCCTAAATGGATTTCATGCATGTTATGGATGATAGTTGCGATAAAACTGGTTGTTCCCATACAGTTTGAAAGTGTTTTAAGTTTGATACCTTCGGGAAAACCGATTCCGGCGAACATCGTTATGGAAGCTAATCCGCAGATAAGTTCAGGGATAAGCAGTTTTGATAAGATTGTTAATCCTGTGATCGGCCGAAATTTTACACCGGATAAGGCAGCAAGTATAAATCCGTTGCAGATTTTTTTCCATATAGGTGCACTTGCGTGGCTTGTGGGCATGACGGTAATGCTGACTTATGCTGTAGCGACATATATGTTTATAAGGAAAAGAGTCAGTACTTCGGTGAAGATTGATTCAAAGGTTTATGAATGTGATGATATTTCGGATTCATTTATTCTTGGGACAATATCTCCGAGAGTTTATATACCGTCAGCGTTATCTAAGCAGGCAAGAGAGTACATATTAAAGCATGAATTTGCTCATTTGAGCAGGTTCGACCATGTATGGAAACCGCTTGGTTTCGTGATCTTATCGGTATATTGGTTTAACCCGTTGTGCTGGATGGCGTATATCCTTCTTTGCAGGGATATAGAGTATGCATGTGATGAAAAAGTAACTAACAACATTGATAAGGGCGAGAAAGCTGAATATTGCAGAATACTGTTGGAAAACAGTATGTCTAGACAGATGGTAGCAGCTTGCCCGGTGGCATTTGGAGGAACAGACGTGAAGAATAGAATAAAGAATGTTGCAAAATATAAGAAACCTGCTTTTTGGATTACAATGGCATCTATTATGGTGTGTGTTGCGGTTGGAATGTGCTTTGCCACAAGCAGAGACGTGAAAGTTGAAAGTGATGAGCAGAAGTTACAGATGACCGAAGTTGAAAACAAAGTTATATCATCTGACGGCGTTGCCGAACTTGAGGAAAAAGCAGATGTAAAAGCTGCAGCCGGTGATTCAGTTGTGGCAGCCGGTACAGAAAATACAAGCAAGGGCGATCTTAAGGATACTGATTTTACATATAACGGAAAGACTGTATCTATAATGGATAATTTTGAAGCAGTAGATAAGGCTTTGGGAGGATATAATGCTTCAAATTCAAATATACAGGATGTGCAGTCATTATATTCATACGGAGATAAACAAGAAGTTGATATGATCACGCGAAATGATAACGGAATCGAAACACCGATCACTATCGGCACGTGTAAACCGGGTATGACTACTTCACGTGGTATCACAATCGGAAGTTCCAGAGATGAACTCATGGCTGCATACGGAACGCCAAACGGTAAGCACCCGACCGCATATGACGCTCAATCAGGAAGAGAATTGACTGAAGAAGAATACAAGCAGATTTTTGGTGAAGAATTCGACTACGATATGGGTGACTACACGATTGCTTTCACTGTTGAGAATGATAAGGTGGCATCAATTCAGTACAAAAACAATGTAAATTACAATAAGTTCAAGTGGTCATAACATGATTGGTTAAAAGATAATAGGAGAAGACCGAAATGAAAAATAAAACGACAGCGATTCTTTTAGCAACACTTATGATTTCCACACTTGTTGGGTGTGGCACAGTTTCATCAAATGCATCTGAAGCAGGCGCAAGTATTTTGGATAGTACAAGTAGTGATAATGATGCTTTGGCAGAAAACGGGGAAGTAGAAGATGCAGCTTCTTCGGATACAGATGACGTCAATACAGATTCCGAATCATCTGAAGCGGCTTCGGGAGATCTTAAGGATGCCGGGTTTACGTATAACGGAAATTCTGCATCTGTAATGGATAGTTTTGAAGCAGTAGATAAAGCTTTGGGAGGATATAATGCTTCAAATTCAAATATAAAGAGTGAGCAGTCATTTTACTCATATGGAAAAGATGATGATGTCGTCATGATTACGCGAAATGATTCAGGAACTGAATCAGTAATCACTATCGGCACACGTAAACCGGGCATTACTACTTCACGAAAAATTCAAGTCGGAAGTACAAAAGATGAACTCGCAGCTGCTTATGGAACACCAACTGAAACAAAGCCATATTCGTATACCGAATATGTTTTTGAAGAAGGCACAAATGAAGAAAAAGCTGTAGATCATACCGTCGAAGAAAGTACATATGACTTTGGCGATTACAGGATTGCTTTTACTGTTGAGAATGATAAGGTAATGACAGTTGAATATAGAAATACTGTAAATTACAATAAATTCGATTGGGATTAAATTTTTTAAAGTTACGGAGGTAACAATGGAAGAACTGAGATTAGGCGCTGTAGAAAGCCAATTTGCAGATATCATTTGGAGCAATGAGCCGATTCCTTCAGGCGAACTTGTAAAACTATGTGAGCAAAAATTGGAGTGGAAAAAATCAACGACATATACAATGCTCAAGCGCTTGTGTGAGCGTGGCATATTCAAAAATGAAAACGGTGTTGTATCATCTGTTCTCACCAAAGAGGAATTTGGCGCGGCACAAAGCGAAAAGATAATTGAGGATACGTTTGATGGTTCACTTCCTGCATTCATTGCTGCATTTACTTCAAGAAAAAAGCTTTCCGAAAAAGATGTTGATGAGATACAGAAGATGATCGATGCAATAAAAGGGGAATAGCGTATGGAGCGAGTGTTTTTGTTCGTGCTCAATAATGCTATCACTGTAAGCGCGCTTATCATAGCGATTATTGTAGTAAGGGCACTGGGAAAAAAGATGCCTAAATGGATAACATGTATGTTGTGGGGGATTGTCGCCGTAAAGCTGATAGTTCCTTTGCAATTTGAAAGTGTATTAAGCCTGATTCCCACAAGAGATCCGATTCCCGCAAATATTGCTGTGGAAACAAATCCTCAGATAAATTCAGGAATAAGCAGTGTGGACGAGTTTGTGAATCCAATAATCAGGCAGAATTTTACACCGGACCCTGTAGCAAGTATAAATCCGTTGCAGATATGCATTGACCTGGCCGGATATATGTGGATTGCCGGAGTGATCATAATGCTTACATATGCTGTGACGAGCTATGTGGCAATTAGAAAAAGAGTCAGCGCTTCGGTGAAGACGGCACCAAAGGTTTATGAATGCGATTACATATCGGATTCATTTATACTTGGATTTTTTTCTCCGAGAGTATATATTTCGTCAGGATTGTCGGAAGAAGCAAAAGGATACATCTTAAGGCACGAATTTGCGCATTTAAGCAGATGCGATTATATATGGAAACCGCTTGGTTTCATGATCTTAGCGGCATATTGGTTCAATCCATTGTGTTGGATTGCATATATCCTTCTTTGTAAGGATATAGAGTATGCCTGTGATGAGAAAGTGACAAGAAATATTGAGAAGGGCGAGAAAGCTGAATATTGCAGGATACTACTTGAAAACAGTGTTCCTATGAAGATGATAACAGCTTGTCCTGTGGCATTTGGAGGTATAGACGTGAAGAATAGGATAAAGAATGTTGTAAATTATAAGAAACAGGCTTTTTGGATCACAATCGCATCTATTATGGTGTGTGTTGCAGTGGGAGTATGCTTTGCTACAAGCAAAGGTTCTGCAACTACAATTGTGCAGAAGGCAGTAGAAAATGAACAGACGCAGACAGGACAGACGGTGAATAAAGCTGAAGTTCAAAAAAGTGTGGTGACCAGGCTTGCTGAAGGTGATGAGACTGCAGCTGATCCGCAGCTTGAAGTGAAAGAAAATACAGACCCTGAGATCATAGATTTTTTCAAGAAGTATTATGAAGCCGTAGCAACAGGCGATATTGAAACGTTCAAATGCATGAACAATTATTGCAGTGAATATACTGAGTTAAGCACAATAGCAATGGCAGATCATATTGAGAACTATGACCCCGGCAAGATATACACTCAGCCCGGACCTCATGAAGGAACATATATTGTGCATTGCGATGGTAGCATTAAGTACAAAGAGTATGACAAACCGATTCCGGAGCTGGCTTGGTATTATTTGTGCACCGATGAAAGCGGTAACTTATATATTCATGGCACGATAAGTATGGATATGACAGGCGAAGAGAATTCATATTTTCAAAAGGCGGATCTTCAGCCCAGTGTGTTAGAGCTTAATCATAAGTGTTATGCTGAGGAAAGCCAGATGTATGAAGAAGATGCAAATTTGGAAGGAATCATTAAAAGCATAAAAGATGATGTTGCTGAGAAAATTAAGACGGAAGTAGGCAGCAGAAGTTAATTTTAGAGTGTATGAGGAAAAGAATTATGATCGATGCGAAAAAGGGGACTAGCGCATGGGAGGAATCAGAAAGGGAATTGCATTCGGTCTTGCGCTTTCGCTATGCGTGATTTCCTTTACCGGATGCGGAAAAAAGAAAGAAGTTGCTGCAGGTGGAAGTAAAAACGACGTAGCTACCGAAACATCACAGATTGATAAAGAGCATGTTTATAAGCAACAGGATCTGGATGAGATTATTAGACAAGGTGAAAAGGTTAGCTCTATCGATTATGTGGGGGACAGGATAAAACTTATTGCTCAGTCAAAAGACCTAAAGAGTAGATGCGTCTCTTTTAAAACGGATGGTTCGGACGTCAGGTCATTTGATTTTGCGGGTGGCGATAAGTGCTATGTAATGGATTGTGCATTCGATAATGACGGAAATACCTATATACAATACTATGATGGGAATCAGGCTGACAGATTTGGCTTCAATAATATGGTGTCAGAAGATGCAGGTGATGAAGCGGGGAGTTATTTTCTCGGTAAATATGATGATACGGGAAAAGAACTGTTTAAAGTAGATCTTGCAAAAGAGTTTGCGGATGAAGATGATAATGTCACCGGCTTAGCATGGACCGAAAAGTATGGCCTTATATGCAATACTCCTATAGGTATTCAGGCTTATAATGAGAAAAACGGCTTTGAGATGCTACTGGATAAGCCGGATAGAATAGATATCAGTGAGTTTTCATATATTTTTGAGTTTGAGAAACTGGCGAACGATCAGATACTTTCATATTTTTATGATGAACAAAATGCATGTGATTCTTTTGAAATAATCGATCTTGAGAAGAAAGATGTTGTCAAAAATTTTCATGATGTAAGTGGCAACGATGAATATTCTTTCTTTAAAGGCGCAGACGAAAAATTATATGCATCCGGAACGGACGGAATATATAAATATGATTCTGATTCGGATAAGCTGGATAAATTGCTTGATTATAACAGCTCAAACATTGATTCGGCAACCAGGTGGATGGGCGGTATTCATTTTAGAGCCGTTGCTTTAAGTGATAAGGAATTTTTGGCAGACATTCCTCTTGATGACAGTGATAATACTTCGTTTGCAAGGCTTACCAAGGTAAATCCGGAAGATGTGGCAGATAAGACTGTTGTCACAATCGGAGCTATGTACCTGAATTCGGATGTTGTAAGCGCGATTATGAAGTTCAACAGGAACAATGAGAAGTATACGATAAAAATAAACGAATATAATGAGTTGTATCCTGATGACTTTGAAACGGCTGAAAAACAGTTTGACCTCGATATTATTTCCGGAAAAGGTTCTGATATCATCTGCGTTGGCGGCGAGGCTAAAAAGTATGCCGATAAAGGAATATTACTGGATTTATCGTCTGCGTTTGATAAAGGTGGAAGTTTGGCGGATATAGAGCTTCTTCCAAACATAACGGAGATGATGAAGATTGACGGTAAGATATATACCTTTATGCCTTCCTTTTCTATTGAATCGGCTGTGACAAGGGCTAAATATGCTAATGGAAAAAAGGCTATGACGTATAAGGAAGTTGACGATCTTATTCAGAGCAAAAGTACTGATTATGGAATTGGGTTCGGCTCCGGTACAGTCATGATAAATACAAAGGATAATCTTGTTTCTTATCTTTTTGAGATATACAAGGATAAGTTTATTGATTTTGAAAATAGGAAGTGTGATTTTAAGGGTATTGAATTTGCTGATTTTTTAAATTTTGTGAATAAGTTCCCGGCGGAATACAAGGTTGATTTTGAAAACTGGGTAGATCCGGAAAGTTACTATGTCGAAGATAAAGGTGTTTTTTATAAGACATATCTTTCTTCCGTCTCAGAGTATGCAAGGCTAAAACAGATAGTTTTCGGCGAAGATATTGAACTTATAGGATACCCCGGTAACGGTGACGAGAATATGGCAGCAGTCACAGGCGATATATTTGCGGTTAACAGTAGAACCGAGCATCAGGATGCTGTATACGATTTCATAAGGAGTTTACTTACAGCTGGACTTGATAATCTGAGTGGAGATTCATTAAAAGAAAGAAATAGTATGTCACTCATTACATCAGGGCATAATAGTTTAAGCGGCTTTTCTACCGTGAAAAATATATTTGAAGCAGAGCTCCAAGATGCAGCAAAAGAGAAAGATGATAATGATGAGGATGCATATCTTTGGGACAGTTTAACTCATAAATATGTAAAGATGAAACCTTTGTCTCAAGAGGAAATCAAGAAGTTATATGATTATGCTGCCTCTATCAAAACATTGGAGTGTAGCGACAGCGAAATCGACAATATCATAACTGAAGAGTCTTTGGCATTCTTTGCAGGACAAAAGACTGCAGAGGAAGTAGCGGATATAATTCAGAACAGAGTGACAACATATCTTAATGAAAACAGCTGATAGGAACATGATGTTTTAGGCTTTTTATAAATGAACGGAGTGAGAAACGTGGAACGAATATTTTTGTTTGTATTAAATAATGCAATTACCGTGAGCGCGCTTATAATCGCAATTATCCTAGTCAGGGCTCTTGGAAAAAAGATGCCTAAATGGATTACATGCCTGCTATGGATAGTCGTTGCTGTAAAGCTGATTGTTCCTATAAAGTTTGAAAGCGCATTAAGTCTTATTCCTACGGGAGAACCAATCTCTGCAAGCGCTGTTGTGGGAAAAAGCCTGCAGGTCGGCTCGACGGGTACAGATTTGCTTCATGAAATGCTTCATGCAGGCGCACTTTTGTGGCTTGTCGGAGTGGCGGTAATGCTGACGTATGCCGTGACAACATATATGTTAATAAGGAAAAGAGTCAGTGCTTCGGTGAAAATTGATTCAAAGGTGTATGAATGCGATGATATTTCGGATTCGTTCATTCTTGGAATTATATCTCCGAGAGTGTATCTACCGTCGGCGTTATCCGAAGAAGCAAGAAAGTATATATTAAAACACGAATTTGCACATTTAAGCAGGCGCGATTATATATGGAAACCGCTTGGATTTGCAATCTTATCGGTATACTGGCTTAACCCTTTGTGCTGGGTGGCATATATCCTTCTTTGCAAGGATATAGAGTATGCCTGTGATGAAA
Source organism: Butyrivibrio sp. AE2005 (assembly GCF_000686965.1). Lineage (NCBI taxonomy): Bacteria > Bacillati > Bacillota > Clostridia > Lachnospirales > Lachnospiraceae > Butyrivibrio > Butyrivibrio sp. AE2005. The sequence goes on from NZ_KK366042.1 coordinate 61,477, forward strand.
AAGTAACTAAGAATATCGAGAACGGCGAAAAGGCAGAATATTGCCGAATACTGCTTGAAAACAGTATGCCAAGAAAATTGATAGCCGCATGTCCTGTGGCATTTGGAGGTATAGACGTGAAGGATAGAATAAAGAATGTTGTAAATTATAAGAAACCTGCTTTTTGGATTACAATCGCATCCATTATGGTGTGTGTTGCAGTGGGAGTGTGCTTTGCAACAAATAAAGGCTCAAAAACTGTAGATGAGCAGCAAGTAGCAGTTGCTTCTGTTGAAGCGATTCCGAAAGGAACTAAATTGGTTGGAGTGATTGAAACTTCCGAAGGTGTTCTCAGAGTTCGCCAAGCTCCCGATGATGATGCTGAATGTATCGGCTTTTTAGCTCCGGATGATGAAGTTGAGATTATTGAAGATGCTGATGGCTGGTACAAGATTGGACTCGAAGACGGCGAAGGCTATATAAAAAGTGATTATGTAAACATTGGTTCGGAGAAGGATGCTAATAATTCAGAATCCAATTGACGAGATAAAGGGAGTATAGCGCATGGAACAAATATTTTTGTTCGTATTAAATAATGCTATCACAGTAAATGCGCTTATCGTTGCGATAATCGCTGTTAGGGCACTTGGAAAAAAGATGCCTAAATGGATTATATGCATGCTATGGCTGATTGTTGCAGTAAAGCTGATCGTTCCTGTGCATTTCGAAAGCGGATTCAGTCTTATTCCTACAAGAGAACCGATTCCGACGGAAATTGTTATGGAAAAAAGTGCGAAGGACGATAGTGGAGTAAGTAGTCTTGATAATGAGAAGGATTTTGCTTCCGATACGATGACAGACAATTCATATGGAAACGTTACTCAGATATCGGATGCAGAGCTCACGGGAAATGCCGGTTCGGTAGATAATGACAGCATATTGGCGAAGATAGAACAGGTAATGTTTTATCTGTATATTGGCTGGATTGTTTGGGCTGCAGGCATGGGCGTGATGTTGATGTATGCCGTAATAACCTACATTCTTACAAGAAAAAGAGTGAGCGCATCAGTGAAGACTGCATCAGGTGTCTATGAGTGTGATGATATTTCAGACTCTTTCATTCTCGGAATAATATCTCCGAGAGTATATTTGCCATCTACATTATCGGAAGATGCGAAAGGATACATATTAAAGCATGAGTTTGCGCATCTGAGCAGATACGATCATGTATGGAAACCTCTTGGATTCGTGATTTTATCGGTATACTGGTTCAATCCTCTGTGTTGGATTGCATATATCCTTCTTTGCAGGGATATTGAATATGCATGTGATGAAAAGGTGGCAAGAAATATTGAAAAGATAGAGAAGGCAGAATACTGCAGAGTATTGCTGGAATACAGCATACCAAGAAGTATGATTGCAGCGTGCCCGGTGGCATTTGGAGGAATAGACGTGAAGAGTAGGATAAAAAATGTTGCAAATTACAAAAAGCCGGCGTTTTGGATTACAGTGGCATCCATTATGGTTTGTGTCGGCGTCGGAGTATGTTTTGCCACCAGCAGAGGAACAGAAGAAGCGAAAGTAGATGAAAAAGCTTCTCAGGCACAGGCGGAAAATGTTGGAAAACAGAGTGTAGATGGGAAGTGGTATGGAATTGCAGCCGCAGGTGATTGTATTCTTCTTGAAAAACAGCAACCAAAGCAGGACACAACTTCTTATGAATATAATATGAAAAATATTTTCGAAAGTCCTGAAGCCGCCCTTAAAGTTCTTGAGAGTGACGGAGAGGATTGGGGCATGATTGCTTCTGATGATAATTACGTTGTTTTGGCGAGGCGGGAACAGATAGCGGATGGCAATTTGACTTCTGAGAGTGATGCAAGATGGGATGAGCAACTACGGGAATCAAATAACAGTATTCTTAAAGAATATCTTGCGGATGATTCTGCAAATTACATGGATATGATTTTGAAGATGAGAGGAGATAACGACTTGAATAATTAAAACACTGAATGATCGAGAGGAGTGTCAGTATGTCAGCATTAATTACATTGATGGTGTTTGGAAACAGTATAGGAATATACCATGCTTTCGCGGGAATTGTCTTACTGGTTTGGCTATTTGTGTTTTTTATCATAGGTGATAATTACGATATGAGAAACGATGTCCTTGCAAGTATGGGAAGCAAATAATTGAGAATATATGTGACTAAAACTGAGTACATGACCCTGAGAGTAAATTTTGCCTTTTTGGACCATGCATATCAGAGGAAAAGGAGAAGAATAAGAGTACAAGATATGACCCTAGGAGCAAAAAATGCCTTCTAGGGTCATACATATCAGAGGAAAAAGAGAAGAATAATAGCGTAAGATATGACCCTAGGAGCGGAAAATGCCTTCTAGGGTCATATACATCAGGGAAAAAAGAGAAGAATAATAGCGTAAGATATGACCCTAGGAGCGGAAAATGCCTTCTAGGGTCATACATATCAGGGAAAATAGAGAAGAATTAAAGCAAAAGATATGACTCTAGAAGCAGGAAGTGCTTTTTAAGGTCATATATGTCAGGAAAGAATAGGAGAATGAGCGCAAAAAATGTGCAGTTCTCGGACGAGGATGATGATTTTCATTTATGAATCTTAGAAAATTACACCGCAGACGAAAACAAGCATTTTCAAACGGATACCTTAGGGCTGGGCGTAAGGAAAGGCTGTCACACTAATTAGTGCGACAGCCCCTTTGATTTTACGCTTTGACATTATGTAAATATTATCCGATAGCTTTTTTAACGGCTTCAAGAACACGGTCTGCCTGGAAAGGCTTAACGATGAAGTCCTTAGCACCCGCCTGAATTGATTCGATAACCATCGCCTGCTGACCCATTGCGGAACACATGATACATACAGCGTTAGGATCTGCAGCCTTAATTCCCTTAAGTGCGCCAATTCCATCAAGCTCAGGCATTGTGATATCCAGAGTAACAAGGTCGGGTTTCAACTCATTATATTTCTCGATTGCGACTTTGCCGTTCTCAGCTTCACCCGCAATTTCATATCCATTCTTGGAAAGGATATCCTTAAGCATCATACGCATGAAAGCGGCGTCATCAGTAATGAGTATTCTTTTTCCCATATTGAACCTCCAAAAAGTATTTTTAGTTGCTAAAAAAATTTAAGCAATTTTTTTCAAAATTAAGTAATTCGGTACATAATATATTGTAACACATGATTATGATAAAGCGAGTTAAAACGTTATTTAAAAAATAAAAATTTGATAAAATTTCGTTTTCTAACCGGCTAAACTTATCTGTTACCTTGATTTCATTACCGGCAGAGAGTAGTCATACTCTGTATCATCGTGATTAACGACCTGCCACTGAATTATACTACAAGTATTGTTTGAATTGAAGGATTTTTTTGCACTATTAGCAATTATCGCAATTTCAAGCGATTGTTTGTCGGTTAATGGTATGCTTTCCTTCATTATATCACCTGATATTCCTTTGCGATAGCCCGAATTTACAGCGGTGACAAAAGCATTGCCTTTATGACATGCTTCGTAGTACGCAAGTTGTCTGTCGGACAGATTTTTACTTAAGTTGTAATCCGCTTTCGCATTTACGAGCGTAAGCGTTGCAAATGAGATAAGACACAAAACGGAAAAAACCAGAAGAATAGAGGCTGTTCCGATATTTATGCCGTGTTTACCTTTCTTTTTCACTTGGACTCCTTTTGGCTGAGCGGTGTGTCAACCGAATAACTAACTATTATGAGATCTTGGTCGTTTGGAATCGAAGAAATTACTTCATCGGTTTCCTTAACATTAAGTATTGCCACGTTACCTTTAATCACTTTTCCGGAATATGTGGATCCGTAGTCTTTGACATCAGAGTAAACTGAAGAAGCATCTGCCTTTTCAGCCACCAGCAGAGCCTCATATGAGGCGCCTGAGTGAGCTTCCTGCAATACATTCCATTCTTTGTCGAAAAAGAGAATTACGGCGTCTTCAGTGACGTATGCGTAGGGGTATAGTTCTGCAATCTTTGAAACGTCGCCGTTGCTTTCGTAAAAAGCTTCCGCAAGGTTCTGGGACCAGATTGTTGCATTGCTGAGTGCGGTGGACTTTTCCGTAAGTTTGTGCGCGCCGACGAAGAGTCTTATAGAAACCGCTGCGGCGAGGGAAAAGAAAAATACCGCTATTATAAGTTCCATCAGGAACAAGCTTGTTCTCGAATTATTTTCAGGCATCGTTTATTCCTCACTGACACTTTTTGTTTTGACAAGAAATGATTCTTCCGTTCCATCTTTTAAAATAACGTAGACGGAAAGGGTATCATCTCCTACATATTCGATATCAAACTTGGTCAGTTCAAGTATCTTTTGTCCTGTCTGGGGATAAAGGTCTTTGAGTTCATCCATGGCAAAGAGCTCCATGAGATTGCCTTCGTAGTCATATATGTAGGTGTTGTAAAGAATGCCGTCTTCCTCGTTCTGCAGAACAAGAGCATTCTGATCGAATATTTTTTTTATAAAAATTCCGCCCTTTACGTCGGACTGTCTGACCTTTTCCGTTATGTATGCACAGGCAGTGCGCTTGTGGTAATTGTCATCAACAGCAGTGACATTCTTCTGATATATATTCGCGCCTATGGTTATAACGCTGAGTGCGGAAAAGATAAAAAGAAACATCAGACATATAACGAAGACCATGTCTATGATGTGACTTCTTGTTCCTTCAAAATCCATAATAGTTCCTCTATCGTACTTTGATAACTGTTACATCCGGGTACATGTTCGATGCGATTGGCTGGTAGTCGACAAAAAAAGTAGATTCGTCGTAAACAAGACCGTAGTGTTCCTCGATGTATGAAAGACTGGGGGGATACCTGCCTTCAATCGAATAACACTGAACAATGTCTCTGTTGATCGCATTTTCAAGTGAGGTTTGCTGCTTCTCGATCGTGTTTCTTCCCGATGCGTCGATCGCAATGTAAAAAAGGATACATATTGCGATGAGTATCACAAGCGAAGACCATCTGTAAAAAGTATCCGAAATATGTGAAAATATGCCGTTTTTAGCTTCAAATCTGTTTGTCATAATACTTTATCCAATATTTGTCATAATTCCCATCAGAGGAAGAATTACTGACATTAGAATCATTCCTACGATAACTGAAAGGATTATTACGAGCGTCGGTTCCAAAACTGAGATGAGAGAGTAGATTCTTCTTCCCGTGTCTCTTTCGTATCTCTCTGCGACCTGTTTCATGGCCTTGTCCATCGATCCTGATTTAAAGCCTACCAATATCATCTGAGCATAAAAAGAAGAGAATATCGAAGCTTTTTCAAGTGCTTCGGGGAAGCTGTCGCCGTCAATAAGGAAATTTCTGCATTCCTCGATCTTATCCTTCATCTCCTTGCTCTCAACAAGTTTTTTTACAAGTAAAAGAGCTTCGAAAGTATCGATACCGCTTGAAAGAGTGAGCACCATTCCGCTTGCGAAACGCTCGCTTTCAAGTTCCTGCATAAGTCTTCTTGTGGGTGCGAATTTGATCATGAACTTTTTGAAGTTCCTTTTTCCGCTCGGAGTAAGAGAGAAGTAGAGGAACAGCATGGCTATTATCACAAGCAGTATTACAAGGGCAAAAGAGTATTTGTTCAAAAGATTTCCCAGATTCAAAAGCGACTGTGAGAAACCACTCATTCCGGTGCCGAGCTGTGCAAATACCTGCTCAAATATCGGGAGAACTTTGGCAACAAGGACAGTTACGATGACCATCATCATAAAGATCATGATGAGAGGGTAGCTGATCGCATTTTTTACGCTCTCCTGAATGGAGTCTTCCCTTTCGTAGTAATCGGCAAGTGAATCCATAACTACGTCCATGTTTCCTGAAGTTTCACCGATCGTTACCATATGTACCACGTAATCGGGAAAAACATTGCTCATGGCAAGAGCTATGTGGAATTTTTCGCCGCTTCGCAAAGTCTGGCTGATACTTCCAAGAATCTTTTTTGCCGAATTGTCTTTGGAATCCTCTGTCAGAATATCGATTCCGTCTGCGGGAGCGATGCCTGCTTTTATAAGAAGAGCCATCTGCCTGCAAAAGCTTGCAATCTCATAACTGCTGAGACTTTTTTGTTTGTCTGTTTTTTTCATGGTGCCTCCGAAGAAAAATAATATGGTACGGGTGAAAGATTTCACCTAAGAAAACACTGGTCTAATCAGCGCTTTCCTGTATCAATAAACGTATTTAACAGAGTAATTGGATCCGTCTCCGATAAAGTTTTCGAGCTTTCTCTCTTCCGTATTTGATGCAAAAGTGGGATCGAGAAGTGACCAGTCTTTTCCGTCAAATTCGATCATTCCGTTTACCCAGCCTACATCTTTTATATAAGTGCTGAGCCATGCGTGATAAGCGGTTCCCGCGTAGCCGACTTCCATCTTTGTCGGGATGTTCTGGCTTCGAAGCATCGCAGCCATAAGCGAAGCGTAGTCGAGACAGATTCCTTTCTGGGTTATAAGAATCTCGTCAAGATCTGGAAGATAGCCGCTTTGCACGGTTTCAGCTTCTTCATAGTCGTAAGTGATATTTTCTATCATAAAGTTATAAACTTCTGCAACGACCTCGATGTCGGAATTGCAAGGATAAGCAAGTGCCGCACCTTTTCTGACAGCCAGAGAGTCGGGGGCGAAGTTGATGAACTGGTTTGGATACAGGAAAGGCTTATATCCGTTTGAAAGAGTTACATCTATCGGGAACGAGAACACCATTGAATACTTGGTCTCTGTGATGTTCTCATATACATTTATCATGTACTGCCCGTTTCCTGCCTGAAGAGGGAAGACCTCGCCGTCTTTTGAATTGCTTGAGATGTCGTAAGTATAGGTAACCGTATCCGGGCCTGTGATCTGAAGCTTAACTTTGGGAGAACTTCCTTTATAAGTCACGAAAATATAGCCCTCAGACATGTTTGAATAGTCGATACGGGCATATTCGTTCTCAAATGTATCGGTTCCGGGAGCTGTAGGGACAAGGCAAAGAGGCGTGTTGTCGCGACTTCCCCTTACGGTCTCATCAATCTGCGCATCTTTTTTGTGGCCGGCTCTGTCAAGGAGCGTTACGCCGTGTTTGGAGCCGCATGATGTGAGAAATAAAACCGAGCAGGTGAAAAGACAGATTAAAGAGAATATACGATTTTTAAAAAAGCTTTTTTCAATCATAATTTTCATGAGAGTATTTGTGGTGCATCCTTAAGTTTCTTATAGGCAAAAGAGATTAGTTCGGACATTACGGATCTCTTTTCGTTAGAGTTGAGTACGCATGCGTATGCTATCTCAAGAGGTGTTCCGACAGCCATCTCGTTGTAGCCGCGGATTCTTTTTGTGAGATCTGAAAGGAACATATCGCAGTCGGTGTCCGAACAATTTTCAATCAGAATAATAAATTCATTTCCGCCGTTTCTTCCGACATAACCATATTTTTCGCCGACATCCTCAAGAATAAAACAAAACTCGGTAATTAGGTTGTTGCCGTTATCATGACTTGTTGTCTGATTTACGGTCGGAAGATTATTTATTTTCATAACAACAAAGCCGACCCCGGGGAGTCGTTCCGAACCATTGAAACTTTCAAACAGAAGGTCGCAACTGAATCTGTTGGGAAGTCCCGTGAGCCTGTCGAGGTAGGCAAGTCTGTTTAGTCTGTAGCCGATATTTGTAGTCTTTTTTAATATATAAAAGTCTATTATAACGGAAATAAATACCATTAAAACAAAGATTAAGACAGATAGCAAGAGCCTTTGCGAAGTTTTGTCCTTGGAAAACGTCATTTTTAAGAGGTCTGTTCGACAATAAAATGCCAGAATCGCAGTAACAACGCATAAACAGCAAAGAGTAACAGACTTGTACATGAATATGAAATTATATACGTTAGTTTGTTTACCTCTGGTGTAGAATTCTTCCCTCATATAGCCTCCAAAGCTTCGCGCGGGTGCATCGAGAAAAGAAAGGAATCGGTAATCTTCACTGGCGATACAGAGAAAATATCCATTCTTTCTAAACGATACATCAATATCATGTATATTTTACTATATTTCGTTCATCTTATAAACAAAAACTTCCACATCACTTGTGGCAGGCAGAAGCACTTGCTATAAGCTTATATTTGGCGTGAAAAAGCACCGCCCACGCAGTGCTACAAAGCTGTAGGCGGTGCAAGAAGTTTTTTTATAATTTATGGAATGTAGGATTCAGTCTTTCGAAAGTACAGTATTCGTCGAAGCCGCATTTTTTTGCAATGATACTTGCCTTCTCAAATGCGCCGGCAACGCCTTCGGGATTATGAGCATCGGAGCCGATGGTGATTATCTTTCCGCCAAGTTCTTTGTATCTTTTTAAGACATCGGGACTTGGATTCGTGGGGCCGCCCGATCTGAAAAGACGGCTGGTGTTAAAGTCGAGGCCTTTGTCGTTCTTTATAAGATGAATCAAAATGGCGTCGATGATATCTGAATAAGCTTCATATGAATATGGATTGTTGCCTTCGGGAGCGTAGCGGGCGAGATAGTCGAGGTGCCCGAGGACGCAGTAGTCATCAAAGAGTTTTAAGTTTTCAAGCGTAAGTTCAAAGTAGTGCCTGAAAACTTCTTTTACATCAAGGCCTTCCCAGAATTCAGGGTAGTAGGGATCTTGCCCGTCAATAAGATGCATGGATGCGATGACGAAGTCAAAAGATTCCGAGCGGACATAGGCTGTGTTTTCTTTGGCTATATGATCCTGCATGCCTACTTCAACACCGAATTTTATAGAAATCTTGTCTTTGTACATCTCCTTATACTTATATAGCTCTTTTTTGTAAGGAGGAGTGTCCAATAAAAAATAATCTTTCGGGGTGTCTTCGGTTATCGGATAGTCCATGTCCATGTGGTCGGTAAAACAGATTTCTTCAAGGCCTTTGTTTATGGCACTTTTGATCATGTCTTCCATGGGTGCTTCGCTGTCGCCCGAATTGTGAGTGTGTAAATGGTAGTCTGCCGGTAAGATCATATGGGGTTCTCCGTGATTTATTAAATGATGAATGTACGCATTTTTGATTTTTTGTATCTATAATATGATATGCGAATATTATGATATACGAATTGCTCCATGACTGACGTCATTCTCGCAATTCTACAATCATTCGGAAACCGCGGATTTGCAAAGCAAATCGCTAATTCCTCATGATTGTTAGGGTCAAAAGGTCAAAAAGCTTAACATGCAAGCATGTACGCATTTTTGACTTTTTGACACCTATATCATAATATTCTTACTTGATTTATGCTACATTTTTTATTAGAATTAGAGTTGCTGATAAAAAATTATCAATAAGTGTGATATTAAGCAGCAATTAAATATTATATTCATTTTAGGAGGAACTTAAAATGGCAGTTAAAGTAGCAATCAATGGTTTTGGTCGTATCGGACGTCTTGCTTTCAGACAGATGTTTGAGCATGAAGGAACAGAGATCGTAGCAATCAACGATCTTACAGATCCTAAGATGCTTGCTCATCTTCTTAAGTATGATTCATCACAGGGCAAGTACAAGTATGCTGATAAGGTTTCTTACAGCGAGAATTCAATCACAGTTAATGGCAAGGAAATCACAATCTACAAAGAGGCAGATGCTAAGAACCTTCCTTGGGGCAAGATCGGTGTAGACGTTGTTCTTGAGTGTACAGGTTTCTACACATCAAAGGCTAAGGCACAGGCTCATATCGATGCCGGTGCTAAGAAGGTAGTTATTTCTGCTCCTGCAGGAAATGATCTTCCTACTATCGTATACAATGTTAACCACGAGACACTTACAGCAGATGACAACATCATCTCAGCTGCATCATGTACAACAAACTGCCTTGCACCTATGGCTAAGGCTCTTAACGATTTCGCACCTATCCAGTCCGGTATCATGGCAACAATCCATGCTTACACAGGTGATCAGATGATCCTTGACGGACCTCAGAGAAAGGGTGACCTTAGAAGAGCACGTGCAGGCGCTGTTAACATCGTTCCTAACTCAACAGGTGCTGCAAAGGCTATCGGCCTTGTTATCCCTGAACTTAACGGAAAGCTCATCGGAGCTGCTCAGAGAGTTCCTGTTCCTACAGGTTCAACAACTCTTCTTTTCGCAGTTGTTAAGTCAAGCACAGAGGTAACTAAGGAAGCTATCAACGAGGCTATGAAGAAGGCTTCTGATCCTGAGACATTCGGATACAACGAGGATGAGATCGTTTCATCTGATATCGTTGGAATGACATATGGTTCACTCTTCGATGCAACACAGACAATGGTTAACAAGATCGGTGATGATCTCTATGAAGTTCAGGTTGTTTCATGGTATGACAACGAGAACTCATACACATCACAGATGGTTCGTACAATCAAGTACTTCGAGAAGTTCGTTAAGTAATCACTTGATGAGGTTTTGTCGAGTCTAGTGTACTACTTAGTTCGATCGAGCACCTTCGGTGCGAGAGTCGAACCTCCTTGTGAAAACTCGCGGGGAGCAAGTAGAACCTAATAGAAACCATTAAGAGGGTCCGGTCCGTTTGGACCAGGCCCTCTATTTTATTGAATAGGAAATTTCTTTGAAATTCCCTATTCAATAAAAACGCTCCGCTATGGATGCGCAACTCGCGGAAATGAAATTATTGCTTACGCAATCCGCTCGTGCGCGAAAGAGTCGCAAGCGACTCTTTATCATCAATTTTTATTACAAAGGAGAACAAAAATGAGTCTTAATAAGAAATCAGTAGACGATATTAACGTAAAGGGCAGACGCGTACTCGTTCGTTGCGACTTCAACGTTCCTCTCAAGAACGGTGAGATCACAGACGAGACAAGAGTAGTAGCAGCTCTTCCTACAATCAACAAGCTTATAAAGGATGGCGGCAAGGTTATTCTTTGCTCACACCTTGGAAAAGTAAAGAACGGCCCCAACGAGGGTGAGTCACTTGCACCTGTTGCAAAGAGACTTTCAGAGAAGCTCGGCAAAGAGGTTAAGTTCATTTCTGATTACAATGTAACTGGCGCTGATGCAACAGCAGCAGTAGAAGCTATGAACGAGGGAGATGTTGTTCTTCTTCAGAATACTCGTTTCAGAGGAAAGGAAGAGACAAAGCCCGAAGAGGCAGGCGATGCTTTTGCAAAAGAGCTCGCAGAGCTTGCTGATGACTATGTATGCGATGCTTTCGGATCAGCTCACAGAGCACACGCTTCTGTAGCAGGCGTTACAAAGTTCATCACAGAGAAGGGCGGAAACAACGCAGTTGGATACCTCATGCAGAAGGAAATCGATTTCCTCGGAAATGCAGTTGAGAACCCTGTAAGACCTTTCGTGGCTATACTTGGTGGTGCTAAGGTTGCTGATAAGCTCAACGTTATCAATAACCTCATCGAGAAGTGCGATACACTTATCATCGGTGGTGGTATGGCATTCACATTCCTCAAGGCTCAGGGCTATGAGGTTGGTAAGTCTCTTGTAGACGATACAAAGCTTGATTATTGTAAGGAAATGCTTGAGAAGGCTAAGGCTAACGGCAAGCAGCTTCTTCTTCCCATCGATACTGTAGTTTCAGCAGGATTCCCTGATCCTATCGATAACCCCAGCATCGAGACAGAAATCGTTCCTTCAAATCAGATTCCTGCTGATAAGGAAGGTCTTGATATCGGTCTTAAGACACGTGACCTCTTCGCTGATGCTGTTAAGTCAGCTAAGACAGTTGTTTGGAACGGACCTATGGGTGTATTCGAGAACCCTGTTCTTGCTGAAGGAACAAAGGCAGTAGCTAAGGCTCTTGCAGAGACAACAGCTACAACAATCATCGGTGGTGGTGATAGTGCAGCAGCTGTTAACCAGCTTGGATTTGCTGACAAGATGAGCCACATCTCAACAGGTGGTGGAGCTTCTCTTGAGTTCCTTGAGGGTAAGGCACTTCCCGGAGTAGTAGCAGCTGATGATAAGTGAGACTCCGACGAGGTTTTTTCGAGTCGGTAGTTCGAACTTAGTTCTGGCGAGCACCGATAGGTGCGAGAGCAGAACTTCCTTGTGAAAATCAAGAAGTAAATATTACAAAATATAGAGGTGGAAAACATGGCACGTAGAAGAATAATCGCCGGAAACTGGAAGATGAACAAGACTCCCAGCGAGGCTGTAGCTCTTTGCGAAGAGCTCAAGGATCTTGTAAAGAATGATGCTGTAGACGTAGTTTACTGTGTACCTGCAATCGATATCGTACCCGTAGTTAACGCTGTTAAGGGCACAAACGTACACGTAGGTGCAGAGAACTTCTACATCGTAGATAACGGAGCATTCACAGGAGAAATTTCAGCTCCTATGCTCAAGGATGCAGGTGTAGAGTACATCATCATCGGACATTCAGAGAGAAGAGATATCTTCGGAGAGAACGATATCCTTATCAACCAGAAAGTAAAGAAAGCATTTGCTTCAGGTCTTACACCTATCCTTTGCTGCGGTGAGTCACTTGCACTTCGTAAGGCTGACACATACAAAGAGTGGATCGAGAGACAGATCACATGGGATCTTGACGGCGTAACAGCTGATCAGGTTAAGAAGCTTGTTATCGCTTACGAGCCTATCTGGGCAATCGGAACAGGCGAGACAGCTACAGCAGATCAGGCTGAAGAAGTATGCAAGCTTATCCGTGAGCTTATTGCTAAGCTTTACGATCAGGCTACAGCTGATGAGGTTCGTATCCAGTACGGCGGATCTATGAATGCAGGAAACGCTGCTGAGCTTCTTTCAAAGCCCAACATCGACGGCGGACTTATCGGCGGAGCAAGCCTTAAGGCTGACTTCGGAAAGATTGTTAATGCATAATGTACTACTTTGTTCCGGCGAGCACCTTTGGTGCGAGAGCAGAACATCCAATTTTACGGAATAAACTGCCATTATTGTAAAATTTATAGGCGACGCAAAAGATGATTTCATCTTTTGCGTCGCTTTTTGCTTTAAAGAAATTTCAGGAAAATTGACTAAGAGATAGGGAAAGCAATGCTTTAGTCAACGCGTCAAGGAAATTTGTCTTAGATTGAGCAGAAGATTACAGCGATTATTGACCTAAGCGATAACCTCAGCTGATTGGCACTGATAAGTTTTCTCAAATTCTCACGAAAGACATACTATGATAAGATTTGAGCATCACAGAAATGCGATGCTGACCGGTGAGCCGGAGGTGTTATGATATACCTCCGGTTTTTCTATAAAATGTCGGCATCTTTCGGGAGAGGTGAAGAAATGCCAAACATACAGTATTCGGGAGTCAGGGAGAGCATCCCGGGAAGAATAAACGATCTTGGTACAACCGGAAAAGAAGTTGCGGAAAACTACAAAAAGGGATGTCTTAAAAGGGCAGACAGGAGCTTTGCACAGGGACTGCAGTGTCAGCAGATAAACAGTATGGCGGCGCTTATGTCTTTGGAGGATTCTGTCTTTATTTCACATTCTCCGCAGGGGTGTGTCGGATGTGCGATCATGGCGGTAGATATGTACCGCGTCGGACAGATTCACAGAGGAATCAAGGTTGTCAAAAATCCCAGACTTATTGTTACAAATATAGATCAGAAGAGTGTAGTATTTGGCGGTGAGCAGAAGCTTAGAGAGGCTGTTCAGAAAGCAGTCGAGAGATACAATCCGAAGCTTGCGTTTATATATGCTTCCTGCGCATCAGGTATCATTGGAGACGATATTGACGCGATAGCACAGGATCTTCAGACTGATTATCCTGACACTATAATGGTTCCGATACACTGCGAAGGCTTCAAATCCAAAGTTTGTGCGTCCGGGTTTGATGCGGCATTTATTTCGATCAATAAATATATTTTGAAAAAAGAGAAAGTTGAAAAAGAAAAAGGACTCATAAATCTTTTTGCCCCTACGACAGTCAGTTTCGCCGATCAGAAAGAAATGGAGCGAATGATAAATCTTTTGGGTGCAAAGGTCAACTATATTCCTTTTTACAGCTCTCTTGAAAAGATAAAAAGAATACCGGCAGCGGAGGCTTCGACTTCTATCTGTAAAGTATTTGCGGATGAGTTTATGAAAACTCTCTGGGAAGACTACGAGATACCTTATTCACACACAGTAATGCCTATCGGAATAAGAAATACCGACAAGTGGTACAGAGGCATAGCTAAGGTTATCGGCAAGGAAGAGGAAGTTGAGAAAATCATCGCTTCCGAACATAAAAGAATAGAACCGCTTGTTGCGGAACTTAAGGAAAGACTAAAGGGAAAAAGAGTATTCATATGCGGAGGAACAGGAAGGTCTTTTGCGGCAGCGGCTCTTATAGATGATTTTGGCATGGAACTTGTGGGACTCGAAACACCGACATATGACGCTGATGCGCAGGTTGACATAGAGTACCTCAACGATATTCACAAGAATTTTGTGGTTGATATTGCCAACATGCAGCCATTTGAGCAGGTTAATCTTTTAAACAAACTTAAACCCGATGCATTTATAGGAGTTCCCGAATGGGCGGCAAAGCTTGGAATTCCGACTACACACGTTCTTGACGGAAAAAGACCTACGATGGGATATGACGGACTTCTTTTTCTTGGAAACAAGATCGCGGATCAGCTTGAAAATCCGGGATTTAACAGGAAACTTGCAAAGCATGTAAAACTCCCTTACAAGGATTCATGGTACAAAGAAAATGCATTCAAATATATTTTAGGGGGAGAAGATTAATGTCACATATTATGGAAAATCCTAAGGGCGGATGCGTTCTTGCGGGAATCAACGCCGTTCTTGGTGCGATAGACAGAGTCTGCCCGATATTACATTCAGGTCCCGGATGCTGCATGCAGACTACGGCAGCAGATCAGGGACAGTCGGGACATAAACACTCATGCTTTGTAAGCGGAGTGTCAATCCCGTCAAGTAATATGCTTGAAAAAGAAGTAGTATTCGGCGGAGTTAATAAATTAAGAACAACAATACAGGGCTCGATTGACATAATGGATGCCGATGCTTTTTTTGTCCTGACGGGATGTACCGCAGGTATTATCGGAGATGATATCGAAAGCGTCACAAGTAAATTTAGGGAAGAAGGTCACGAAGTCTATGCGATTGATACGCCCGGATTTGCGGGCGACAGTAACCTCGGATATGAGGTAATCTGGAACACGTTTATCGATAAGGTTATTGAAAAAGATGTTCCAAAGGACGATAAGCTTGTGAATATCTTTGGAATTGTGCCCTACCACGATCCGTTCTGGAGCGGCACGCTTGAAGAGATCGATAGGATTCTTTCGAAGCTCGGACTTAAGGTCAATACCTTTTTTACAAAACATCAGGGAATTGAAGATATTAAAAAGAGCTCCGGTGCGGCGCTCAATATCATTGTAAATCCGTGGCTCTTCAACGGGCCTGCCAAGAAGTATGAGGAGAAATTCGGCGTTCCAAGTATCAGGATTCCGGGACTCTTTGTCGGCGCGACAGATACCACTAATTTTATCAGAGCAGTGCAGAAAGCACTTAATCTTGATGAAAAACTTGTAGAGGATGTGATCGAGGCGGAAGAGGACTATGTCTACAGCTATCTGGGACAGTCAATCGGTGTTGTGAGCTGGAAAAGATTTGCTGTTGTTGCAGATGCAAACAGTGCTGTCGGATACACAAGATATCTTGCGAACGATTACAGCTTTACGCCTGTTCTGGTGATAGTATCCGAGCCGATCTTCAGACAGGAGGACAAGGACAGGGTAGAAAAAGAAATCCGGGACCTTGAATACGCAAAGCCTCCGAAAGTTCTTTTCCTGACGGATCAGTACGAGATCAACAAGGCAATCCGTGAGGAGGAAAAAGAGATAACACTTCTTGTAGGAAGTAGCAACGAGAGAGAAATTGCGCTTGAAAAAGAGATTCAGTTCATCCTCGGAGCATTTCCCATAAATGAAAGGCTTATTTTTAACAGAACCTATGCGGGTTACAGAGGAAGCCTTACATTTACGGAAGATATTTATGATAACAACTGATCAAAAGAATCGTTCTGTTACCGAAGCTATCGGTGGCGGAGCGGTTTTTATTGAGGAAATTTCTTCGAACTTGTTGAATCCCTGTAAATAAGGTCGGTTTCGGTGTATGTGGTACGATAGTTCAGATTGGGCTGTTCTATTCGTGAAATAACAAGATTTGCTGCGGAATATCCGATTATCTGACTGTGAATATGGCTCGTGGATAATGAAGGAGTCATTATTTTTGATTCCGGTGAATCATCAAAGCCAAACAACTTTATATCTTTGGGACATTCAACGCCTATTTTTCTAAGTCCGTACAATAGATCGAGTGCGACAAAGTCATTTGCACAAATAAACATTTCGGGAAGTTCTTTCATTTTTTCAAGAGCCCTAAATAAGTAGTCTTTGTAATCCGAGCCGTGAGGATGTACCTCTGAAAGGCAGTATTTATCTTCAAATGTAAGATTGTTGATATACATTGCTTCTCTAAATGCTATAAAGCGTTCGTAAAAAGAGCGGCAGTGGGTTACCTGTCCGACAAAGCCAATCTTTGTTATGCCTTTTTTGTTCATATCGCTTACTACGCGGTATATATCTGAAAAATTGTCCATCAGTAAAATGTCGGCATTCAATTTACGCCAGTAACTGGCAACCGGAGCGTCTATCATCAGGACGGGGAGGTCGAGATTGCAGATCATTTCACAGTATTGCTGATTAAACATTTCTATACATACGATTGCTCTAGTATTTTCTGGCCTGTATGTTAGTGGGAGACTAAGGTCTTCTATATTGTTGGCATCGACTCTGTGTATGGTGAGACTATATCCCATAAGAGAAATCTCATGCTGAAACTTATCAAGCATAGTTGATGCAAAATGTGAATTATTAAGGAAGTTTCCGGTGAAAAGAGCTATTTCGCCTGAAACTTTATTTTTTGTAAAAGAAGGATTCTTTATATCCGCAATGGAATTGGCATATGAGAACTGTTTATATCCCATTTCCAGTGCTTTCTCAAGAACCTTCTGCCTGGTGGATTCAGCCAGCACGCCGGTATTATTGATTGCTTTGGATACTGTATTTCTGGATAATCCCAGTGCATCGGCTATATCCTGAATAGTAACTTTTGTAGCCATAATTATTCTCCGTTGGTAAAAATGTTGTGCACAAATGTTACATTTGCACATTTAGCACATTTGGATATTAGATTTGCAGCAAATACGAATTTCTGCAATTTCATCCAAGAATACCTAGATTATAAGATGTCAGAGAGAAAGTGTCAAATGTAAATTAAAATTGTGCAAATGACAAAATTAATCTGTTGACATATAAACATATATGTGATAATTTTTACATATACAAAATGAATGTTACAAATGTAAAAGTAATGGAGGAACTAATATGAATGCTAAAACGAAGGATAATACGCTGCATAACACACTCGTATATATCAGGCAGCACTGGCAGTTGTATGTATTCTTTTTAGGACCTGCACTTATACTCACCATTATTTTCAAATATATTCCTATGGGAGGAATCCTGATCGCGTTTCAGAAGTACAACCCATTTAGAGGAATACTTGGAAGTGAGTGGGTAGGACTTAAATATTTTGAACAATTTTTATCCTCGCCGGATTTTATGCAGTACTTGCTGAATACGCTTAAGTTAAGTGTATACGGACTGTTGTGGGGATTCCCGATTCCTATTATCCTGGCACTTCTTCTCAACAGAATAACAAGCAGCAAGATAAAGCAGAAGATTCAGTTGGTCCTGTATATGCCTAACTTCATTTCAGTAATCGTTCTTTGCGGTATGGTAAGGATTTTGCTTTCGGTAACAGGACCTTTCAATATGTTCTTGGGAACAAACATAAACTTCCTTACCATCCCTGCAGCATTCAGACCGATTTACATCATAAGCGGTATCTGGCAGGGCGCGGGATGGGCATCCATCATGTACACTGCGGCACTTTCAAATGCAAGCAATGAGTTAAAAGAGGCGGCACAGATTGACGGAGCAAATATCTGGCAGCAGATCAAAGCGGTTGAATGGCCTGCCATAAAGGATATGGTAGTTATACAGTTCATACTTCAGGCCGGAAACATAATGAGCATCGGATTTGAAAAAGCTTATGCTCTTCAGTCGGATATGAATCTCGCTTCATCGGAGATCATTGCAACTTATGTTTATAAGAAAGGTCTTTTGAATGGTGATTACAGTTATTCTACGGCGGTAGGTCTTTTCAACACGATCATAAATGTAATACTTCTGATAGCAGTCAATAAAGTTGTTGAAAAGCTCAATGACGGTCAGGGATTATAAGGAGAAATAGAGATGGAAAAAACACTTACAGTTAAGAAAAGTGAGTTCGCAAGAGCTTCCATGGGAGATAAGATCTTCCTTTTGATCGGATATATACTTTTGGGACTATTTGTTGTAGCAATAATCGGACCTGTAGTATACATCGTTATTGCCTCCTTTATGGATCCGATAACACTTCAGAACAAGGGAATTGTCTTTGATATCAGCAAGTGGACCACTACAGCATATGAGAGAGTAATGTCCAATTCCCAGATATGGATTGGATTTGGCAATGCAGTTCTTTACTCGGTCTTATTCAGCGTCATATCGGTATTTATAACTCTTCTTTGTGCATATCCTATGTCCAGAGATGATTTTAAAGGGAAAAAGATATTCAACACAATTTTCATCATAACTATGTTTTTTGGCGGCGGACTTATCCCTACATACCTTCTTATAAGCAACATGGGACTTCTTGACAGCATGTGGGCGATAATACTTCCGAATGCTTTCAGTGTATGGAACATGATAATTGCAAGAACCTATTATAAGGGAGTTCCTAACGAACTTAGGGAGGCAGCCGATGTTGACGGAGCAAATGAACTTGTATTTTTCTTCAAGATCCTGCTTCCGGTGTGCACGCCGCTTATTGCAGTTTTGGTGCTTTGGCAGTTTGTCGGAATGTGGAACAGTTATTTTGACGCAATGATCTATCTTAATTCGGCTGAAAAACAACCGCTTCAGCTGGTGCTTAGGGCTATTCTCATACAGAACGAACCCGATCCCGGAATGATAGCAGATATGCAGAGTACAGCACAGAGGGCACAGCTGGCCGAACTTTTGAAATATGCAACGATAATAGTATCGAGTCTTCCGTTAATAGTGATGTATCCATTCTTCCAGAAATACTTTGATTCCGGAATTATGATCGGATCTGTAAAGGGATGAGAAGAATTGCAGTGGTTTTTTCAAGGATAGCTTAAATGTACTTTGGAGGGTAAAAAGAGCATAACATCCTTGTGAAGGCATAAAGTATTAATAGTAAGGAGAGGGCAAATGAGAAAGGAAAAAACTAAGTTTATGGCGGCAGCGCTTGCTTTGACAGTATCTGCAGGCGCACTTATGGGATGCGGCAAAGCATCTTCGGGAAGTGATATTGCATCTGTTTCAACAGACAATCTGAGCTTTCCGCTTCAGGAAAAGGTTACGATCACCGGAACGATAAGTTATCCGTCCGGTACGGAATCGGAACCAAACAATAGGACAATCTTCAAGAGACTTGAGGAAGAAACAAACGTGCATGTTGATTGGACAGCTATTTCAAGCGATCAGTGGGGGGACAAAATCCAGCTGAATATGGCAAACAAGAATGCTCTTACTGATTTTGTGTTCAATGCAAGTTTTGGAAACTCAGATCTTATCAGATATGCTGACCAGGGGGTTATCATTTCTTTAGAAGATTATATCGACAATAACATGCCTAATCTAAAAGGCGTGTTCGATAAGTATCCGGAGTACCGCACGATGTGTACCGACTCGGAGGGACATATCTGGGCACTTCCATGGATAGAGCAGCTTGGTTCCAATAAGACTGCTATCCAGACAGTTGGAAACAACTTTACTTATATCAATAAGAAATGGTTGGATTTCCTCGGACTTTCAACTCCTACAACAGTTGATGAATTTGAGCAGGTTTTGAAAGCATTTAAGGATCACGCTTCAGAGCTTCAGGCTGAGTTTGGTATTGAAGGTGACATCATTCCTATGTCATGCATAATGAACGATCAGGATCCCAGTCTTCTTATCAACGGATTTGGAGAGGGATACGGAGATAACGATATCGGACAGCATATTGCTGTGACAAATGACAAGAAGGTTATCTGCACAGCAACACAGGAAGGATTTAAGTCAGGCTTCCGGTGGCTCCACAAGCTTTACGAAGAAGGACTTATCGATCCTGAGTGCTTTACACAGGACTGGTCTACATATGTAGCAAAGGGTAAGTCTCACAGATATGGCGTTTGCTTCACATGGGACGTTGCAAATATTGATAATCTTCAGGACTTTGTTCCTCTTGCAGCGCTTCAGGCAGACACAAAAAATGTTACTCCTCTTAACAGCTCTTTTACTTCCGGATTTGATCGCGGAAGATGCGTTGTAACTGCAAAGTGCGAGAATCCTGCACTTGTATGCGCATGGCTCGATAAGATGTACGATCCGTTCCAGTCACCTCAGAATAACTGGGGAACATACGGAGAGGATGATGAGTTTGATATCTTTGAGTTGTCAACAAATGATCAGGGTGAAAAGATGCTTAAGCATGCGGCGCTTGGCGATGCGTCTCCTGTAGAAGTACGTGAAGCAGAGTGTGTAGGTGGACCTCTTGCAATCCTTGATGAGTATTACGGCAAATATGTTACATGTCCTGATGATGCTCAGTACCGTCTTGACTGGATCAAGGAGTATTACACCAATGATATGCACAATGAGTATGTATATCCCAATGTATTTATGACAGCGGAAGATACAGAAAAGCTCACATCCATTCAGCAGGATCTTATTACTTATATAAATGCAAGCAGAAGTAAGTTCGTTATGGATGGCCTCAGCGATGCTGATTGGGAGGCTTATCTTAATCAGGTTAATGCATACGGAATTGATGAATATCTTGCAATTTATCAGAAGTATTTTGACGAGTTTTACAAGTAATCGGAAGGTTAATGTTTATTGGAGATGGGGAGGAGATGATCCTCCCCATTTAAAAAAGATGAAAAGAATAACAATTTGTTTGCTACTTATATCGTTAATGATGATACAAGGATGTGCCGGTAAAAAAATGAATGAATGTTTATTCCCAAGGGCTGAAGACAGTTACGTCGGAGATGTCATGGCTCTTTCGACAGAGAAAGGAGTTTACCTCAATTATCTTTATGAAACGGATAATAACGGAGTGGGGTATCATCCGATACATCAGTTCTATACAGGGAATTTTGTGAGTTTTGAAGACAGAGGACAGGTACTTGCGTATTCGGAAGAAATGGAAGCGCCCGATCTTGCTGTGGGAACGGGATCGTTTATTAGTGACGACTCCGGAAAATATCATTGTTTTTACACAGGACATAATGATTATTATGAGGAATACGGGCTGGATAAAGAGTGCCTGATGCATGCAACAAGTAAAGACAATAAGACTTATACCAAGGATACTGAAAATATTATACATGCTCCGGAAGGATACAGTACGGAAGATTTTCGCGATCCGCAGGTGCTGCGAACAGATGACGGCTATATGATGCTTGTGGGAGCGAGAAAAGAAAACGGGAATGAGAGCGCGATAATATGCTATCGTTCCGATGATCTTAAAAACTGGAAGTTTGAAGGCGACTTATATACAAACAAAGATTTATATTTTATGGAATGCCCGGATCTGTTTAAGATGGGCAATCATTATTATCTGACATTCAGTTGGAACAATGTTGTATATTACAGAATGTCAGACAGTATCAACGGACCGTGGGAGACACCAAAGATAGATACATTTGACGGAAACGGTTTTTATGCGGCAAAGACCTGTGAATATAAAGGAAAAAGATATCTTATAGGTTTTTTGGATAGAAAGAAAAGAGAAAGTGACAGGCTTCCTTATACCTGGGCGGGAAATCTCCTTGTATATGAACTTAAGGAACTGGAAGACGGAACGCTTGGCGTAGCGATGCCTGAAGAATATATAAATTATTTTGACAAACAGATTTTTGAAGCAGAAAGTGTAAAAGACGAATCGGAACTTGGAAATGTTCCGGAAAGCTGCAGGCTTACATTTGAGCTTGAGATGGAAAACGAAGGCAAGTCGGAGATTATATTTAACAATGCTGAGAAGAATGAGGAATACAGAATAACCATCGACAATGGCGAAGATAAGATTACCTATGATGCTTATCCCAATGAACAAAGTATGAGCCTTAATGCGGGAGTTAAGTATCAAGTTGATGTAGTTGTGGAAAAAGATATAACAGTGGTTTATGTTAACGGCGAAAAAGCATTGTCAAATCGCATTTATTCGGCGGTGGGCGCGGATTGGAAAGTGCGCCTTCAGGGAGCAAGCATAGACAATTTAAAGATATATGGCAGGAAAGGAATACTATGAACGATAAGTTATTAAAAGCAAGAGAATATGAGTGCAAAAAGGAAAAGACAATCGCGGAGGAATTTCGTCCTCTTTTCCATCTTAC
The DNA here is from genome assembly GCF_000686965.1 of Butyrivibrio sp. AE2005. Taxonomy (NCBI): domain Bacteria; kingdom Bacillati; phylum Bacillota; class Clostridia; order Lachnospirales; family Lachnospiraceae; genus Butyrivibrio; species Butyrivibrio sp. AE2005. Next base: position 84,003 of record NZ_KK366042.1, read on the forward strand.
TCCAAGATGCGGATGGATGAACGATCCGAACGGATTTAGCATATATAAGGGTAAATATCATCTTTTTTATCAATATAATCCTTATGAGACTGTCTGGGGGCCTATGCATTGGGGCCATGTAGAGAGTGAAGACCTTATCGATTGGAAGTATCTTCCTGCCGTTATGGCACCGGAAGCAGATTATGATAAGGACGGATGTTTTTCGGGAAGTGCGATTGAAACAGAGGATGGGAAACATCTGATACTATATACCGGCGTTCTTAGGAAACAGGATGAGAATGGCAACTTCTATGATGTCCAGACTCAGTGCGTTGCTGTAGGAGACGGAAAAGACTATGAAAAATATGAGATGAATCCGGTAATTACGGGCGATAAGCTTCCGGAGGGAGCGGGAAAAATAGATTTCAGAGATCCGAAGATCTGGAAAGAAAACGGAAAATACTATCTTGTTGTAGGAAACAAGACGGTAGACGGCGACGGTCAGCTTTTGCAGTATTCAAGTGATGACGGTTTTAACTGGAAATATGATAAAATACTTATAAAGAATAATAAAAGATTTGGAGTCATGTGGGAATGTCCGGACTACTTTGCGCTTGACGGAAAGCATGTACTTCTCACAAGCCCGCAGGATATGCTTCCCGAGGGACTTGAATTTCACAACGGTAACGGCACATTATGCATAATCGGAAGTGTCGACGGTGAAGGGAATTTCTGCGAGGAGAATTGTCAGGCGGTAGATTACGGAATAGATTTTTACGCGCCTCAGACTATTCGGACCAAAGACGGAAGGCAGGTTATGATAGGCTGGCTTCAGAACTGGGATACTTTGGCAATAAAACGTGAAGATTTTCCGTGGTTTGGACAGATGAGCCTTCCCAGGGAAATATCGATAAAGAACGGAAGGCTGATTCAAAAGCCTATTCGCGAAATAGAGAATTACTATGGTAAAAGAGTAAGCAGACAAAATGTCATCGTTACCGATGATTGTGTACTTTCAAGCTTAGAAGGCAGATGTATCGATATGACGGTTAATGTAAGATCGGCTGGCACATACCTTTCATACGGTAAGTTTGAAATACGCTTTGCAGATAACGGTAAAGAATATTCAAGCATAGAATTTGATCCTGTTGAATCTATAGTGAAGATCGACCGCAAGCATTCCGGAAACAGAAGGGCAATCGTGCACCAGAGAAGATGCAAGGTGGCTGATAATAACGGAGAGATCAAACTGCGCGTGATACTTGACAGATACAGCATGGAATTGTTCATTAATGACGGAGAACAGGTAATGTCAATGGGCATCTTTACAGATATTAAGGCTGAAGGAATCAGCTTCAGGGCTAACGGCGAATTAATCATGGACGTTGTGATGAATGAATTGGAGAAGAAAAATGAGCAAATTTAATGTTGTGGCACTTGGAGAATTACTGATCGATTTCACAAATAATGGAATGAGCGCTCAGGGGAATCCTTTATTTGAAGCTAATCCCGGGGGTGCACCGTGTAATGTCCTTTCCATGCTGCAGAATCTTGGAAACAGCACTGCATTTATCGGAAAGGTCGGAGATGACTTTTTTGGAAAAATGCTAAGGGAAAGAATTGAAAAGCAGGGAATAGAAGCTTCAGGTCTTGTACAGGATGCGACAGTACCGACTACTTTGGCTTTTGTGAATAAGCTCGCAAACGGAGACAGGGATTTTTCTTTTTACAGAAAACCGGGAGCAGATATGATGCTGACTGCGGACGATGTCAGGGCAAACAGAAATCTTCTTGAAAATACCGAAGTCTTCCATTTGGGAACATTGTCTATGACAGATGAGCCGGCAAAAGAAGCAACAAAACTGGCTGTTAGTATTGCAAAGGAAAGCGGTGCCGTTATCTCTTTTGATCCGAACTACAGAGAGCCGTTGTGGGAATCTGTAGAGGATGCTCTTGAGGCAATGAAATACGGCTTTGAAAATTGTGATGTTTTAAAAATATCAGACAATGAAGTTGAACTGTTCACCGGAATGGCTGATATTGAAGCAGGTGCGAAGAAAATACAGAAAGAATTCGAAATACCAATTGTATTTGCAACACTCGGGGCAGAGGGAAGTATGGCTCTGTATAAGGACTTTGTTGTAAAAAAAGAAGGCTATAAGAATCCGGATACGATAGAAACTACCGGTGCAGGTGATACATTCTGTGCCTGTGCAATTGATTATATCCGTAGGAATGGCCTTAACGATCTTTCGGAGGCCGGTCTGTCAGAGTGCCTGTCATTTGCAAATGCAGCAGCATCGATCATCACTACAAGAAGAGGCGCACTATCTGTTATGCCGACTTTGGATGAGGTTGGATTGTTCATGAAATCACGCGAATAAATATAAAACGCTCCGTGGCCAAGATAGGCGGCCATTTCGGACAAAAGATTGCATCTTATCTTGGCGGCAAGAATGTAAGAGTGCTCAACTACGGCTTTATCAAGAAGTTCTATGATGGAATGAGCGCCGAGGATGCGCTTAAAGAGAGCAGGATAACACCTGAGTGCATACTTGAAGATGTTTGCATATTTGACCTTAAATGAAAAAAAGCGTAAATTGAAATGGTAACATTTCATTCATTTAAGGAGAGAGAATATGGCAAAAATCTTAAATCCCGAACAGTATCAGGAGTCTATGAGCGCCAAAGGCGAAATTCGTTATCAAGAGACACAGAGACTTTTGTTTTTTGGACTTCCGTGGACCTTTACCAAATATGAACTTAGAGACAATGACCTTACAATCATCAAAGGTTTTTTGACAGTGCGCGAAAACGACTGTTACATGTACAAAGTATCTGATGTTGAGATAACAAGAACTCTCATGCAGAGAATCTTTGGTTTATCAACGATCATATGTTATACCTCTGATGTTACGGATAAGACTATCGTAATGAAGAATATCAAGCACGGCCGCGAGATCAAGGATTTCCTTCTTCACGCTTCCGAGGCAGCAAGAATCCGCCGTAAGACTGTAAGCATGCAGAACATTGGATTTGATACCGATGATATGGATGATTATCACGACATGAACTAATTTATCGAACTTTCTAGTTTAAAAGATATGTGCTAAATTATATATAGCAACGTTTTTTAGTTAATATTATACCTATACGAGGATGATATGGTAAACATAGTTGATGATCGCAAAGTTAACTCCGGGGCAAGAGGAGTTTATCTTGCATTAATGGTATTTGGCGGAATATTGATGAATATTTGTGGAAGTAAGTTTGTCGGTCGCTTCGAAATTCCGCTATATCTGGATTCTGTAGGTACTATGACCGTATCTATGCTGGGAGGATTTCTTCCCGGTATATTTGTCGGTTTTTTCAGTTCGTTCTTAAACAGTATTTTTACTGATTCCGTGGCGATCTCCTACAGCATGATAAATGTTCTTATCGCTATACTTACCACTATTTTTTATGAAAAAAAGTGGTTCAAAGATTTCTATAAAATAATCCTGGCAGTACTTATATACGGCGTTGTCGGAGGCGTTTTGGGAGCAATACTCACGGGTATTATCTACGGCTTTGGCTCTGAGACTGCGTCACTTAACTTTTTGAAGATAATCTATGAATCCGGTAAGATGTCGGCATTTCAGGCAGCTCTGATTGCCGATTATGTAGTCGATGTTGCGGATAAGATGATAAGTGTGTTGATAGCTCTTTTGATCACATTTATAGTTCCTGCCGGTGTTCGCGACAGACTGAATGTGAAGTACTGGAAGCAGGCGCCTCTTACGCCTGAAGCCGTGCAGACTATGAGAAGCGGAAAGAGCCGTCGTATATCACTTAGAATGAAGGTTGTTATCCTTCTTACTCTTGCAACGGGACTCGTCGCTTTTTGTGCTATTTTTATCAGTACGATGTTGTTCAGAGATGCGATAGTTCAGACGGGAAAAAATACTGTTCACATTGCGCAGGAAATAGGCAGTTATTCGGGCGTTGACCTTTCCGGAATATCACCGTACTCGGAAGAAGAGACGGGAAGAGAGGTCTTTAAATTCGCTACCAGACAGATATCTCTTTTCATCGGATTATACATATTCATTCTCGGCGTAGGTATCTATATGTCGGAGTATCATCTGATACTTCCGATCAATACGATGGCGCTCTCGTCGTCGCGGTTTTCTGACGGAAGCGAGGAGAATCTTGAAAAGACGGCGAAGATGTTTGAAGAGATCAAAATCGGAACCGGCGATGAGATTGAAAACATGTACGATGCGCTTCTTAAGATGATAGAGGCACACGTTGCATCTGTTAAGGCACTTAAGAGTAGAAACGAGACCATTACTGCACTTCAGAATTCAATCATCTATGCTCTTGCCGATCTTGTTGAAAGCAGAGATCAGAGTACGGGTGAGCATGTTAAGAATACAGCGGAATACACCAAGATCATCATGAATGAGATGATAAAAGAGGGCGTATATACAGATCTTTTGACACCGCAGTTTGTTTCGGATGTTTATCATTCGGCACCGCTTCACGATGTCGGAAAGATCAGTATTTCCGATAATTTCCTTAATAAGCCGGGTAAACTCACACCCGAAGAATTTACGATCATGAAGACTCATTCAAAGGAAGGCGCCGTGATCATCGATAAGGTTATGAGCAATCTTCCCGAGCAGGACGCGGGCTATCTGAAAGAAGCCAAGAATCTTGCCATGTACCATCACGAGAGATGGGACGGAACCGGTTATCCGATGGGACTTAAGGGAGAAGAGATTCCTCTTTCCGCAAGGATAATGGCGGTAGCCGATGTATTTGATGCGCTCATCTCGGAGAGAAGCTACAAGAAAGCGTTCCCGTTTGATGAGGCAATTAAGATTATTAAGGAGAGTTCCGGTACTCACTTCGATCCGAAGGTTGCACAGGCTTTTTTGAATGCGCTTGAGGAAGTAAGAAAGATAGCGGAAGTCTGAAAGGATTTTTATGAAAAAAGACAATATTATTTTGGTTGGGATGCCTACATCCGGAAAGAGTACGGTAGGAGTAATACTCGCCAAAATATTGGGATATAATTTTGTTGACGCTGATATAGTTATCCAGAAAAAAGAAGGAAGAAGACTTTCTGAGATAATAGAGCAGGAGGGTGTTGACGGATTTATTGAAATCGAGAACAAGGTAAATGCAGGTATTGAGACGGAGAGAACCGTCATAGCAACCGGTGGAAGTGTCGTGTACGGCAGAGAAGCTATGGAGCATTATAAAAATATCGGTAAAGTAGTGTATCTCAAAGTCGGAATGGAAGCTCTGACAAAGCGACTTAAGGATGTAAAACAGCGCGGGGTTGTTATGAGACCCGGACAGTCCCTGATCGCGCTTTATAATGAGCGAAGCGTTCTGTATGAGAAATATGCCGATATCACTATCGATGAAAAAGATAACACAATGGAAGAGGTCGTTACAGACTTAGTCGCAGCACTCAAATAATAAGGCATGAATGAATAATGGAGCGAACGAAACTAAAAAAGGCGAATACATAACCGGCTCGGGAAGGCGGTTTGTTTCTGATGCACCCAAAGAGTTTCACTACACGTCATTTGAGACAAAAAGGCTCCTTAGAGAGTATGCGCCTGTGAGTGAGGCGCCTCTTTTATACAAAGATACTTCACTTGCCGTTCTGGAGCCGCATGCCGTATTAAACAGAGAAAAGCTTGTGGTATCTTTTTGCATAAAGTCTGAAAAGGGCGGCCACAGCTATGTTCTTAAGGATATAGCCGAGCTTCTTGATGCTATAGAAAAGCACAGCTTCTTAAGCTATGGTAAGCATCTTGAGTTTACGCATGATATGTCTTCATTTTCTGCGGATTCCCAGAAGATAATAAATTTCTTATTTGACTATTTCAGAGGTAGAAGAGCGGGAGACCCTTATCAGGTCTATTCGCGTTCAAAGAGCCGTAGCAAAAACATCGAGCTTTGTGGTAATGAGATTGATGAGTTTTTTAAAGCGGTAAAAGAGACTTTTTTCCTTAATTCCGATTTTAGGGCGAGGTACAGCGAAGAGCGCCTTCTTGAGATAGTTCCTGTTTTCCCTGACATTGACCTTCATATTGAGAAAAAGAACTTTGGAGTCGTTTTTGAATCCGGCTCTTTTACCATGTTCGAAGGATATTCAAATATTTATTTCGAAAGAAAGAGAAAGCTTCACATGATTCCCCGAAGTGACTGCGCGGAGATCATTCCGGTGCTCAAGTTCCTTGCGGCTAGAAGAACTGAGAACGAGCTCTTTATAGCTGAAAAAGATCTGCCTCTTTTTTCGGAAGGTCTTTTCCCTGTGATCAATGAGTTCTTCAATGTGAGCACGGACGGCTTCGAGGCTTCGAGATACGCGCCCGACATACCGAAGTTCGAGATATACATCGATATGCCGGATGAAAATAGCATAACCTGTAATGTAAAAGCGGCTTATGATGCGGGAAACGGAATGAAAGAGAGCTTCGACATCTTTGAATCCCGGGACATTGACAAGTTTGGCGATGAGCCGGCGACCGATGTGAAGAGGAACAGTTATCTGGAGAACAGAACTGCAAAACTGATAAGCCCGTATTTTGACAGGCTTGACTCCGACAGGAAAGCGCTGGTACTTACGACGGATTCATATACGGATGATAAGCTTTACGTTTTTCTTGCGGAAAAGATGGGATATCTTTCTACCATAGGCGATGTATTCGTATCGGATGCGATCAAGGCGGTAAGGATCGAGAAGGGGCTCAAGGTGAATCTTGGCGTCTCTGTTGTTTCGGACCTTCTGGAACTTTCGATGGTGCCTGAAACGCTTACGCCTGATGAGCTTGGTGAGATACTGAGTCAGTACGACAAAAAGAGAAAGTATTATAAATTAAAGAGCGGCGAAGTGGTGAGCGTTGCGAGTGATGACGCCAAGATGCTGTTTGCGCTTAAGGACGGACTTGGAATAACGGCGAAGCAGATTGTCGAAGGTCACGCAGAGGTACCGAGATACAGAGCTCTTTTTATCAATGATATCGCGGAAAAAAATATTCAAGAGGGCGGTTCTTCCATCGGAAGAAGCAAGAACTTTAAGGAATTTGTGTCGGGATTTGCAACGCCTACGGATGAGCGCTTTAAGGTACCTGAGAGTCTTGAGGATGTTCTTAGGGATTATCAGAAGACAGGATTTTTTTGGCTTAAAGCTCTTTCACATAACGGATTTGGCGGCATTCTTGCCGATGACATGGGACTTGGTAAGACAATTCAGGTTCTTGCATATCTTCTCAGTGCAAAAGAATGTGCGCTAAAAGAGGGAAGAAAGAACAGGTGCAGTCTGATTGTGTGTCCGGCGTCACTTGTGTACAACTGGCAACATGAGATCAGGAAGTTCACACCGCTTCTTAACTGCGAGATAGCTGTCGGCATAAAGCCTGACAGAGTGAGGATCACGTCGGAGATTGACAGTGAAGAGACCGATGTTATCATCACGTCATATGATCTTTTAAGAAGAGATATCGAGCTGTATAAGTATTTGAATTTTGACTGCTGCGTTATTGATGAAGCGCAGTTTATAAAGAACCCGGGTACGCTTATTGCGAAGGCTGTAAAGAGCATAAATGCGGCATTTAAAGTGGCTCTTACGGGAACGCCCATCGAGAACAGACTGAGCGAACTCTGGAGCATATTTGATTTCTGCATGCCGGGATATCTTTTTGGATATAAGCAGTTCCGTGACAATATTGAGGTCCCCGTTGTTTCGAACGGGGATGAGTCTTCGACCGAGATGCTCAGGAAGATGATAGCGCCTTTTGTGATCAGAAGGCTTAAGAGTGATGTCTTAAAGGATCTTCCAGACAAGCTTGAAGAGAATATCTATGCGCCTATGAACAGTTCTCAGAGAGAACTTTATGATGCACACCTTCAGAGAGTTAAGCTTATGGTCGAGGGAACGGATGAGGAATCTTTTGGAAAAGACAGGATAGTAATCCTTTCGGAACTTACAAGGCTTCGCCAGCTTTGCTGCGATCCGGGGCTTGTGTATGAAAACTATACAGGCGGAAGTGCCAAAACAGATCTTCTTATCGAGATGATAAAGAGTGCCTCCGAAAGCGGCCACAAGATTCTTTTATTCTCGCAGTTCACATCAATGCTCGACAGAATAACAAGGGAACTTGAAAATGCGGGAATATCGCACTACCTTCTTACCGGTTCCACAAAGAAGGAAGACCGAATAAAGCTAGTCGATGCCTTCCAGGAAGATGACACTTCGGTATTTTGCATATCCCTTAAAGCCGGCGGCACAGGTCTTAACCTTACAAGCGCGGACATCGTCATCCACTTCGACCACTGGTGGAACATCGCGGTCGAGAACCAGGCAACCGACAGAGCCCACCGAATCGGCCAAAAGAATGTCGTCACCGTATATCGCCTGATCATGGAGAATACCATCGAAGAGCGCATCATCACCCTTCAGAATCGCAAAAAAGAGCTGGCCGACAAGCTCCTCAACACCGGCACCATGAGCAATCCGACCCTCACCAAGGAAGAGCTCCTCGAGCTCCTCGGGTGATATTGCAGACCCGGCCGCTTACAGCTATGGCGCAGTCAGACCCCTTTAGGGCCGGCCACGGGCAGTGCGGATATATTTTTTTGAGTTTTGCGAGGGAACGTTGGATTCAGGGGGCTCCGAGAACAGCCATGAAATTCTGCTTTGAGGCTCACTGTTTGACATTCGGTCCGCCTTATAGCGGGGGCCACGGGCTTATGTTTTTTCGCAATCACTCCGGCTCACATTTTTATAGGGTTCCGACTGTTTTTCTTTTATGGCGCATGTCTCGACTAAACTCGCATCCGGACGCATTTATCAGAATTGTAATAGCCCGCGAAGGCGGGCGTATAAAAATAAAGAAAGCCATCTCTGCAAGCTTAGAAGTTTGCGAGAGTGGCTTTCTTTATTTTTATAACTGCAAAGCAGTATATTACAATTCTGATAAATGCGTCCGGATGCTCAAACAACGTCTCCACATGCGCAGGAAAAACAGTCGGAACCCTATAAAAATGTGGCCTCTCGTGAAATGCTCAAAAACATAAGCCCATGGCTCCCCGCTGTAAGGCGGACCGAATGGAGTTTTGAGCCGATAGAATTTCATGGCTGTTTTCGGAGCCCCGTGAATCCAAGTGATGGAGCAACTCAAAAAAATATATCCGCACTGCCCGTGGCTGCCCCTAAGGGGTCTGGCTGCGCCATAGCTGTAAGTGGCCGGGCCTCAGATCTCGTGGTAGAGGACCGGGAAGAGGTCGGCACGGATTATGAAGATGTCGTGAGGGTTGTCTTCCCTAAAGGCGATGTAGTCGCCAATCTCGCCGGAGTAGTAGCGATCCTCGTTTGATACGGTGAAAAGCTTTACTTTTTTGGTGAGAGGTTTAGCGTAGATGTTCACTTCGTCCAGACTAATGGCTGTTCTGGCGAATGACATTACGGTTTTCTTTTTGCCTGTGGCGGTATTCCTGATCTTGGGATCATATTCAAATACTTTATTGAATGGCTTATTCAAAGTTTTATAGGAACTTCTGAGCTTTTTTTCCGATATTGGGTAAACTTCGCCAAAAAGACCTATCATCAGGTAAGTGGTGGTATCTATGATAACATCCATATCTCCTTTTAACGTTCTGACTGTTATCTCGGTATTGTCGGGGAAGATGTCATCAAGCTTTACGTAACCAAGTTCCTGAGTGGTTTTTGCATATTTTTTCATTTCAGACGTATTAAGCGTCATTTCCTTGGCATATATTATCTCGTAGGAATCAAAGTATTGTTCCATGCGCTCGTGAAGAATCTTGGCAGAAAATTCTGCGTATTGCTCATCGGTTTGCATCGGGAAAAGATGCATAAGTTTCTCGGGACGAAGCTTTCCGCCGGCTTTGTACATATGACCGCCGCCTCCGCCCAGACCTTTTGCAAGAAATGCAGCAAGCTCGTCGGCATGCACTTCTTTTATGCAACTTCTGACAGAAAATTTTACTTCACTCTGTCCTATGTAGTAACTGAGACATACGTTTACGCCTGCGGTCTCAAGTGCAAAATCACTCATAACTCCGAGAATGTTCGGATCGCAGGGCTCTGACTTTATTATCATATACTTGTTTTTTTCAAAATACTCGTAGTTCAGTATTGCATTTCCTGTAACCTTGAGCTCATCAAGGGAAATGTTTGAATTACTCATTTCCACGATTATACTTCTGTTAATAACAAGCTCGTCTTGCATATCCTTATCAAGAGGGTGGGAGATTTCGGAGAGTTTGTATGTGTCGGTGTAAAGACCGTAGTAAAGAGCTGTTGCAAGGAGCGGATTATCGTTTACGTCTACGCCTTCTTTTTTGAGTAAATCCCAGACAACTGTGGAGGCGCTTCCGACTGCATTCTTTATTTCCGAATACTCGGGAAGGTCATCGATTGCCTGATGATGATCTATTATCGCAATATGTTTTGCGGGAGTTTTGGTAATATTCCTTTGTCCGTATTGACAGTCGACAGTTATCAAAAGCTCCGGAGTGTCGGCAAAATCCGGCTCATAGCTTACCGGTATCTTGAGTTTGTCGAGCATGATGGTAATATTACTCTTCGTGATCACATTTTTGCCGCGGTAGATGAGTCGTGCATTTTTTCCATTATTTTTAAAATACCACCATAAAGCGTATCCCGATGCAAGTGCGTCAGCATCCGGATTATCGTGACACTGTATGACAATATCATTGTATTTCAGTAATTCATTCAATCTCATAACTATATAAATCCAAGCAAGTTCGGCCCTTGTGCTTTGCGTGGGAGCGAACTGTAACATTTGAATGGATACCTGTATTAAAAGGTCACCATTTCTATGATAATCAATTTTTTCATTATGTAAAGAGCAGTGCTTTAATTAATTTTAATATAAAATATTAATTGTAAAAAAATAAAATTATTCTTATATGGTAGTATATAATATATTTGATGCGGGTGTCAAAAGTAAAATTTTGACATTGAAAAAATATGTCAAAAGCGTGATAATGAGTAAACTATGACAAAGAAAAAGCTTGCTCTCGAGGTAATCGAGAGGTTGAAAAAAGAATATCCCGAGGCAAAATGTACTCTTGCCTACGATAAGGCCTGGCAGCTTCTGATAAGTGTGAGGCTTGCTGCGCAGTGCACGGATGCAAGAGTAGACATGATCACGCCTCTTTTATATGAAAAATATCCGACGGTCAAGGCTCTTGCCGAGGCTCCCGTGGAGGAGATTGAAAAGATAATCCGACCGTGCGGACTCGGTAATTCCAAAGCAAGAGACATTTCTGCATGCATGAAAGTCATTAACGAAAAGTATGGCGGCAATGTTCCCGATAACATGAAAGAACTCCTGGCGCTTCCCGGTGTCGGCAGAAAGAGCGCAAACCTTATAATGGGAGATGTTTTCGGTCAGCCCGCTATCGTCACAGACACACATTGCATCAGGCTTTCTAACCTCATCGGTCTTGTCGACAACATAAAAGAACCCGCCAAAGTCGAAAAAGAACTTTGGAAGATTATTCCACCCGAAGAAGGCAACGATCTTTGCCATCGCTTTGTACTTCACGGCAGAGCAGTCTGCATCGCCAGAAGACCCGAATGTGACAGATGTTGCCTGAAAGATATATGCAAAACGGGAAAAAAGGCAATCTGATAAATAAGAGTATTCTAAGAAATAAGAGTACGCTAATAAAGAAGCGCACTTACGTGACAGAAGTATAAACTTGATTCTACTCAAGTTCTCTTTTTATACAATATGATAAATTATTGGTGGATTGGAACGTTATACACATGAATCCAAAGGAGAGAGAATGAGAGATATCGAATATCTTAAGCTTCTCAGCAAGGAGTTTCCCACTTCAAGGAAAGCCGGTGCTGAGATTATCAATTTGCGGGCAATCTGCGCACTCCCAAAGGGGACTGAATATTTCTTTTCGGATATTCATGGGGAGTATGAGAGTTTCTCGCATCTTTTACGAAGTTCATCAGGTATTATAAGAGCCAAGATAGAAGAGACTTTCGGAAATATGATGTCCGAAGAGGATCAGCTTGAGCTTGCAAATCTGATCTACTACCCGAATGAAACAATTGAAAAAAAGAGACATGATGAAAATGCCACAATAAAGCAGCTTCACGACGGACAGAAGATTACGATAAACAGACTTGTTGCAATATGCAAAGTCGTAAGCTCCAAATACACAAGATCCAAGGTGAGAAAAAAGATGCCGCCCGATTACGCATATGCCATTGATGAGCTGATGCATCTTGATATGAACGATTTCAATAAAAAGGCCTACTACAACGAGATCATAAACGGAATAATCGAGATCGAGTCGGCGGATGAATTCATCATCGCACTCTGCGAGCTGATTCAGAACCTCACGATCGATTCGCTTCATATAATAGGAGATATTTTTGACCGTGGTCCAAGGCCTGACCTTGTAATGGAAGAGATCATGAATTTCCACGACGTCGACATTCAGTGGGGAAATCATGATATCGACTGGATGGGCGCTGCATGCGGAAATACGGCGTGTATCGCAAATGTCTTGCGAATAGGAACAAGCTATAACTCTTTTGATGCCCTTGAAGACGGCTACGGAATAAACTTAAGACCGCTTTCCATGTTTGCTGCCGAAGTTTACGGAGACGATCCGTGTGAAAATTTTAGGCCGCATCTGCTTGATAAGACGGAGTATGATTCCGTGAATCCCGATCTTGCCGCGAAGATGTGCAAGGCAATAAGCATCATCCAGTTAAAGCTTGAAGGCAGTCTTATAAAGCGCCATCCTGAATATGGACTTGAAGACAGGCTTCTTCTTGACAGGATCGATTTTGAAAACGGAGAAGTGGATATTCGGGGAAAAAAATATAAATTGAGCGATACGAATTTTCCCACGGTTGACACAAAGGCACCTTTCAAGCTTTCGCCCGAAGAAGAGGAGCTGATGCATACATTGAAACTTAGTTTTATGCACTCGAAGCTTCTTAGGAAACATGTGCAGTTTCTTTATTCTCACGGCGCGATGTACAGGTCGATAAACAATAACCTTCTCTATCACGGTTGTATTCCGATGGACGAAGAGGGGAACTTTGCCTGCATGACGACATCCGACGGAAGCTTTTGCGGCAAGGAGCTTATGGACTACCTTAATACCAAGATCCATGACGCTTTTTTCCTTGATATAAGAGATGACAGGGAGAAAAAACAGGATGCGGTCGATCTGATGTGGTATCTGTGGTGCGGGCCGAACTCGCCTCTTTTTGGAAAGGACAAGATAACTACGTTTGAACATCTTTTCCTCAAAGATAACAAGGAATTGTGCGTTGAGAAATATAATCCGTATTACAAATTCTCAGCGGAGGAGCTCTACGCGGACAAAATCCTTAAGGAATTCGGGTTAAATCCCGAGGGGGCGCACATAATAAACGGTCATGTTCCTGTTAAGACCATGAAGGGAGAGAGGCCCGTCAAAGCGAACGGAAAGCTCTATATTATTGACGGAGGACTTTCCAAAGCATATCACGAACAGACGGGGATAGCCGGATATACGCTTATATACAACTCCAATCATCTTGCACTTGCGGCGCATAAGCCTTTTGTAAGAGGGCAGGAGAATACGCCTTCAATTCAGATAACGGAAACAACCAAAAAGCGCATTCTTGTAAAAGATACGGATATCGGGAAAACTTTGATAAGACAGATAGAGGATCTTAAAGATCTGCTTGCGGCATATGAAAGCGGACTGATAAGGGAAAACAGATAAGTAAGACAGTACATTATGTAGTTTATAAAAAAGTTATTTGACGTTTTTTGTCACTTTGATTAAAATAACTATAACCTAGGAAGTATGTGCTAATTTAATGTGGGATTACAGAATACGAAGGGAAAAGGGTCTGATATGGATACTAACGGACTTAGTGCTGAACAGCAGGCTTTATTGGCCAGTATAATGGGTAAATCCTCACAGGCAGGAGGAGGCGGATTTAATCCTTCGACGCCGGCATCGGCGGGAGGAGCGGCACCGTTACCTGCGGATAATGGCAAGATGCTCAGTCAGGCAGAAATAGACGCCCTGATTGCATCAATGGGTAAGTGAGGATACGAAGAGAGTAATTTATAGAGGGTTTTTATTTGTTTTTTTTGCGTCGACACATATGTGTCGGCGTTTTTTTGCGCTTAATGGGTTTAAGAATCGCAGAAAATATATTATCATTATATTGTGAATAATTAATTGTTTATCAGAGCATTAAATTCACGAGGCCTTTGTTTCTTATCGGATAGCCTAAATGTCTGGAGGGGAATAACATGTATATTGCGATGCAGTGCAGTGACAGCAACGGGACACTAAATACGGAAGTTTGTACCTTCTGCGGAATAAGATATGACACCAGGTATAAATCGGCGGTCATTTCCACGGAACATATCAATCATGACTATGTTATCCCGATGGAAGCAAAAGATTATGAGAACGCTGTAAAGCAGATAATGGACGCGCTTAAGAACCATGCGGATATTATAAACATTGAGCAAGGCATTGTTTGCCGCGGAAGAAAAGGGGAATCAAGACACGTTGAACCACAAAAGCTGGTGATAGTGCAGATATGACAACGAGGAGGAATACAATGGATAAAAAAGTATTGGTGGCTTATTTTTCTGCCAGCGGAGTTACTGCGAAAGTTGCAAAAGAGCTTGCTTCTTCTATAGGAGCTGACATTTACGAGATTGTTCCGAAAGAGAAATATACATCGGAAGATCTTAATTGGCAGGATGAAAAATCGCGAAGCAGTATAGAAATGAAAGATGTCGCGTCGCGTCCCGAGATTGCGGATAATTCTGCAAATGTGGACACGGCAGATGTAATTTTCATCGGATTTCCCATCTGGTGGTATACAGCACCACACATCATAAACAGTTTCCTTGAATCCTATGATTTTGCAGGTAAACATGTAGTTCTCTTCGCAACATCGGGTGGAACCGACATAGAGAAGAGTGTAAAAGACCTCCAGAATACCTACACTCGAATCCGCTTCGACGGAGGTAAAAAGATAAGCGTCGGAACTCCCGCAGACGAGCTTAAAGCTTGGGCAGGAAAATACGTATCGTGAAATATTGAAGGATGTAGTCATCGTTCCGGCTACATCTTTTTTTGCGCTTTTATACAAAAATTTTTCACAGATAAGAATATTTTCATATGCTATCATTCATAATGAAAAGATTTAACAGGGAGATATAGGAGAAAGAAGGAAAAGGTATGAAGAAAAGAGGTTTATTGTTACTGCTTGTAAGTGCGGTCCTGACAGGGTGTCAGCCGGCGGATGTAAGCTCGATAATTGGGGATGTATTGGATAAAGAAGAGACTGTGGAAGCAGATGATGCTGCAGAGGCTGCTACCGATGCGGGCACAAGTGATGAAAACGGTGCCGGACAGAGCAATTCTGCGGCAAGTGATGAAGATTACGGAGTGTACGAAGATCTGATCTCCAAGATTAAAGAAGGTCTTGAAAAGGGAGATTTAAAGCTGAGTGAGTTTGATCTTTCAGAAAAAACAGTTTTACCTTATGTGCCTGAAACAAGTGAAGATTATAAGGATAATGAAGATAACGATGTTTATGGCTATCTTACAAAAGATCTGGATGGTGACGGTACAAAAGAGCTCATTCTCGGAGCAAATTCATATATAGCTGGAACAAAGGTTCCGCTTGGAAGCTATGATTCGGTCATCTATGACATATTTACGCTTAAAGACGGAAATTTGGTTCATGTGCTAAAAGCTAATAAAGATGAAAGGTACTTTTTTGCCGCAGACGGAGAAATCTTCAAAGAACAGGGAGGAGAAAATGTAACTTTCCCTATATGCGTTGTCGGAACCTTTTACAAATTTGCAGGAGATAAACTTGATATTGTTGACGGCATCAGATGTGAATTTGATAAAGAAACCGAAGAGGATATATTTTATTATTCGACACAAGATCCGTACAAAGACAGTTCAAACGAGGTTTCCTTTGAAAAGATTGATGAGATCATTGATAAGAGATGCAATGAATTTGTAGAATTCACAAAGTTTGTTGATCCTGCGGAGCCTGCAAAGAAAGCTACGGTGTACACTCGGACTATGAGTGATGGCTTTAGGTATTCTGAGCTGAATTGTTGGGTGGATCGGTATAAGGCATATATTAAATTTTATGATGACAATACCGGTGAGCTGGATTTGAAATACAACGGCGAAGGCGGATATTACAAATTTACATATGACGATAATAAAATCCATGTTACCGGTTGGATTAATAATCCCGATGCAGGGGTCGGTGACAAGATAGACGGAATAGAATATGAATACAAGATTGAAGGAAATACGCTCAAGTTTAAAGATGAAGAGGGCGAGTGGTCGGACTTTGTCAAAGAAGAGAATTAAGCTTGCTTTTGCAACGTTGCTATTTACGAACGCCAATCACCTGTGAAAAAATATTTCTCCGTTAAGAAAGGAAAAATCATGTACCGGTTGCGGAGGCGTATATATGCAATATTTTGCGACTTTTTGTGCCACGGAAATGAGACCAAGTAATCGTGAGTGCCTTTGCACGATCGATTACTGCTTTGGGCTCATTGGAGTGTCAGGCACAACATGAGCAAAAATTGCATATATACGCCGTAGCAATCGGTACATGATTTTTTCCCCGTTTATTTGACATCCGTTTTGCTTGTGGTAAAATTTTGTAGATAGTCTATGCTTTTTATTCATATTAATTGCATAGTTTGAATAGTTATATTGGAGGAGTAATATCTCATGTCAGAAGTATACAATCATCATGTAGTTGAAAAGAAGTGGCAGCAGGTCTGGGACGACGAGAAGGCTTTCGCTGCAACAAATGACTTCACAAAGCCTAAGTACTATGCGCTTGTAGAATTTCCTTATCCTTCGGGACAGGGACTTCACGTAGGACATCCGCGTCCTTATACAGCGCTTGACATTGTAGCGAGAAAGCGCAGAATGCAGGGATATAACGTACTATATCCTATGGGCTGGGATGCGTTCGGACTTCCTACAGAGAATTATGCCATTAAGAATCATATTCATCCCAAGATCGTTACAGAGAATAACGTAAAGAGATTCAAAGAGCAGCTTCATTCACTCGGATACTCTTTTGACTGGGACAGAGAGATAAATACAACAGATCCTAAGTACTATCATTGGACACAGTGGATCTTCAGAAAGCTTTTCGAAGAAGGACTTGCTTACAAGAAGGAGATGCCTATCAACTGGTGTACTTCATGTAAGGTTGGTCTTGCAAACGAAGAAGTTGTTAACGGTGTCTGCGAGCGTTGCGGATCACCCGTTGTTCGTAAGGTAAAGAGCGAGTGGATGCTCAAAATCACTGAATATGCAGATAAGCTCATCGACGGACTTGATACTGTTGATTATATCGAGAGAGTTAAGGTTTCACAGAAGAACTGGATCGGACGTTCAACAGGTGCCGAGGTTGATTTTGCGATAAAAGATACCGAGGACAAGCTTACAGTATATACAACAAGATGCGATACACTCTTCGGAGCTACTTATATGGTAGTTTCACCCGAGCATCCTTATCTTGATAAGTACAAGGACAAGATCGCAAACTTCGACGCAATCCTTGCTTACCGTGAGGAAGCTGCAAAGAAGTCTGACTTCGAGCGTTCTGAGCTTGCCAAGGATAAGACAGGTGTGCAGGTTGAAGGTATCGTTGCCGTTAATCCCGTTAATGGAAAAGAGATTCCTATCTGGGTTTCAGATTACGTACTCATGAGCTACGGAACAGGTGCTATCATGGCGGTTCCTGCACATGATGACAGAGACTGGGAATTTGCAAAGAAATATGATCTTCCTATCATTCAGGTTGTTGCAAAGGATGGCGAGGAAGTTGATGTTAACGCTGCTGCATTTACAGACGTTGCAACAGGAGTACTTGTTAATTCAGGATTCCTCAACGGCCTTTCTGTAGCAGATGCCAAGGCTAAGATGATCGAGTTCCTTGAGGAAAAGAAGATCGGTCATGCCAAGGTTAATTATAAGCTTCGTGACTGGGTATTTTCACGTCAGAGATATTGGGGTGAGCCTATCCCTGTAGTTCACTGTGAGAAGTGCGGATATGTATCTATACCTGAATCTGAGCTTCCTCTTCTTCTTCCCGAAGTAGAGAGCTACGAGCCTACAGATAACGGTGAGTCACCTCTTGCAGCTATGACAGACTGGGTAAATACAACATGTCCTTGCTGCGGCGGCCCCGCTAAGAGAGAGACAGATACAATGCCTCAGTGGGCAGGATCTTCATGGTACTTCTTAAGATACTGCGATCCTACAAACGACAACGAGCTTGCAAGCAAAGAAGCTCTTAAATACTGGATGCCTGTAGACTGGTATAACGGAGGAATGGAGCATACAACACTTCACCTTCTTTATTCAAGATTCTGGCACAAATTCCTCTACGATCAGGGCGTTGTTAACACTCCCGAGCCTTATCAGAAGAGAACTTCTCACGGAATGATCCTTGGTGAGAACGGCGAGAAGATGAGTAAGTCAAGAGGAAACGTTGTTAACCCTGACGATATCGTAAGAGATTACGGTGCAGATACACTTCGTACATATGAGATGTTCATCGGAGCATTCGACCTTGCAGCAAGTTGGTCAGAGGACGGAGTTAAGGGATGCCGCAGATTCCTTGACAGAGTATGGAAGCTTCAGGATATCATGACTGAGGAAGAGGGTTATTCAAAAGATCTTGAGACAAAGATGCACCAGACAATCCAAAAGGTTTCATTTGACTTTGAGAACCTTAAGTACAATACAGCTATCGCAGCAATGATGGCACTTATAAATGACTTCTACAAGAAGAATGCCGTAACAAAGGGTGAGTATAAGACTCTTATCACACTCCTTAACCCTGTTGCTCCTCACATCACTGAGGAAATCTGGCAGGCAATCGGATGTGAGGGCCGTCTGTATCAGCAGAGCTGGCCTGAATTTGACGAGGCTAAGACAGTTACTAACACTGTTGAGATCGCAGTTCAGATCAACGGCAAAGTAAAGGCAACTCTCAATATCAGCAAAGATGACCCTAAGGACGAAGTTATCGCAAAGGGTAAAGAGCTCATTGCTGACAAGCTTGAGGGCAAGACAATAGTAAAAGAGATTTATGTTCCGGGAAGAATTGTAAATATCGTTGTGAAGTAACTTCCGTAACTGAATAATTAAGAATAAAGAAGAAGCAGTAATTGAGGTGACCCCCAAAAGTTAGATTTTTGGTCTAACTTTTGGGGGTCGGTACAAAATGAACTGTTGCTTCTTTTTTTATGCAAGCGAAAAAATCTCTTAGATGATATAATGTTAATAGATGTGCCAAAAAACATTACACCAATTGGCATAAGATTATTGGAAAGAGGTAGAATGCGGGATGTCAGGAGGAGTGTACGATACAATCAATAGGATTTTCGATACCTTTGCGGTAACGTCGAGAAGCCGATATGTATATGTCTATGACATGGCAAAAAATATCTCGAGGTGGTCACTTAACGCAGTTGATTACTTCGGACTTACAAGCGAGTATATTTATAATGCATCGGCTGTATGGGAAAGCAAGATCCACCCTGATGACAGAGAAAAGTATAACGAGTATCTCAAGCAGGTTTTTGTCGGTGTTAAGCTTGATCCCAATTTTGAATACAGGGCAAGAAACAAAAACGGCGAGTATGTTGCGTGCTCATGCAGGGGTGTCGTAATAAAAGACTATGTCGGAAAGCCCTCTTTTTACGCATGTTCAATAACAAACAAAGGAATAATAAACAACAACGATCCGATAACTCTTTTGCCCAACCAGTATGAAATGCTGAATGACATGAGAAGTCTTAAGAATAATAAAAAGACCTATGCCGTTCTTATGATCAATTTCATCGACTTTGGTGATGTAAACAGGCGTTACGGATATATGACCGGTAACAGTGTGCTCAGGGCGCTTGCGACTAAGCTTGCGACGGACGGTGCACCGATAGGAAAGGCATACAGAGGCGAGGGAACGATCCTTGCGCTCATCAGCGAGAACATAGATCTTGAGCCGCTTAAAAGACTCTTTATGAGGCTTAAGACTTATTCAAGAGAAGGTATAATGGTCGAAGGAAAGCGTGTTGTCAATGAACTTGGCGGCGGCATAATAATCGCGACCGATTTTGATATAGACGAGCATTCGATTTATACGAGCGCGAAGTATGCGCTTAATTATTCCAAGACGCAGAAGCACGGAAATCTTATGGTTTTCCAGAACGATACGGCGGAAAGCAATAAGAGTAACATGGCTCTTGTAAATGAAGTAAGAAACAGCGTCATAAACGGATATCACGGCTTCTATCTTGAGTATCAGCCGATCTTTTCGGTTACCGACAATCAGCTTGTGGGAATGGAAGTGTTCGTAAGATGGGAAAAAGAACCTTTCGGCTCGGTTTCTCCATCGGAGTTCATCCCGTGGCTTGAACAGGACCCTGTTTTCTATGCGCTTGGAAACTGGATCCTTGAGACGGCGCTCGGAGAGGCGCTTGAGATAAAGAGAAGTCAAAAAGATTTTTACCTCAGCGTAAACCTTGCATTTATGCAGCTTGAAAGATCCGAGTTCAGAACAGTTCTTTTGGAAATCCTGCGAAGAACGGGATATCCGGCAACAGGCCTGTGCCTTGAACTTACAAACAGCAGCAGTCAGCTTGGAATGGAACATCTAAAGAGCCAGATTGAATTCCTTAAGTCATGCGGACTTAAGATAGGGCTTGATGCATCAGACTTTGCGGCAATGGACCTTGTAAGGCATCTGCCGATAGATCTTATCAATCTCGTTCCTTCAATGACGGGGGGAATGGAGAATAACATTACTACTAAGTACATGGTGGAAGCCGTTACTTCTTTTGCCCACAGACTTAATATAAGGACGTGTTTCACAGGCATAGAGGATGAGGAGACGCTTAAGATTGCCAAGCAATATCCCATTTCTGATATGATGGGATATTATTTCGGGCATCCGTGCAGGATAGAGGAGTTTAAGAGAGAGTACCTTTGACACAGGCGAAGTATAGTGAATTACGGAATTGAGAAAGGATTACGATGAGCAGAACCTTTCGTTATATTCAAAATGATGATGTTCTTAAGTCTTTCATAAAGTTTAGGGATACCATTCTGATTGAAAGACCGGTGGTTATTGCGCGTCACGGAGACTACAGCCTTACTATGACGAGAGTTTCCGACAATTCACTTAAGCTTACTATTGTTAATACGGAAAAGAAAAAGAAAGTTTTCAGCAGGACTTACGATGTAGATAAAACTACAGATGCGCTTGTTTCCAGAGGGACGAGGCATGCTTGCCAGAAGATGGCTGAGCTTAGCGATGAAGAAGTGGACAGAAAAAGACTCCAGATCTGGAAATGGTATGTCCTTGACTGGCAGGAAGAGAATATCGATAAGGATGGCGAGATACTGAAAGCGGAGATTACCTGGGAGGATTATGTCGATAAGACCAAGAACGACGTGCTTGATATCGAGGCTTTTCTCCACGGTGATTATCTGAACCTCGGAAATACGCTGATGCTTATAGAAAAGTATATGCCGGACGCCGGACATCGCGATATGTTCAGGAAATTCGCAATTGAAGACATTATGGAGATGACGAGCGAAGATACTAAGGATAAGTCGATCGCGGAGGCTGAAAACAGGGTTCAATCAGAAGAAGTCAAAAAGCACACTTATCAGTTTACGGTAAGTGTCGAAGCCACGGACAAAGAACACGCAAGACAGGCGCTGTTATTTTATCTTGCGGGAGATGAGAGAATAAAAGTACAAAAATAAAGCACCAACCTTTCATAATGAAAAAAAGATTGATGCTTTCTTTATTTGGAACTGAACTAATCACCTGATTTTAACGAACGCTAATGCTTTTTTCTCTGTATTGTTCTCCTTCCTGTGGATAAGCTCCGTTGTATGTACGGTGTACTCTGAAGTGTATTCTTCATCCGATACATTTCCGGCTCCCATCATATCGAGTGCTTTGAATTTGCCGTAGGAAAGGTTCTGCTCTTTTGCCTTAATTGCATCTGCCATGATCTCGATGCAACTTTGGCTGATGTTATTCTTGGCCTTAGCTGAACGTCTCATTTTTTTTCCTCCTCGTCTCATAAGAAATATTCAATTCATAAGAAATAAAATTACTAAATGATTTGCTTGTAAATTAATAGGCCCCTCAACCTATTGTGGTTTTGATACAAGATTTCATTCAATGAATACATTATATACTATTTATCATAGAAATAATAGTGATATTTAGCCACTTTAACCCGTTAAAATATAAAAATTTTATGAAATTATCTTTCTTTTTCACATAAGGAAAACGACGCTTACACAAATTAGAGTGTTTTTGCACCTGCTTGCATTTAATTTTAAATTGTGTACAATATAATATGATTCGAAGTTGTTTTATTTTTTGGTTGATTATGAGGTTTATATGAAGAATATTGTAGAGAACAAGCAGTTTGATGAGGAGAGAGCTCTTTATAATCTCACTGATGCAGAGGTTAGGAATTGTAGATTCGAAGGACCTGCAGACGGCGAGTCTGCGCTTAAAGAGGCAAGGGATATAAAGGTGGAAGAGTGCAGTTTTTCCCTAAGGTATCCACTTTGGCACGTGACGAACTTTGAGATTGATAAGTCTTCTATGAATGAATTTACGAGGGCAGCTCTCTGGTACGATAAAAACGGAAAGATAAAGGATTCCAAGCTTGGCGGTATTAAGGCTCTTAGAGAGTGCAAGGATATAATCATCGAGAACAGCGATATTGTGTCTGAGGAGTTTGGATGGAAGTGTGACAACATCACGCTTAAAGATACGAAAGTTGAATCAATGTATCTGTTCCTTGACAGTAAGAACCTGAAACTTGATAATGTCGAGATGAAGGGCAAATACTCTTTTCAATATGTTGAAAACATGGAAATATCAAATTGCAACTTTGATACCAAGGATGCTTTTTGGCACACTAAGAACGTTACGGTAAGAGACAGCATCGTTAAGGGTGAGTACCTTGCATGGTATTCGGAAGGGCTTACACTTATTAACTGCAAGATAATAGGAACGCAGCCGCTTTGCTACTGCAAGGACCTTAAGCTTATCGATTGTACGATGGAAGGCTGCGATCTTTCTTTTGAATATTCGGATGTAGAAGCGAGTATAATAGGTAGCATAGATTCAGTCAAGAACCCGAGATCGGGCAAAATAACAGCAGATGCCGTCGGTGAGATCATCACGGAGGCACCTGTAATAGAATGCAGCGGAGAGGTTATCATAAGATGAAAAAAGGGCTTGTTTTGGAAGGCGGAGCAATGAGAGGCATGTTCACTTGCGGCGTGCTTGATGTTTTTCTGGAAGAGGGGATTGAATTTGACGGAGCCGTGGGAGTTTCCGCGGGAGCTACGTTTGGCTGTAATATCAAGTCAAAGCAGCACGGAAGAGCGCTCAGATATAATAAGAAATACTGCGCGGACAAAAGATATCACAGCATCTCATCTCTTTTGACAACAGGCGACATCTATAACGTAAAGTTTTGCTACGACGAACTTCCTTACAAGCTTGATAAATGGGACATTGGGACATTTAAGAATTCACCGATGGAGTTCTACTGCGTTGCAACGGACATAACAACCGGCAAGCCCGTATATCATAAGTGCCTTACCGGGGAAAAAGACGATATAATCTGGATACAGGCATCCGCTTCAATGCCGCTTGTATCAAGACCTGTAGACATAGCCGGTGGCAAATACTTAGACGGCGGAATATCAGATTCCATCCCGCTTAAATTTATGGAAGAGCAAGGCTACGATAACAACCTCGTCATTGAAACCCAGCCCGTTGACTACATCAAGAAGCCGCAATCATATATGCCGCTTGTCCGCTTTATGCTCCGCAAATACCCCAACATGATCAAAGCGATGGAAGAGCGCTACATCATGTATAACGAGGAGAAGAAGTATATCAGAGAAAAAGAGCTCGCCGGCGAGATTAAAGTCATCCGTCCCGACGCGCCCTTAAATATCAGTCCTGTCGAAAAAGACCCTGCACAGCTCCAGCGTGTCTATGACCTGGGCAGAGCCAAAGCTATAGCTTACTTGGAAAGCAGATCCATGTAAATATGTGCATTATCTGTCTTTATCATATTGATCGCAAACGCGTCATATTCTGACGGATTGCCCAGCTGCGAAGTAATGCTTGATTCGTCATATCCGTTGCCGATCACGATGGTAAGATCAAGATTGAGGGAGTAGGCGTACAGCTGCAGCAGCGGCTGGTACGTCTGGCTAAGGAAATCATCTTCGGTACTGTAGATGTTTAGCCACACCTTTTTTCTTGGATGCTCATCTTCATTAAGCTGGTGCGTTACTTCTTCATACGGCGCTCTCGGATCGAGGTGCGATATATAGTTTTCACTTGTAACGGCAAGGTTTAGTGCCAGGAAGGCGCGCTCCCTGTCGGCATAGTAATAGTCAGCATCGCGAAGAACGTTTCCGGCATCGTCTATCACACCGATTCCGGTGTTTACATCAACTCCGTCAAGACAATTTCTTAGAATGCGCAGCGTAAGGTATGCCTGAATTTCGGCTCTTTGGCTGATACTTCCGCAAAAGCCGTCCTTTATGGCAGCTACGCAGTCTCCGTTTGCATCATATCCAAATACGGGAACACCGTTACTGTGAGCCCATTTATCAAACATCTTAAGTCCCATTCCGTCGTTGTTGGAAATAATAACATCTATGCTGTCGCCAAACAGGCTTACCCATTCATCAATGGCAACGCCCGCAGCTTCCGCATTCCAGGTTGCGCCATCAGGAGATGCCATCTCTTTTGACGCAAGCTCTCTTATGATATAGTCTTTTCCCGCTATTGTGATGCTTCCGTCTGTTACGATCTTAGAACTTCCATCGAGGTTTAGTCCGACGGCATCGGGAATTATCACATCATCTTTTTTTACGGCAGTTCCGCAAGCTTTTCTTGCTCCGCGCGTTCTTGCGGCGGATATATTGTGCCCCGTATCGCCTATGGCAAGGACATAGCCGATGATTCCGTCACCGTTTCTGTCAAGCGAAGCATCGCGGCCCATTATGTATTTGATGATCATCTCGCCTTGCAGCGTTGCACCCTGCTCCATATCAACACCGACGTAGTATGTATTATTGTTAAAAGTTATGGCGTCGTAATCAATTTCGCCGGTCTCGCTGTTTGAAGGCTGTCTGTTAAACCAGACAACAGGCTTGTCCTTATTTGAGATATTCGCACCGGTCATCGAATTGCTTGCCGTTTCGGCGCAAGCGGAAGAAGTTACCATGCCGGCTAAGAGAAGCGGGATAATAATTTTTTTTCCAAAATTCATACGATCATCTCCTTACAGATTGTCTTCCCTGAAATCGTTTGCGAGGAAAAGAGCCATCTTATCTTTTACACTTCTGGTGCAACCCTCGACTTTTTCGCGCGGGATCGAGCAGAATATCTTGACGATTTCCTTATCAAGCTGCGAACCTGCAGCAATCTTCAA
The DNA here is from genome assembly GCF_000686965.1 of Butyrivibrio sp. AE2005. Taxonomy (NCBI): domain Bacteria; kingdom Bacillati; phylum Bacillota; class Clostridia; order Lachnospirales; family Lachnospiraceae; genus Butyrivibrio; species Butyrivibrio sp. AE2005. The sequence continues at coordinate 109,598 of NZ_KK366042.1, forward strand.
AGAACCGATAGCGTCGTCGTAGGATCTCGAGGGCTTGTAGGACCTTACCATGACTATCGCGGAATACGTGTCGGCAACTGCTATTATCCTCGATGCGAGAGGAATTTCGTTGCCTTTAAGTCCGTAGTAGCCGTTTCCGTCAATTCGCTCGTGATGGTACAAGATCCAGTCGGATATATTGTCAAAAGAGTGAATCTGCTTAAGTACCTGCACACCGATGTTTGTGTGCTTTTTTATAAGATCCCATTCGCCGCTTTCAAGTTTTCCCGGTTTGTTCAGGATCTTGCTCGGGATTCCGAGTTTTCCGACATCGAGGAAAAGAGCCGCATAGCGCAGATTCTCACATTGAATTGTCTTTTTATATTTGTACGGAAGGTAGTCATATATGAGCATGGCAATCTCCATAACGTGGATGGAGTGGCCGTCGAGGTTGGTGTCGCGCGCTTCGATCATTCCGATCAGGCTCTCTGCGATCTCCTTTGTCTTGGACTTCACATTTGTTATGACTATGAATATCCAATTGGTGAAAAGAAACATTATCAGGGACAGAATGACCACTACGATCCCGCTTAGGATATGGTCGCGGCTAATGAACATTGCAGCTACAAAGAAGAAGCATGTGGCTATGTAGAGACAATAGGAAGCATAGAGGATCACTTTTTTCTTCCCGTCAAATGTAGTAATGACATCTCTGTGAATGGTGAAAAAAGAGATACACTCCAGAGTGGTGTAGACCGCTATTATGATTCCACATAAAATAAGGGCTTTTACAACAATGATCATATCTGCACTCCTTATGGAAAAGAGGAAAAACTTCAGCCTACCGTGATGCGGTTTCTTCCCTGTTTTTTGGATTGGTAGAGAGCTTCGTCGGCACGCTTATAGATTGCATCCATGTCTTTGTCATTGCCCGTGACGGCGGTAACACCCAAAGAAGCGTTAATGCCGCTTAGTTCGCCAATCTGCACTGCATTTAGATTTGTAAGAATATATTGCAAAAGAGATATTACATTTTCCATGTTTTTCTGACCGCGTATGAGCATTATATACTCATCGCCGCCGAGTCTTCCTGCGATGCTGAATTTGTCGCGCACGGCTCTTTCTGTAAAAGACCATTTCTCAAACATATCAATATTCAAGGCTTCCACTATGGTGTGTGATGTCGTCTGGATTGCCTTGTCGCCCATCTGATGTCCGAGTTTGTCGTTTATCTCTTTGAACTTATCAAGATCCAGCAGACATACGGCGAGGAATTCATCGCGCCTTATCGGATCTTTTATGATCTGATCGGCTATCGCAAAAAAACGAGCTCTGTTAAGAAGATCCGTCAAAGTATCAAAACTTGAGCGTATCTCGAGGTCGCGCTGAATCTGAATATTTTTTTGAAGCGTATAGAACTGTGTCATTTTATTGTGCTGGAAGAAGTAATGCAGAATAAGCGAAAGAGCAAGGAAAACAATTATATTGTACATATCAAGTTCTGCGAGTGAATGAGGTTTGAACTTGAATGAAGTGTACAAAAAGACACTGCAATAGAAGATAAGAAGTACAGTAAATCTTATCATGGTATCGATATATGTAACGGAAAGAAGGACAACTATGACAAGATACATAGTTGCAGCAAGATAGGGCTGCGAGACCGATGAGAATATTCCGAAAACAATCAGGATAATTGAGCTTGCATGAACAAAGAATGTTGAGTACCTAGCACAGAATTTTTTGAGCACAATAAAAACGACCTCAAAAACCAGAGACAGGATCATAAACGAGTAATACATGTTGAAATTTCTTCTTGTCAGCCCAAACTCGTTCAAAAGACACAGGATCATAAAGGTGAGGGTCATCAAAAGAAGCCAGCTGTTAATAATTAACAGGTGCGTGTAATTTGTGTCATGTATGAGTTTTTTACAATCATCATAGCGATGCTTTTCGAATCCGTAGTAGTTTATCTTTTGCCAATACATAGTCAGACCTCATAGCCGGTATTGCCATCAAATTAACTATTTACAGTATAATTATACGCTATTTACAGAAAATGCGAAACAGGGAAAAGAATGAGGGGGCGGGAAGGTGGAGCATATCGGTTATAGCTTTAGCTTTAGCTGTAGGAGATGAATTGCTTTTGGGAGGAATGGATGTTTTACGGCCAAGATGTTGCTATCAAAATATTTAAGCTTAAGATTTTGTGGTTAAGATGTTGCGGAGAAGGAGAATTTGAACACGTTGTATGGTCTTAGAGAGTGTATTGGGGCTGTAGGACCATGCGTTTCATGAATTTGAAGTGGGTATGAGAGAGTTTTGTGGCTGAGGGTATGGTCCTAGAGAATGTATTGGGGCGATAGGACCATGCGTTTCATGATTTCACAGGGATTATGAGAGAATTTTGGAGCCGAGAGCATGACCCTAGAGAGAAGTATTTGGCGATAGGACCATGTATCATGCAAAATCACGGGCTCTGTAAGCGGTTTGCGCCCGAAAAAGCATGACCCCAGAGAGTGTTTTTTATTAATAGGACCATACATCACATAAAAATCACATTCAGTGCCCTTTTTCAAGGCGGTTATGTGATATTATTACATGTGTTATTTTACTATGTGAGGTTCCTACTATTTAATATACCGCCGAGATGCCGGCGAATGGGAAAGCTTTCTTACTACATTAGTTTGTAGAGGAAAGCTTTTTATATGTGGTCCCTTGGGGACGGGGGTAGTGGACCATTCTCATTAAGTGAGTGTAGATAAATGCACCGTAGTCGTTGAATATATTAGAAATGAGGAGCAGAATAGTATTAAAGAATTACCGGATACTGATTATTTTAATGGAACGCGAAAGTGAAAAGAACTGATGGAAAAGATTAAGAATACGATATTAAACAGGAAAAAAATCATATTCTCTATCATTGTAGTTCTGATAGCCATATTAGGATATAAGTTATTTTGTCTTTCACTTGTAGGAAAGATGTATTTGAACGGTGATTATCTGTTTAAGATTGAAAAAGATCATGCAGTGCTAAAAGAGTACACCGGTACTTCTGAGATAGTAAAGATACCAAAGAAGATAGCAGAAAAACCTGTTACAGAGATTTTCTATAATGCATTTAGCAGAAACCTCAATATCAGAGAAGTTGAATTTCCATCAACTATGCGAATTATAGATAACCATGCCTTTGATCAGTGTTCCAATCTTGAAAAAATAAAGTTTAACGGTTGTTTGGATGAAATAAGATACAGAGCATTCGGAGGCTGCGAAAAATTAACTGAATTAGAGTTCTTCCCCAATTCAAAAACCCAGGTTTTTCCTTGGGCATTTGAAAGTTGTTCCAATCTTAAAACGGTTAATGTAAATAACGCTCCGATTACTTTAGAGTGGTATGCTTTCGCTAGTTGCTTAAGGCTTTTAGAGATAGTTGGTGCGGATAATATGCGTGCGGATATTGGTTCTTTCTTTCATTCAGGACTGGAATTTACGGTGAAGCGGGAGAATGGATTTACATATTTTTCAAATTTTCTGCTGGGTTACACAGGAAATGAAAAGGATATATATATACCGGAAGGTATCAGATTTATAAGTTATAGATGTTTTGGATATCTGGATTATTATGACGTATCCGGTATTCATTTTCCAAAAGGTTTTACAACAAAGCGTTTTTTGCTTGAATTCAATAAGGATATGATAAAAAAGAATGGAAAGGTAAAGCTTTATTTTGCAAATACTGAGGCTTTTTTTGAAGATTATAAAGACAACACCGATGAGCTTTTCTTTCAACCTAATGCAAATGAAAATGATGAGTATATAAACTTTCTTATTGAGGATTGCATTATTGTAGGACCTGAAGATAGCGCCGCAGTTCAGTTCGCGAAGAATCATGGAATTGAATATACTATAGAGGAATCTTAGGAGTAACAATTTTATGCGAAAACCAAAAAGCTTTCCTGCTACATTGATATGTAGAGGAAAGCTTTTTATATGATATAATAGAAGGCAGTTATAGCTTGTTTTTTCAGTGATTTAGTAATTTTATATTTTAGATTTCAGTGCACCACAGCTTTAAAAACATCAAAAAAAGCGGAGCAACTACATGACTACTGCAGATCAGACGCAAGAAATTCTTTATGTAATCACGAATCACAAATTTCCAAGCGAAAATTACGGAAATGATGATTTTCTCAATAACTGGCCTATGCTCTATATTCTTGAGAATGGGAAAAAGATCTATATTGGTGAATCTACCAATGTTTCCGAAAGGATGAAGCAGCATTATAACAATCATGAGAAAAGAGAATTCAAACAAGTTCATTTTATCTATTCAGAAAGATTCAATCAGTCTGCGACATTTCATGTGGTCCTTTTGGGGACGGGGTTAGTGGATCATTTTGAAAAGTTTTACTTTTCAAAATGATGTGCTATACTTCTTTTTGTTGTAACTAAGAATTTTCAATTGCTCGCAATGAGCAGAAAGGAGGACAATCATGAGATACATGACAATTTTTGGAACTAATAACGTAATTGACAGAGGCATGTTTGTCCGCCGTCTTTTTCCTGATTATTCAATCAGACTATTCACGGATAAATAACAGAGCAGGACAAGTGTAGCCTCTGATGTATCGGAGGTTTTATTTTGATACTTGTAAATGGAAAATATGCAGAAGCACAGATTATGTGCAAACAGGAGTTTGATGGTTCAAATGTATATGAGTATGCCCTTTCGCAGATTCAGATGATCTGTGATAACAGAGCGGCGGAAGGCTCGGTAATAAGAGTTATGCCGGATGTTCATCCTGGGAAAGTCGGACCCATCGGGCTTACCATGACGGTCACTGACAGGATTCTTCCTTCACTTGTGGGTGTTGACATCGGATGTGGAATGCTCGCCGTAAAGCTGAGCAAGTTTCGAAATGATTTTCAAAAGCTTGATGCGGTAATCAGAGATAACATACCTGTTGGATTAAACATAAGAAAAAAAGTTCATAATGGCGCGGTATTTCATTTGGAGAGCCTTCGCTGCTATAAGCACATCAGAAATGATAAGGCTCTTTTGAGTATTGGCACACTTGGTGGTGGAAATCATTTTATTGAGCTGGATATTGATGAAAAAAAGGAAGTATATCTGATCATTCATAGCGGTAGCAGGAATCTGGGCAGAGAAGTGGCTGAGTATTACATGGCAGCAGGACAGAAGCTTCTAAAGGAACAGGGAAAAGAAGATGTTCCTTACGAGATGACCTATCTTTCGGGAAATCTTATGGAAGATTATCTGAATGACCTTGCGGTCGTGCAGGAGTATGCAGCCTTGAACCGCAGAATTATTGCTATGGATATCATGAAAGGTATGAAATGGAAGGGGATAGAAGAGGTTTCATGCATTCATAACTATGTTGACTTTGCCGGAGATGCACCTGTTCTTAGAAAAGGTGCAATCTCCGCTGCGGAAAATGAGAATGTTATCATACCCATCAATATGAAAGACGGCGTGATACTTGGAAAAGGAAAAGGAAATGTCATGTGGAACAATTCTGCACCACATGGTTCGGGAAGAATCTTATCAAGAGGAGAAGTGACCTGTTCGCACACTGTGTCTGAGTTTAAGGCATCAATGAAGGGGATTTATTCCACATGCATCGGAAAAGATACTCTGGATGAGGCTCCATTTGCTTACAGAGGAGTGGACTATATTAAAGAAGCTATAGAGGAAACGGTGTCGATCGATAAGATACTAAAACCAATCTACAACTACAAGGGAGGCAATTCATAAATGATATTACAGATAAGTTCCGGAAAGGGCCCTGTTGAATGCAGGGTCGCTGTCGGAGGAATATATAGAGCTTTGAAAAAAGAATTTTCGGATATTGAGATGATAACATCAGTGAAAGGGGAGATTGAAGGAGCATTTTCATCAATTGTCTTTTCATCTGTACAGAATCTTTCAGGGCTTGAAGGAACAATGCAGTGGATCTGCAAGAGCAAGTACAGACCGGGGCATAAGAGAAAAAACTGGTTTGTTGATGTAAGTGTTATTCCCGAGCCTGAAGTGATAAGCGAAAAGCTTACCGCTGATACCGTAAGAATCGAGAAGTTTCACAGCGGTGGTCCGGGCGGTCAGAACGTCAACAAAGTCGAGACGGGAGTCAGAGTCATCCATATTCCCACCGGTATTACAGTATCGTCAACAAGAGAACGCTCACAGTTCGCCAACAAGCAGGATGCTCTCAAGAAATTGTCCGCAGTTCTCAGAGAGCTTAATGAAACAAGCAAGGATTTGCAGAAAAACGACGCCTGGAGCAAACATGCGCAGATTGTGCGCGGAAACCCAATCCGTGTATACGAAGGAGAGAAGTTTGAGCTACGGTGACGGGGTTAGTGGACTATTTTGAAAAAGCCATTGAATATATATAATGTGGAGCAAACTATTACTAAATAGTGTTACTAGGCGGGAATTTGTTATATGACAAAAGAACAACAGATGATTGAGTATATGTTTCAAGATCTTGTTGAAATGCTGACCGAGGACAAGAATCTAGAATACGATAAAGCAATGCATATAATATATGATTCAGAAGTATACGAGAAACTTTTGGATATAGAGACAGGATTATATGGAGAAAGTCCAGCATATGTTTATGATCTCTTACAGGATGAGCTGAAATATGGGCATATAGTACAGATGGAGATATAGTTTTGTTATCACTTACATATTTAGATAAGAGAGTTTGTGATCTTTAGATTGTAATATTTGGAGGTTCGCTTATGGAGATGGGAAATGTTCTTGTTATCGGCAATTCAGGTGTTGGCAAGTCGACACTGATAAATGCGGTTATTGGAACAGAAGATGCAGAAACCGGAATTGGGTATGAGGGAACTACAAAGAATATACATATATATTTGAACGAAGAGATTGGTTTGAGGCTTGTAGATACAGCGGGATTTGAACCATCTTTTATCAAGAAAATGAAGGTTATTCAGGAAGTACAGAAATGGTCTAAGCAGAGTGTTACGGATGAGGATCATAATATTAATGTGATTTGGTTCTGCATTGATGGAACTTCCAGTAAACTATTTGATGATACTATCAAAAATCTTATGAGAGCAACAAGTATTTGGAAATCAGTTCCGATTATTGTTGTTATTACAAAATCGTATTCTGTGCCGGAACGTGATCAGAATATTGAATTAGTAAAAAAAGTATTCTATAGACAGAAAAAAGCAGGAGCAAATCTTCGTGAGATTATTCCGGTTGTTGCAGCAACATATGTGCTTAATGATGACGCTTTTGCTGCACCGTATGGAATACCGGAACTTATAGAGAAGACAGTTGCATTGTTACCTGATGGAAAAAAGGCAGCAATTAATGATGTCAATTCATATAAATTACAGCGCAGGAGATTGATGGCGCAGTCTGTTGTTGGAGTAGCGACTACTGCGGGAGTAGTTGTCGGAGCAGTACCTATTCCATTTCCTGATGCAATGATTTTATCGCCAACTGAGATAGCAGAAGTAAATGCAATAGCCTCAATTTATGGAATAAAAAAGGATGATAGAAGCAAGAAGTTTATTAAAATTATCATTGAAGTGGGGACGGTAAGTGCAGTTGCAAGAAATGCAATAGTTGCTTTGAAAGCTATTCCTGGATTAAACCTTGCTGCAAGCGTTGTTAATGCAGTTATAGCAGGAGGATTTGTTGCGGCAATAGGAGAAGGGGCAATCTATGCTTTTGAACAAATATATTTAGGAAACAAAACGCTTGATGATATTGATTGGATTACAAAGTTTATTGAATCTAAATTTGCAACAAAAAACAGAAGAAATCTCTGATGGAGCTGATAAGAAGCAGATTGTAGAGGCAATAAAGAATGCGTTCAGAAAACAATGACATCTTGAATCTGTGGTTCAAGAATGCATCAACCAAGCCAATTAGAATCGACTTCGTCGATGAGGCTTGGTTGACTCTTGTATCACTTTCTCACGAAATCCGCACTTGCTTACTGAGGGGTATCGGATTTGTAAAATACAGGATTGTAAACACCGCCATCAAATTCATATAGTTGGATATAGACGTAATCATTAGAATAATCAGAATAGGAAGCAAATTCGGAATTGGAATTTTTTGGATATATGCGATATGCCAATTCAACAAAGCCTCCGCAGTTTTCTCCATCTGCATCTAAGAAGGAATCCGATAAAAAGTTGACTACACAGTAATAGCTGCCGTCATTCCATTTTGTCACGTATATAGGTTTTTGATTTTCAAAAGTATTCACATTATTTTCTTTGTGCATTTCAAGAATATCAGTATCATAACCACCTGTAATAATGCCATCTGAGTCGAGAATCACATCCGGTATGATGTCTCCACCGCCAAATGAATCATTGGTATTGGAAGTCGTTTTGTATGTTCCTTCAAACTCAGAGAAGTCACCTTCATATATCGGACCTGTTTCAACCTTTTTTTCAAAGGATACGAGACCATCCTCACCTTCAATATTTAGAACATCACCTTCGATAGTGTAATCATATGAAGTTCCATCGCAATAATAGATCTTTTTTTCGTCATAGGTAAAACTTCGTACCCCTCCGATATCGTAGTTTTCGCAAAAAACGCCATTATTTTCTTCAAAGAAAGTGTAAGACGTTTCAAAGCTGACTTCCTCACCGAAGATTACATCGTTGTCTTCTCTTACATATTTTCTGCTAATAAGAGAATTGGCCTGAGTGCTTTCAGAATTATTTACCTGTTCTTGATTTTCTTTATTTAACAATTCAGAACCCGTGTGCGATAAATCTGCCGTTGCATTTTCGTTGTTTTCGTCTGTTTGGCTTACGCAGCCTGTTGAAGTAGCTACGATAAGACATAATGTGCATATTAAAATTGGGTTAGTAATTCTTTTTTTCATTAAATGCTCCTATCTTGATTCATCTTTCTTTCCGTGTGATTGATTATACATCCCTTGCAAAAATAGTACAATTTATGCGATTCGCAAAAAGGTCGAGGTATTTGATGACAGCAGCACTAGATTTGATATAATGTATATGAATATGATTTGTTTTTTTATCATTTAAATATTTCCTAATGGGTTATCTTCTGTGATTTAAAAGAACAAAAAAATATGCATTGAAAGGAAGATGATCCATGAATCAAAAAGAATTTAAAGATTTGACTTTTGCGGATGATTTTATGTTTGCAAAAGTGATGCTTAATGAAAAGCTTTGTAAGCAGTTGCTTGAAATAATTCTTGAAGTAAAAATCAAGAGTTTGTCTTATCCGGAAGAACAAAAGGTTATTGATCCGTCATACGATAGCAAGAGTGTAAGACTTGATGTGTATGTGGATGATGAAAAAGGGACCGTTTATAACATTGAGATGCAGACAACCAATCCCGGCAACATTCCGAAACGGGCAAGGTATTATCAGGGAATGATAGACCTTAACTTGATAGAAAAAGGCGAAGACTATGCGAAGCTTGCCAAAAGCTATGTGATTTTCATTTGCATGGAGGATATATACGGGATAGACAAGCCGACGTACAGATTTGAAAATTACTGTAAGGATTATGGCATTTCACTGGGAGATGAGACATATAAAGTTATACTTAATGCATCCTGTACGGAACTTCAGGATACTGAACTCGGTAATTTCTTGAGATTTGTTCGTACCGGAGAACCAACAGATAAGTTCACAGATGAGTTACTTGACGAAGTAAATTCAGTTAAGCGTAATGAAAGATGGGAGGTGGAGTATATGACACTTCTAATGCGAGATAGAGAGAAAATTGAAGAAGGAAGAAGAGAAGGTATAAAAGAAGGAAGTCGATATGGTGATGCGAAAAGACTTGTAAGTGCAGTTCAGAAGATGATGGATAAGTATCATTTTTCATTTGAAGATGCATGCGACGGTTGCGATGCAACTGTAGAGGAGTATCACAAAGCTGTCGAACTTTTGAAGAAAGAAGATATTACCTGATTTTTATACAGTGAATAAATTGTTTTAGTGTGCACCACAGCTTTACAATAATCAAAAAAAGCGGAGCGGCTACATGACTACATCAGATCAGACACAGGAAATTCTTTATGTGATTTCAAATCATAAATTTCCGAGCGACAATTATGGAAATGATGATTTTCTCAATAACTGGCCTATGCTCTATATTCTTGAGAATGGGAAAAAGATCTATATTGGTGAATCCACTAATGTTTCCGAGAGGATGAAGCAGCATTATAACAATCACGAGAAAAGAGAATTTAAACAAGTTCATTTTATCTATTCAGAAAGATTCAATCAGTCGGCGACATTTGACTATGAATCTAAGCTGATCCAGTTTGTTTCCGCAGATGGCAAGTTTATCATAACCAACAAGAACGATGGTATCGCCAACAAGAATTATTTCAGAAAAGCTGATTACGACGATACCTTTGAACAGCTATGGAATGAGCTGATATGTCATCGCCTCGCTGACCACTCCCTTGAGTGGATCAAGAACAGCGAGTTCTACAAATATTCTCCATTTAAAGAATTGAATAAAGATCAACCATAGATCCCTTCATCAGCGAACGATTAGTGATTCAGATATTACGTACATTAATGACTGTTTCTTTGCTAAAGCAACAGTTTGACTTTGAGGGATTTTTCTTAAATGATATACTTAATAAAATGGAAAACGGAGAAGTAGAGGGGATTTGAGTAACACAAGATGGGTGAATTTTTTAAAAGCAACAATTATTTGAGAACTATATATAAGCATAAGAACTTACCGGTATATGTAACTGATGAGTTTGATTTTTATAGATGTGTGGAATTCAATGAAAGTTTTTATGGTAAATCTGTTTATGATCTTCACGCAGGAAATTTAAGAGAATGTACAGGACGCTATTCAAAGCTTTTTCCTAACCAGCGTATTTCATATTGGGCTGATTCACCAGATACTTCGCGGGCAGAAATAAAAAAACATGGGGCGAGTAACAATATCATAACTTTTTGGGCTTATGATGATGCAACCAGTACGATTCCTATTACTGATAATGATGAGCAGTTGATTATTATTGATGGCAGAAAATGTGGAGTTCAGGAATTGATAGACAAGATAGATAATGGTATATCACTTACATTAAGTGAAGAGAATATGATGAAATGTATTTTGGAGCAGAAACCAGATTGTTTGGTTTATGATTCAAGAGCGTACAAGGGTGGAGAAAACTATATTTTTCTTGAAAAAGGTTTCAAGAAATTAGCGGTGAGACAACTAAGACTACGTCTTGGAAATAGAAGTGCCAAGAATTCGCAAACGATTGTTTGCGCGGACACTAGCGATTATATGCCACTCGTTAAGAATTACGGATGCTGTTTAGAGCCTATAGCGCGCGTGGGGGTAAAAAGAGAATTCTTGGAATCAGAACAATATAAGTATTATATGAAGAATTATGATATTTCAGCCGATAAGTTGCGTTCGGCGTTTAGGGATTAGGAAGGTAGTATTGTTATGTGTGGTAAATCAATTATAAGCCCTAGTGGAGTTACAGTCTTTAAAGGAGCCAGAGTATCTGGCGGAACAGTACCATCATTTGAGACAAGAGGTAAATCTTATTTTAGATTGCGACAGCAACTGGAAAGTGATGGAACGATAGTTGATATGGGGTAGCACGACTATAAGTTCAATGCTCCGTCAACAGCCTTGGCGATTGTAATAGGACAAGCTTCCAATTGATTGGTAGAAACGTTCATGAGTAGTGATAAAATAGTCCACAAACCCCGTCCCCTAGGACTATTTGGAAAGAAGCACTGAAAGCATGCAGGGTAAAGAGGAGATGAAAGGAATTATGGAAGATGAGCATTTTGAAATTATAGGCGGTGCTGATGGCCCTACATCTATATTTATTTGTGATAAGTCAAAGAAACAGACACTACCGCAGAGAATAATGTCTTTTTCATATAGGATAAAAAGGTGGTTTATTGAAAAAAGTATTAGACCCGGTGTGCATAGCTTAGATGAAGTTGAGGAATATATTAAAAGCAGGTATGGTTTTGTGGAAGTAGATCGAACTGAGTTCGAGTTTGAATATGAGGAAACACGTACGGCATTTCTTTTTAAGTATAGATCCGATCTGGCTCAAGGGCGGGATATCGATCTGGATTTTGATATAACGGATGATGCAGAAGAAATGCTTATTCGATTGAATGAGAAGATAAAAAAGGAAAAAGAGATTGCTGATTCAATTCCGCAGGAAGTTTTTGATATAGATTTCCATAAGTATGTAAAAAAAGGGAAAGATAATGATGATTCTATGCATATTATAATTGAGAAGAATAATGATTATCTTGCTGCAGGAGCACAGGGAAGCAAGAAATTTATGAAGATGTTTAATAGTGTTTACAAGGATATATATAAATACTATGGCGTGTCAGAAGAGGACATTCAGAATAAGACTGAGCGATATAAAGACCTGGTTATCGAATTGAGTAGGTGAATATTTAAGGTAAGAGGCTCCCAATGATTAAAAACATAATATTTGACGCATACGGCACACTAATTTCAACAGGCACCGGTTCTGTTGATGCGACCAAAGCAATCTTCAGTAAATACGATCTTGCAGAAGATGCGGATGAAATCTATAAGAAATGGAAAAAGATACATAGGGAAAATATCTTTTCACTTGAAGAATTTATAACGGAGGAAGAGATATTCGTTAAAGATCTTGAAAAGATGTTTGAACTGTACGGCATAACAGGTGATCCGAAAACTGCGATAAAACCTATGCTTGATTCACTTGTTGATAGAAAGCTCTTTGAGGAAACTGAGAGTGTTATTGATAAATTGAGCGAAAATTACATTATTGCTATAGGTTCAACAACAGACACAGCTCCTTTGCTACATAATATAGAAGGTACATCACTGGAACGCATAAATCCGATATTTACGTCTGAGATACTAAGGTGCTATAAACCGAATGTCAAATTCTATTCGGAGATTTTGCACAGAACAAAATGGAAAGCGGAAGAATGTCTTTTTGTCGGAGATTCCTTGGATGATGATGTAATCGGACCTATGAAAGAAGGGATGGCAGTAGTACTAATTGACAGAAAAAAACAATATGCTTCTGTGCCGGAAGGAGCTAAGAGGATTAAATCGCTTACAGAGCTGTGTGGGATTATAAATGATTGATAATAAAATGAGGACACTATGAAGCTGGAAAACGAGAAGATTCGCAATGAAAAGCTATATCGTGTCGGATATATACCAAGTATCGACAAATATGTTATGGCATGCGTTGTTACGTGGGTTGCATGGTATGACGAGTATTTTGAAATAACCGAAGAGGAGTACAATTTATTTGGAACAGAGAGTTTAGATGAGCTTGCTAATAAGCTGTGCAATCAAGGTAGTGGCTCGCCTCGTTTTCTTTTCTCTGATAAGAGTGAAGAAAATACAAAAGAACAGCAAAAACTAAGGGATAAAGTAATTTCAGAATCATAAACCGGAGGACACAATATGAACATTAAGAATTTTGAAAACGAAACAAGGAAGTTTGTTGAGAACAACGGAAATTTTCATGTGCTTGAGTATATGCTGGACAGTAGCGTATCTCCGGCAAATGCTTCGACTGAGTACTTTATGAGTAAGATGGGAGTGCACAGAAGGCAGGTTGCGATTGAGCTTGATGATAATCATTCAGCGATTATTCAGGCTGGTGCTATGCAGTGGATGGCTGGAAATGTAAATGCGACCACAGGAGTTAAGGGAGTGGGAGATCTGCTTGGTAAAATCGTGAAAGGTGCTGTTACGGGTGAGTCAGCAATAAAGCCTGAATATGTAGGAAACGGCTGGCTTGTTTTGGAACCCACATATAAATACATTATTCTTGTTGATGTTGCGCAGTGGGGCGCAGGAATGACTATTGAAGACGGAATGTTCTACGCATGCTCGGGAACCGTAAAGACAAGTGTTGTTGCAAGAAAGAATCTTTCTTCGGCTGCGCTTGGAGGAGAAGGTCTTTTTAATCTAAGCTTGTCTGGTTCAGGTGTTGCTGCGCTTGAAAGTAATGTTCCATATAACGAGCTTATCGAAGTTGATCTCAACAATGACACATTGAAGATTGATGGAAATCTTGCTGTGTGCTGGTCTTCAAATCTTGAATTTACTGTAGAGAGAACGACAAAGACATTGATTGGCTCTGCAGCCAGTGGAGAAGGACTTGTGAATGTATATAGAGGTACCGGAAAGGTTTTGATGAGTCCTGTTGCACCTACAAGCTCATTATATGCGGCCACAAATTCTATCGCAGCAAAGGCAGCAGCTATAACAAGCAATACATTAGGAAAATAAAAGATGGTTTTTGCTAAACGATATTTTGGTTTTGGTAGGTGCCTTCATAATGAAAAAACTTAAAAAGTTTTTACCTAAATCAAAAATCTGGTTTAGGTAAAAACTTTTGTGCTATAATAGAGGCATCGAAAAGGAGATTAAAGGATGCTGATAAGTTTTAAGTTCAATAATTTTTGTTCTTTTAATGTTGAGAGTGAATTCAGTATGGAAGCGCCTAACAGTAAGGTGAAGACTAGATATCCGGACAATTACACTTCTTCGGATGTGGGCTACGATCTTTTGAAAACTGCAGTGATAGTAGGTGAAAATGCGGGTGGTAAGTCTAATTTTATTGGTAGTCTTAAATTTTTGAAATCGCTGATAGATTACAATTTGCAGGTTCAGTCGGTTGGTGCATTTGTTAATGTCTCCAGTTATCTTACTGATAAGAATCCTGAGCAGAGATTTGAAATATGCTTTATATCAGAACAGGGAAAATGCTACAAGTATTCCCTTGGAATTGATTCGATTGGAATTACAAGTGAAGCACTATATAAGCAGAGCAAGCGTAAAGGAGCTTTTTCTTGTCTTTTTTCTGTGTGCAGAGATAAGGACGGAAAATATGAGAAGAAAGAGGGGAAGGTTTCGGAACTGGATGTTGCTTTGAAAAACAGCAATAACAGTTACGGACTTTTCATAAGCAAGCTTGCGCTACTTGGCAATGAAGACGCGAGCGAGACAACAAGCTGGTTCAAGAATGTTTTGCTTCCGGGAGCTGTTCCTGAAGATCATGACGGAAATCCTTTTAATAAAGATGAAGATATCAAAGTCATGCGCGATCCGCGTTTTATAGATATTTTCCGCATGGTTGATTACAGTATTTCAGGGGTTGAAGTTGATAATGATAAACCTTACGGTAAATCGCTGATTATCAGAAAAGATTCTGATGGTAATGAAATTCGTAGGGAACTGCAGCAGGATTCTACAGGTGTCAGGGAGTTTTTTGCATGGGCTGTTCAGATTTTCAGAGTGGTTTATGAGAACAGGGTTGTATTTGCCGATGAGATGGACAGGGTACTGAATCCTATACTCTCAGACAGAGTGATTGCTTTTGTTAATGGAGAGGAACACAAGGGGCAATTTATCTTTTCTACGCATAATGTACTGCATTTGAATCTCAAGACTTATATGAAGGAACAGATTTATTTTGTTACCAAGAGTAAGGATAGTCTTACTTCTGAGCTGTATTCACTTTCGGATTTTCCTGAAGTGCGGTATGAGACTGCTAAGGTATATGAGTTTTATATGAAAGGAATATTGGGAGGTACGGCTTTTGAGTAGAAAAGAGAGGATACTAAAGAAAAGGTATGCCATTTTTTGCGAAGGTGATACGGAGTATAATTACATTGACAAGATGCGTAAGAAGCAGGGTGTCGAACTTGTTCTAAAGCCTATTAATATGCACGGTGGTGGATATTCTAATTTTTTGAAGCAGATTAGAAAAGAGGCGCAGACCAATTATCTTGCTAAGTTTATTATTGTTGATGCTGACAGGATTAAAACTATACCCGGTGAGCAGGAAAACTTCTTGAAGCTGCTGGAGTATTGCGTGATACAAAATAAGAAGGGAAATACACCGCATTTTTTGATCGCAGATAACCCTGATTTTGAGTATGTAGCTTGTTTACATGATGCGGAATATAAGGGGCAGGATACTAAGAATTATATTGTCAATGCTTGGAAGTTTAAAGATATTTCTGCTTTTAAACGAAATGAAGATGTATATGAGTTTCTTAATACAGGGAAGAAGTCTTACATGAACTTGCTTGAGTCAATTAAGAAGCAGGAAAAAATGATTTCCAATAAATATGAGATCAAGAAAAAGATTTTTGATATAAAAATTAAGAAGACAGATTATGATAAGGAAGCGGTGAATAAAAGGAATAGCAATATTGAAGAGTTTTTTGAGGTTATTGATTGGTAAAAGCGTTTGTGAGTAGCGGCAAAATGGTCAACAAACCCTGTTCACTAGGAGTATTAAGTCTTGGTTTTTTACATTAGTATAAAACAGTCTTTACATTGTCATATTTGGAGGTTCACTTATGGAGATGGGAAATGTTCTGGTTATAGGCAATTCAGGTGTTGGCAAGTCGACACTGATAAATGCGGTTATCGGAACCGAAGATGCAGAAACCGGAATAGGATATGAGGGGACTACGAAGAATATAAATATATATTTGAACGAAGAGATTGGTTTGCGGCTTGTAGATACTGCCGGATTCGAACCGGCTTTTATTAAGAAAATGAAGGTTATTCAGGAAGTGCAAAAATGGTCTAAGCAGAGTGTGACTGATGAAGATCATAGCATTAATGTAATCTGGTTCTGTATAGATGGAACTTCCAGTAAACTATTTGATGATACTATTAAAAATCTTATGAGAGCAACGAGTATTTGGAAATCTGTTCCGATTATTGTTGTTATTACAAAATCATATTCTGTTCCAGAACGTGATCAGAATATTGAATTGGTTAAAAAGGTATTTTACAGGCAGAAAAAAGCAGGAGCAAATCTTCGTGAGATCATTCCGGTTGTTGCAGCAACATATGTGCTTAATGATGACGCTTTTGCTGCACCGTATGGAATACCGGAACTTATAGAGAAGACAGTTGCATTGTTACCTGATGGAAAAAAGGCAGCAATTAATGATGTCAATTCATATAAATTACAGCGCAGGAGATTGATGGCGCAGTCTGTTGTTGGAGTAGCGACTACTGCGGGAGTAGTTGTCGGAGCAGTTCCTATTCCGTTCCCAGACGCAATGATTTTATCACCAACTGAAATTGCAGAAGTAAATGCAATAGCTTCGATTTATGGAATAAAGAAGGATGAGAGAAGTAAGAAGTTTATCAGTATTATCATTGAAGTTGGCACGGTGAGTGCAGTTGCAAGAAACGCAATAATTGCTTTGAAAGCAATTCCGGGCTTAAATCTTGCGGCAAGCGTTGTTAATGCAGTTATAGCAGGAGGTTTTGTTGCGGCAATAGGAGAAGGGACAATTTATGCTTTTGAACAAGTATATTTAGGAAACAAAACGCTTGATGATATTGATTGGATTACAAAGTTTATTGAATCTAAATTTGCCAAAAGTTTTATTACAAAACTTACAAAAGTTTTGGAAGAAATCTCTGATGGAGCTGATAAGAAGCAGATTGTAGAGGCAATAAAGAATGCGTTCAGAAAACAATAAATAATTGATATTGCATTTGCAAAATAACATGCGCAATGCTTATAGAGGATAATGAAATGGAGAAACCCAGTTTTATATACAAATATAAGGGAGTAAGCTCAATTACTGACCTTATAAGACTATTGGATATAATAAATAATAATAGAATTTTTCTTCCAACATATAATCAGCTTAATGATCCGTTAGAAGGGCAGATAATTAGTATTTCTACTGATGCATATGCAGGATATTCGATGTCCTTGGCTGCAGATGAGGAAGATATGTTTATCAAGGATAAAAAAGAGAAATTTAAAGTTTTATCATTATCAGAACAGTGGAATAATCCTCAACTTTGGGCACATTATGCAAATGGATATAAAGGTGTATGCCTGTGCTTTTCTACAAAAGGGGTATTTGGAGAAATTGGGGAAGTTGAGTATTGTCAAGAACGAGAAGAGGAATATGTTAAATCAGATAGGGCGTTAACAAAACTTATTAGAAATAGTTTTTATAAGAAAGAGATAGGATGGAGCTACGAAAAGGAGTGGAGAATGATCACGAAATCATCAAAGAAGTATTTACAATTTAAAGATGGTGATTTGTGTGGAGTTATTTTGGGACATGGCTTAACAAACGAAGTTTCTGATTTTATAAAAAAAATATAAATAGTAAATTGCTTTTAATGAAAACAAAAGTAGGTTACAGGTCTTATAATATAAATGCTCTTCCTTTGAATTATGAATATGATTACAATGGAGTGCCAATAAAGATTTTAGATGTTGAAAAATCCCTACGAAAAGGTAGATATATATTTTTAGAAAAATGATAAATCTGATAAGTTAGTGTTTGATACATATATTCCATCACTTGCAATCACAATTTATTCCGGCAGTGATTTCATAGGGGCGATCTATGCAGTTACCACATTCTGATGAATTGAATATTGGGCATTTGAGCAGGCTTTTTGACAATACTACGAACTGTTACAAATTCTTTTGGTTTCAGGCGATACTGCGGAAATTGGATGGAAAGAATAACAGGTTTTCTTTTGATGAGCTTATTAATGAGATGATCGCGGATGCATGGTATATGGTGACTGAATATCATCTGCGTCTCGGGCCGCTTGGCATAACGGATAATCTTGAGGAAGTAGTTAAGTATATTCATAATGGATATGGTTTTATGTCTTCGGAGAAAAGAGAGAAGATAATAGCATTTTTGCAGACTACGGATGATAAGAGCATTGCAAAATACAAAGCGGATCTGACTTTGAATGTTCCTTACCGTTTGCAGGTTCCTTTCTATGATGAGATAAAAATAGAAAGAACTATGTGGAACGGTTCAAAGAAGAACCTGACGGATGAAATCAATCGTCAGCGCAGATTGATATACTATTTTGATCTGATAGGCGGACTTGATACCCGAATTGAAATAAACAGCTTGTGGTCGGAATATCTTTTTAAACATAAAGAGATATTGCGCGGCTGGGCGCAGCTTAAGCTGATACAGTATTTGCAGAATAAGAATCCGAGTGTTCCGGGAATTGCGGATAAGATTGAGGCGCCTGCTTCAAGAGATATAGAGCGAGTAAGGAAGTATTGGAAGATTATTGTGCAGATAGATTCTTCGCTCAGAGATATTTATGGTGATGTTTTTTTGGCAGACGAGATTATATCTGTAGATCATTTTGTGCCGTGGCAGTATGTTGCACATGATGAGCTTTGGAATCTTCATCCGACAACAAAGTCAATCAATAGTAGTAAGAGTAATTCTTTGCCTTCTTGGGATATGTATTTTAGATCACTTGGCGACATTGAGTATCGTGCTTATGAGCTGAAAGCAAAGAATGATATCGTGGCGCGTGAGTTTAATAAGATAGCGCTGTATCATCTTAATAATCAGGAGATACGGAATCAGTTATATTCGGATGGACTTAACAGGAATGCTTTTATCGAGCGCCTTGAACATATCATAAAGCCTGTATACGAGTCGGCGCAGACACTGGGATTTAAGGAGTGGATTTACAATGGCTGTAGTAACACACAATAAACTTGTCAGGGATAAGATTCCCGAGATTATAAAGAATGACGGCAGAATATGCAAGACGGAGATTTTGCCGGATGATGATTATTTGGCGATGCTTGATGCGAAATTGGACGAAGAGCTAAATGAATATCACAAAGATCAGAACATAGAAGAACTTGCGGACTTAATGGAAGTAATCTACGCCGTTGCCGAAGCCAGGGGCTACACGCTTGAGCAATTGGAATCTGTGCGAAAAGAGAAGGCGGAAAAAAGAGGAGCGTTTAAGGAAAAGATTTTTCTTAAAACCGTTTATGAGTAGTGGCAAAATGGTCCACAAACTCCGTCCCCAAGAGACCATTCGAATTTAGAAAATTTTATGCTTGACAACTCATATATGTGAGAGTAGAATCATAAAACATAAAGACAAGGGCGTCTTAGAGAATAACTCTAAGGCGCTTTTTCTGTTTTTCGGGCTGTAACTGTGTGTTTATGCCCTGATGCAATCGGTATAATATTTCCGGAGTATTATAATCTCGGTTGTATACAAGTATTCGTGGATTAAAGAATATTTGTGAAATCGTTGAAAAATCGAGGAATGAGGCGGTTTTTCACAGAAGCGATTTATAAATAAAAAATAATATCAATTCTGATGCAATGGGGCATCAACCTTCTACGGTATTAGTAGATGGCTGATGTCCTGTTGTTTTTTGTTCAAAAACGAAATAGATATTGAACAAAAAGGGAGAGGAGAAATTGTATGAGTGAAGAAATCTTAAGTGCAATAGACAGTAGTGTCTTCGGTGTCTGGTTCCTCATTGGAGCAGCATTAGTATTCTGGATGCAGGCCGGATTTGCAATGTGCGAGGCCGGTTTTACAAGAGCCAAGAATACCGGAAACATCATAATGAAGAACCTTATGGACTTTTGTATAGGAACCGTAGTTTTCATCTTAATCGGATTTGGACTTTTCCTCGGTGAGGATATGGTCGGAATCATCGGAAAACCCGGATTTGACATTTTTACAAACTATGCAAACTTTGATTGGTCCAACTTTGTATTTAACCTTGTTTTCTGTGCTACTACAGCAACAATCGTTTCAGGATCGATGGCTGAGAGAACTAAGTTCTTATCATATTGTGTGTACTCGGCAGTCATTTCAGCAGTTATCTATCCTATTGAAGCACACTGGACATGGGGCGGCGGCTTCCTTTCGCAGATGGGCTTCCACGATTTCGCAGGTTCCAACTGCATTCACATGGTAGGTGGTATTTCAGCACTTATCGGTGCAGCAATCCTTGGACCCCGAATCGGTAAGTTTGAAAAAGACAAGAACGGAAAAGTTACAAAAGTAAATGCTTTCCCCGGTCACAACCTTGTAGCTGCATCACTTGGTGTATTCATCCTTTGGCTTGGATGGTACGGATTCAACGGAGCAGCTTGTACTTCAATCGATCAGCTCGGATCGGTATTTGTAACAACAACAATCGCACCTGCACTTGCAACAGTAACATGCATGATCTTCACATGGGTAAAGTATGGCAAGCCTGATGTTTCAATGTGTCTCAACGCATCACTTGCAGGTCTTGTAGCTATCACAGCTCCTTGTGATGTAACAGATGCTTTTGGTTCGATCATCATCGGAATCGTTGCCGGACTTCTTGTTTGCTTCGGTGTTTGGTTCCTTGATTATAAGCTTCACGTAGACGATCCCGTCGGAGCAGTTGCAGTACATTGCTTAAACGGTATCTGGGGAACACTTGCTGTAGGTCTTTTTGCAACAAATACAGCACCCGGTTATTCAATCGCCGACTCAGCAGGAAATGAGCTTGTAGGTCTTTTCTACGGCGGCGGATTCAAGCTCCTTGGATTACAGTTCATCGGTATGATCTGCACAGCAGCTTGGACAGCAGTAACTATTACAATTACTTTCCTTGCTATTAAGAAGATTATGGGACTCAGAGTTACAGAGGAAGAAGAAATCCTCGGACTTGACTCTACAGAGCATGGACTTGCATCAGCATATTCAGGATTTGCCATCATGGATGTTTCAAACACCTTGAATATGTCAGTTAACGAAAATACAGACCTCGGAGTAAGTTCTTACGAAGAGGCTTCAGAAATACAGAAGAAAGCTTCGGTGCCTGTTGTTACAGCACCTGTACATACAGAATCAGGAATTCATAAAGTTGTTATTATCGCTAAGTTGTCCCGCTATGACAAACTGAGACGTGCGATGAACGAACTCGGCGTAACCGGGATGACTGTTACTCAAGTCATGGGTTGCGGCATCCAGAAAGGCTCAGGCGATATGTATCGCGGAGTTGAGATGGACGCAACCCTCCTTCCTAAGATCAAGTTGGAAGTGGTTATCAGCAAGATTCCTGTTGAAGATGTAATTGAAGCTGCTAAAAAGACTCTTTATACCGGCCACATCGGAGATGGAAAGATCTTCGTTTACAGCCTTGAAAACGTCGTAAAGATTCGTACCGGCGAAGAAGGAGCAGCAGCGTTGGCTGACGTTGAGTAGAGCACTTGGCGAGGTTTCATACGAGCCTAGTGCGAACCATGGGGATGTACTTGCTGTGAGAACTTGCTGAGGTATTTACGAAGCTAGTTCGAACGTCTTACATCGATCGAAGTGAGATGTAAGTTCAACTGAGTTTAGTCCCCGATATAAAGGTAAATAAATTCAAGCAACAAAGGCGTTTGCGCAATAGCCATTAAGGCAATATATACAATAGTTTGCGATTTTGTGCCACTACGATGAGACTGACAGGCTCATCGTAGTGTTTGGCACAATCGGAGCAAAATATTGTATATATTGCCGCCCAGGCTATTACACAGACCGTTTGAATAAATGAAACACCGGGAGGAAGGATAAAGTATGTGCGCAATTCTTACATACGCTAGAGCAGATGTTGCTCAGGAATTTTTTGAAGAAATGTTATATAAGACTCATTCCAGAGGCCCCGACATGTCGAGAACTCTGAAGGTCGACGAAGGATGGATGGGATTTAACAGACTCTCCATCATGGGATTAAATGAAGCGGGTATGCAGCCCTTTTCATTAAATGGAAACGTAGTTATATGTAACGGAGAATTATACGGATTTGAGAATATCAAAAATTATCTCATTTCCCTGGGCTACAGCTTTAAGAGCGAAAGTGATTGCGAGATACTGCTTCCTCTTTATGAGAGGCTCGGAACCAAGATGTTTGGATTTTTGGATGCCGAATTTGCATGTGTGATCTATGACGCGGCAAAGAGAAAGTTCATAGCCGCAAGAGATCCAATCGGTATCAGACCTCTTTATTACGGATACGACGATGAAGGACACATCCTTTTTTCATCGGAACCAAAGAATATCACAGGTACATGTCGGAAAGTTATGCCTTTCCCGCCCGGACATTACTACGAGGACGGGGAATTTGTATGTTATAAGGATATGACTGACGTAAAAGAAATTTCGACAGACAGCCTTGAAGTCATAACAACAAAGATACACGACAAGCTCGTAAACGGAATAGAAAAAAGACTCGACGCTGATGCGCCCGTAGGATTCCTTCTTTCCGGAGGACTTGATTCATCACTTGTTTGCGGTGTTGCCGCAAGACTTTCGGACAAGCCGATTGAGACATTTGCGATTGGAATGGATATCGATGCGATCGACCTTAAATATGCAAGGGAAGTTGCGGAGTACATTCACAGCAATCACCACGAAGTCATAATCACCAAAGAAGATGTGCTTAACGCACTCGAGCCTGTTGTTGAGGCACTTGGAACTTACGACATCACAACAATAAGAGCTTCCATCGGAATGTATCTTTTGTGCAAATGGATACATGAAAACACCGATATCAAAGTAGTTCTTACAGGTGAGATCTCAGATGAGCTCTTTGGTTATAAATATACGGACTTTGCTCCGAGCGCCGAAGCCTTCCAGGAAGAGGCAAAAAAGAGAGTGAGAGAGCTTCACATGTACGATGTCCTCAGGGCAGACAGATGTATCAGCGTAAACTCACTCGAAGCAAGAGTTCCTTTCGGAGATCTTGATTTTGTAAGTTATGTAATGAGCATAGATCCCGAAAAGAAGCTCAACACATACGGAATCGGAAAGTTCTTATTAAGAAAGGCTTTTGAAAAAGATGAAGTTATTCCAAGATCGATCCTTATGAGAGAAAAGGCAGCTTTCTCAGATGCCGTAGGACATTCGCTCAGGGACGACCTTATTGAATATGCTGAAGGGAAATACTCTTTTGCAGATCTTGAAACAATGAAAAAGAAGTACACTCATGCAACTCCATTTACAAGGGAGTCTCTCCTGTACAGAGAACTGTTTGAGAAGTACTATCCCGGTCAGTCAGATATGGTAGTAGATTTTTGGATGCCCAATAAGAGCTGGGAAGGCTGTAATGTTGACGATCCTTCCGCAAGAGTTCTTTCAAACTACGGAGCATCAGGAAAATAAATATTAAAAACGGAGGAAATTAAAATGATCGATGCAGAGAAATTAACAGAAGAATTTGGATGTCTTGTTTTTAATGACAAGGTTATGAAAGACAGGCTTCCTAAGGACATATACAAGGCAGTTCACAAGACAATTGAGAAAGGAACACATCTTGAGCTTGATGTAGCAAATTGCGTTGCTGCAGTAATGAAAGAGTGGGCAGTAGAGCACGGTGCAACACACTTTACACACTGGTTCCAGCCTATGACAGGTCTTACAGCCGAGAAGCATGACAGCTTCATTTCACCTACAGAAGACGGCAAGGTTATCATGGAGTTCTCAGGAAAAGAGCTCGTAAAGGGTGAGCCTGATGCTTCAAGTTTCCCTTCAGGAGGACTTCGTGCAACATTCGAAGCAAGAGGATATACAGCTTGGGATCCTTCATCACCGGCATTTATTAAAGACGGATCTCTTTACATTCCTACAGCATTCTGCTCATACGGCGGAGAAGCTCTTGATAAAAAGACACCTCTCTTAAGATCAATGGAGGCTCTTTCAAGAGAAGCTGTTAAGATGCTCAAGCTCCTTGGATATGAGGACGTTAACAGAGTAAGCACAACAATCGGTTCAGAGCAGGAATATTTCCTTATCGATAAAGAAGATTACAAACTCAGAAAAGACCTTCTTTTCACAGGTAGAACACTTCTTGGTGCGCCTGCAACAAAAGGTCAGGAGATGGAAGATCACTACTTCGGTGTAATTAAGCCTAAGGTTTCAGCATATATGCACGATCTTGACGAGGAACTCTGGAAACTCGGAATTCCCGCAAAGACAAAGCACAACGAGGTTGCTCCTTCACAGCACGAGCTTGCACCTGTATTTGAGACAGCAAACATCGCTGTAGATCACAACCAGCTCACAATGGAAGTTATGAAGAAAGTTGCTGACAAGCACAACTTCGCATGCCTCTTACATGAGAAGCCATTCGAGGGAATCAACGGTTCAGGTAAGCACAACAACTGGTCTGTTTGCACAGATACGGGAATGAACCTCTTAGATCCCGGTAAGAACCCCGGTGAGAACACTCCTTTCCTTGTAGTCCTTATGGCAGTTATCGCAGCTGTTGATGAGTATGCACCACTTCTTAGACTTTCCGTTGCATCTGCAGGAAACGATCACAGACTTGGCGGAAACGAGGCACCTCCGGCAATCATTTCAATTTTCGTTGGTGACGAGCTTAGCGAAGTACTTAAAGGTGTTGAAGAAGGAAACGCATACCACAGCAAGGGCAAAGTTCAGATGGGAATGGGAGCAGAAGTTCTTCCTCACTTCACAAAGGACAACACAGACAGAAACAGAACATCACCTTTCGCATTTACAGGTAACAAGTTCGAGTTCCGTATGCCCGGTTCTGCAGTTTCTGTAGCAAATGCAAATATCGTTCTTAACACAGCGGTTGCAGAAGAGATCGCAAAGATCTATGCAAAGCTTGAGGGCGTTGAGAAAGATAAGCTTAATGAAAAGATCGCAGAAGTACTTAAAGAGACACTTGTAGCTCATAAGAGAGTTCTCTTTAACGGAAACGGATATACAGACGAGTGGGTAGAAGAGGCTGCAAAGAGAGGACTTCCCAACCTTAAGTCACTTCCCGATGCACTTCCTTACTTCAAGGAAAAAGAGTCTGTTGATCTCTTTACAAAGCACGGCATCTTCACAAAGGAAGAGATTGATTCAAGATATGAGATTCTTCTTGAGAACTACTCAAAGTCAATCCACATCGAGTCTTTGACTTTGCAGGAGATGGCAAAGAAAGATCTCATGGAAGGACTTATCGCATATCAGAGCGATCTTCTTGAAGAGGCAGCAGGGAAGAAGAGCCTTCTTGGAGAAAAGAGTGCAACATTCGAGATTGAGACACTCAAAGCAATTGACGAAGCTCAGGGTAAGATGAGCGAAGCTCTTAAGAAACTTGCAGCTGATACAACAGTTGCTGAGGGTAAGACTGAAGTTCTCGAACAGGCTTCTTACTACCAGAAGACAATTCTTGCAGACATGGATGAAGTGAGAAAGTATGCAGATGCTGCAGAAGCGCTTGTTCCTGACAGCTATCTCGGATATCCGACATACGGACAGATGCTTTTCTCATTAAGATAAAAAGGAAAAAGGAAGGATAAAAATGGAAACTTGGATGAATGAACATGATGCCTGCGGTATAGGTGCAGTCATCAATATAGACGGAAGTGCAGACAACAAAGTTCTTGATGATGCGCTCAAGGTAGTAGAAAAACTTGAGCACAGAGCAGGAAAAGATGCAACAGGAAAAGTCGGTGACGGTGTAGGAATACTTGTACAGATTTCTCACAGATTCTTTTCTCTTGAAGCAAGAAAAATCGGTATTTCTCTTAAAGAAGCAGGCGATTACGGAATAGGGATGTTCTTTTTTCCTCAGGACCCTATGAAGCGTATGTTTGCAAAGCGCATGCTTGAAGTCATTGCAGAAAAAGAAAACCTTAAGGTACTCGGTTGGAGAGATGTTGAGACTCATCCCGAAATTCTGGGAGAGGTTGCAAGAAACTGTATGCCTCATATTTCTCAGTGCTTTATTGAGAGACCTTCGGATGCGGCAAGAGGAATTGAATTTGACAGACGTCTTTACTGCCTTAGAAGAGAGTATGAGAAATCTTCTGAAGATACTTACATCTGTTCATTTTCATCCAGAACCATTGTTTATAAGGGAATGTTCCTTGTAGGACAGCTGCGTAAGTTCTACGAGGACCTCCTTTCTCCTGATTACAGAACAGCGATTGCGCTTGTGCACAGCCGCTTTTCAACTAACACAACTCCTTCGTGGCAGCGAGCTCATCCGTACAGGATGATCGCCCACAACGGAGAGATCAATACTATTCGCGGAAACAGCGACAGAATGCTTGCCAGAGAAGAGACTATGTCTTCGGACGTTTTCGGTGACGATCTTTCAAAGGTTTATCCCGTTATCTCATCTTCGGGATCTGATTCCGCAATGCTCGACAATACACTTGAGTTCCTTTACATGAACGGAATGGATCTTCCGCTTGCAATGATGCTCGCAATTCCCGAGCCTTGGAAGCATAACGACTTCATGGATAAGGACAGAAAAGATTTCTATCACTACTATGCGACAATGATGGAGCCATGGGACGGCCCTGCGGCAGTTCTTTTCACAGACGGCGAAGTATTTGGCGCAACACTTGACAGAAACGGTCTCAGACCGTCCAGATATTATGTTACAAAGGACGGAAGACTTATCCTTTCATCGGAAGTCGGTGTCCTTGATATTCCTGAAGAGAATATCGTAAAGAAATCACGTCTTTCACCGGGACATATGCTCCTTGTTGATACAAAAGAGGGACGCATAATCTCTGATGAAGAGTGTAAGAACAAGTACTCACAGGCTAAGCCTTACGGTGAGTGGCTTGACAGATATCTTTTACACCTTAATAAGCTCAGCATTCCCAACAAGAAGATTCCTACACATACACAGGAGATGAGGGATAAGCTCTACAAGGTGTTCGGATATTCATATGAAGATGTTAAACAGCAGATTCTTCCAATGGCGATGAACGGAATAGAACCTACAGTTTCCATGGGTACAGATGTACCTCTTGCTATGCTTTCAACTCATCACCAGCCGCTTTTTTGCTATTTCAAGCAGCTCTTTGCGCAGGTTACAAACCCGCCGATCGACTCTCTTCGTGAGAAAGTTGTTACAGATACAACCGTTTATATCGGTTCCGACGGAAATCTGTTAAAAGAAAAGAGCGACAACTGCAGAGTTTTGGAAGTTAATAATCCGATACTTACAGGCGTTGACCTGATGAAGATAGAAGCTCTCGATCAGCAGGGCTTTTCGGTGAGAAAGATCTCACTTTTGTATTACAAGAATACCCCCGTCGAGAGAGCTTTGGAGCAGCTTAACATATCTGTAGACAGAGCCGTTGCAGACGGAGTAAACATCATTATCCTTTCAGACAGAGGAGTTGACGAGAACCACATGCCGATTCCTTCATTGCTTGCGGTTTCATCTGTTGAGCAGCATCTTGTAAGGACAAAGAGACGCACAGCCGTATCACTCATCCTTGAGAGCGGTGAGCCAAGAGATGTTCACCAGATCGCTACACTTCTTGGTTTTGGTGCAAGAGCGATTCATCCTTATCTTGCTCAGGAGTGCATTGCCGAGCTCATAGATATAGGAATTTTGGACAAAGATTATCATACCGCTATTGCGGACTACAACAAGGCACTTCTGGGCGGCGTAGTAAAGATCGCTGCAAAGATGGGTATCTCTACTTTGCAGTCCTATCAGTCTGCGAGAATTTTCGAGGCTATTGGTCTGTCAAAAGAGCTTGTTGATAAATACTTTACAGGAACAACCAGCAGAGTTGGCGGAATCGGCATAGAGGAGATTGGTGAGGATATTGAGCTTCGTCACGATAAGGCATTCGATCCTCTCGGACTTTCAACCGATTCAACACTTGATTCTATCGGCTTCCATGCGCTCAGAAGCGGTGATGACAAGGAAGACCATATGTATAACCCTAAGACTATCGTTACTTTGCAGAGAGCGGTAAGAGAGGGGGACTATGAGAGATTCAAGGAATACACACAGATGGTTGATGACGAGGACAGACCTCATACATTGAGAGCTCTTTTGTCCTTCGTACCTGCTAAAAAGCCTGTTCCGATCGAAGAGGTTGAGAGCGAAGAAGAGATTGTTAAGCGCTTCCAGACAGGTGCTATGTCATACGGTTCTCTTTCAAAAGAGGCACACGAGACACTTGCCGTAGCAATGAACAGACTCGGCGGAAAGTCTAATACCGGTGAGGGCGGTGAAGACGTTGCACGTTTCGGAACTGAGAGAAACAGTGCCGTTAAGCAGGTTGCATCGGGAAGATTCGGCGTTACAAGCAGATATCTTCAGAGTGCACAGGAAATTCAGATCAAGATGGCGCAGGGAGCAAAGCCCGGAGAGGGCGGACACCTTCCCGGAAAGAAGGTATACCCTTGGGTTGCAAGCACACGTTTCTCAACACCCGGTGTTGCACTCATTTCACCTCCGCCGCACCATGACATCTATTCAATAGAAGATCTTGCGCAGCTTATTTATGACCTTAAGAATGCAAACGACAGAGCAAGAATCTCTGTTAAGCTTGTTTCTGAAGCAGGCGTTGGAACAATAGCTTCAGGTGTTGCAAAAGCAGGAGCACAGGTAATCCTTGTATCCGGATATGACGGAGGAACAGGTGCCGCACCTTCATCTTCGGTTCACCATGCGGGACTTCCGTGGGAGCTGGGAGTAAGTGAAGCACACCAGTCACTTGTAGATAACGGACTTAGAAGCAGAGTAGTTCTTGAGGCAGACGGTAAGCTCATGACAGGTAGAGATGTTGCCATCGCAGCACTTCTCGGCGCAGAGGAGTTTGGTTTTGCAACAGCTCCCCTTGTATGTATGGGCTGCATGATGATGCGTGTATGTTCAAAAGATACATGCCCTGTCGGAATCGCAACTCAGAACGAAGAGCTCAGAAAGAGATTTACAGGTAAGCCTGAGTATGTCATGAATTTCATGCTCTTTGTCGCAAGACAGCTTCGTGAGATCATGAGTGAACTCGGATTCAGAAAGCTTACCGATATGGTAGGAAGAACAGATTGCCTTAAGATGAGAAGTGTTCGTGGGGCCAGATGCAAGGACGCTGCAGATCTTAGCAGAATTCTTGACAGCAAGTATGCCGGAATTGAAAAGAATCACTTCGATCCTAAGGATGTATATGATTTCGGACTTGTTAATACTTTGGATTCAAAGGTTCTTATTCCTGAGTATGAAAAAGGAAAGAATGCACTTAAGGCTTATGCTGTAAAGGCAAATGAAGATGAGGAAAGAAGAGCATCCGAATCTGAGAGAGTAAAGATGAAAGTCGATATCTCAAGTACCGACAGAAGCTTTGGTACACTTCTTGGAAGCAGGGTTACCGATGACTTTAAGAATACTCTTCCCGAGGATTCCGTATTCGTTGAAGCATACGGCGGTGGCGGACAGTCATTTGGTGCGTTCCTTCCTAAGGGCGTTACTTTGAAGCTTTACGGTGATGCCAACGACGGATTTGGTAAGGGACTTTCAGGCGGAAAGGTTATCGTAAGGCCTTCCGATAAAGCTACATATAAGGCACATGAGAATATCATAATAGGTAACGTTGCTCTCTACGGTGCAACAGCAGGAAAAGCCTATGTATGCGGTGTTGCAGGCGAGAGATTCTGTGTAAGAAACTCAGGAGCAATAGCTGTTTCTGAGGGCTGCGGCGATCACGGTCTTGAATACATGACAGGCGGAAAAGCAGTTATCCTTGGAATGACAGGTAAGAACTTCGCAGCCGGCATGAGCGGCGGAATCGCATACGTTCTTGATAAGGAGCATACTCTTTATCTTAGAATGAACAAAGATATGGCATCTCTTTATGAAGTGACCGAGAAGTACGATATTGCAGAGCTTAAGCTTATCCTTGAAGATTATGTAAAAGAGACGGGCTCTGAATACGGAAAAGAAATCCTTAAAAACTTTAAGAGCTATATTCCCGACTTTAAGAAGATAGTTCCGAACGATTATCAGAAGATGCTTACGGCTATAAGCAAGTTTGAGGAACAGGGAATAGACCACGACCACGCTGTGTTAGAGGCGTTTAAAGAACTGGCATGAACAGCGCATCGGCGCGACAAGAGTCACAAGTGACTCTTGAGCTAATGGGTTACTTCACTTCATAATATGATATAGGAGATGTAAAATGGGAAAAGAAACAGGCTTTCTTGAATATACAAGAACAAATAATAAAGATATCCTGCCTGAAGACAGAATTCTTAACTTCGAGGAGTTTCATGCTCCTCTGGATGTTAAGGAGAGAAGAGAGCAGGCAGCAAGATGCATGAACTGCGGAGTTCCTTTCTGTCAGTCGGCAATGAATCTTGGAGGAATGGTAACGGGATGTCCCCTCCACAACCTCATCCCGGAGTGGAATGATGAGATTTACAGAGGACACGACGGACATGCTTTTGCAAGACTTCATAAGACAAGTAACTTCCCTGAGTTTACGGGAAGAGTTTGTCCCGCACTTTGCGAGAAGGCATGTATGTGCGGCCAGAACGGTGATGCCGTAACGGTTCACGACAATGAGCTGTACTTAATAGAAACAGCTTTTGAAAAGGGCTATATCAAGCCCGTTGTTCCTGAAATAAGGAGCGGCAAGAAAGTTGCTGTAATCGGAAGCGGCCCTTCGGGACTTGCCGTTGCCGATGAGCTTAACCACAGAGGACATAATGTTGAGGTCTTCGAGAGAGAAGATGAGATCGGCGGACTTCTCATGTATGGTATCCCTAACATGAAACTTGATAAGAGCATTATAAAGAGACGTAGAAAGCTCATGGAGGAAGAGGGCGTTGTATTCCATACAAATTCAGACGTTGGGAAAAATGTGAGTGCGGCAAGCCTTAATGAGAAATTCGATGCGGTGGTTCTTTGCTGCGGTTCAAAGAAACCAAGACCTCTTAATGTAGCAGACCCCGAGAAGATCAAGGGTGTTTACAATGCCGTTGATTTCCTTACACAGACAACAAAGGCACTTATGCAGTGCTCTGATAAGAGTGCACAGACTCTTTCAAAGCACGGCGGATTTATAGATGCAAAGGGCAAGAATGTTGTTATCGTAGGTGGTGGCGATACAGGTAACGACTGTATCGGAACGGTTATAAGACACGGAGCAAAGAGTGTTACCGCTCTTGAGATGATGCCTAAGCCTCCTGTTAACAGAGCTGCTTCCAATCCATGGCCCGAATGGCCCAAGGTTCTTAAGACTGATTACGGTCACGAGGAAGCAATCCATGTTTTCGGTGAGGATCCGAGAGTCTATGAGACAACGGTAAAGAATGTTACAACCGACAGCAAGGGAAATATCAAGAAGATCGAAACTGTTAAGGTTACTTTCAAGGACGGTAAGTTAACAGAAGTTCCGGGATCCGAGAAAACCCTTAAGTGTGATATCCTTCTTATAGCTGCAGGATTCATCGGTTGTGAAGACTATTCGGCAGATGAATTCGGGCTTAAGAAGAGTCAGCGCGGAACGGTTGTTACAGAGGCTGACAGCTATCATGTACCGAATACAAAGCTCTTTTGCGCAGGTGATATGCACCGTGGACAGTCGCTCGTTGTTTGGGCGGTCTATGAAGGACGAAGCTGTGCTAAAGAAGTGGACGAATATTTGATGGGCTATACAAATTTATAAAGAAAGAATATTAGGGAAAACTCCTTTATCCATCAACTCTCTGACGGGGGTGATGGGTAGAGGAGTTTTTGCTATGTAAACTCATTTATAACAAATAATTACAACAAATTTAACTTTTATGTTGCAAAAGTAGGGCGAGTGCTCTATAATAATAACTACCAAGGCTGAATACTTGTAAGAAAATGTTAAGCTAGTTTTTATAAAAAGAGGAGTTAATTATGAGAAAAAGCCTAATAGTTATGGTAATGTGTCTGGTCGTTGCATCAGGGTGTATGGGATGCGGATCAGAAAAAGAGTTAAGCGTTAACGATGTTGAAATTAATCCTATAGTTGAAGATAAACCTGTAGTAGTAGATGAAAACGGTAAGGCTATTAAGAGCGATAAGATTGCTGACGATCTTGAAACAGTTTTTGAGAAATTTGAGGGCTCATGGATATTTGATTCAAGACGGGGGGCAGCGGTCATGATCGAAAGAGCAAATGAAACAGATTATGTTTTACCGGGAGCATCATGGGTGGTAGCTATTTCAGGTGGCGACATAATGACAGATAAAGATGTTGTTGATTATACCCAAAGTACTATTTCTTTTTGTAAAAAGAATTCTGATGGGGATTACTATTATAAATTGTCTTTTGGGGATGACGTTAAGAGCATCGAGATGGCGTGTGGTGACACACAGAACGCAGCAGATTCGGTACTTATCTGCAACGAGAAAAGTGAGGGATGACTTCTATGAAATTTAGTAATACGGAAGCCATAGCCGGTAATTTATTTTTTTTACTAATGATACCTGCCGTACTTTTTGTAGGTTGCTCATTAGATGGTAATATGCCCGGGGGGACAGATGAGGCTATAGATAACAAAATTGTTGATGTAAGCAGTGCAGGCGATTATTCAAAGGAGGGGAATGATAGTAGCACATATGATAATGCTTTAAGCGCAGTAGATTTCGAAAGCTTCCTGGGAGTCGAGGGGATGACTCCTGCGGATTATAATGCTGAAGAGTTTTGGAGCGCTAATGATGTCGCAAAGCTTATTGAGGAGTATGAAAGTATTGAGATAGTGAGCTCCAGCTATGAGGATGGAGCTTCACAACCTCTTTACACCAACAATTATTGGTATTCAAAGGAGTACAGTGCGAACAAAAATGAGCCGGGAGATTCCTTTATTGTCAAAGATAATGTCAGGGCGGTAAGTCGTCCGAGCTATATGAACTCAGATAATAAGGAAGAGACCGGAATAATGATCGAGCTTTATTCTTCGCCGGATTGCAGAATGGCGAACGTTGCAGAAAATGTTTATGCGAAGAATGATGAAATGCCGATCGGGCGTTGCCTTAAGGGAAATGGAGAAGTGTATTTTGAGATAGAGAGAATAATAGATTATTCAAATGAGGAGGCGCTCGATAATAAGGAACTTAAGGAGAAGACCACAAAATGGGGAATGGTCTTTGACGAGGAGACTAAGGTATTAAAAAGAGCTGCGATCACTTCCGCAAATGTTTTGGGAGGAGTTATTGATACTCGTTATTATGAAGTGAAACTTGGAACCGGTATGCCGGAAATGTTTACAGCTTTGAAGAATGTTCTTGATGAAGATCTCGCAGCTTCGGATGAGGATTCCAGAAATATACATTTTGTATATGGAAACGGAAATCCTGTAAAGAAGGAATGCGACTATAAAGTCAAGAAGGGAACTAATGTAATTTTTGAGACATCGAAGGAAAATCTGTTTCTTGATGAAAACGGAACTGTTCCTTACGATCCGTCAGATCTTACAAGCGACATAACGGTTTATAGAATAAAAAAATAATGACATAATTACATAGATAGCACTGTAATCGTGAGGACAGATATGTACAATTTGTACGTTAAATCCTAAATTGTATATATTTGTCTTTGCGAATACAGCGAAGACAAATATTTATCTTACTTACCCTAATTTAAAACAAATTTATTTAATAGGAAATTTCTCCGGATTTCCTATTGAATAAAGATTAAACCCTACAAGCTGATCACTTGTAGGGTTTTAATTGTACATTTTTATTTTAGGGTTAAGTGCTAATTGCTATATTTGTTGCAACGCCGTTCTCAACCGTGATCTCTAAGTAAAGTTCTGAATCTGCAAGATCGGCGAGTTGCTTCTTGAATTCATCGGCCGTCTGTACTTTCGGTCCGCCATCTCCGCCTTGGAGCTCGTAGTTTGTATTTTTATCGACAGCGAAAGAAAATATACCGTCTTCTGAAACGGAAATAACATCCTGTGATGCATTTTGGCGGTAACCGTAGCTACCTGCGATACAGAATACATCATCTGAAAGTTCTGATGCGTAAACTATTTTTTGCTGAGCGCCTGTCTCATCAGGAACACCGGCCTCATCTTTCTTTGATGCGATGAGATATGAGGAATAAATTCCGTCGGTAATTGTCTCAACTGCATCCTTCTTAAGTTTTCCTTCGGCTTTTGGAGAAGATTCCTTGGAAGTGTCCGCAGCTTCTTCCTCTACATCAAGGTCTTCAACATCCTCGTCATCAGAATTTGATCCATCTATAAGTCCTGTAACTTCCTCGCTAACCTGATCGAAAACGTCTGACGAACAGCCCATTGAAAATGCTCCAATGCACATGCAAAAGAGCATAATCAGTACTTTTCTCTTCATAACTTATTTCTCCTCAAATATTAAATCTTTCTTAATTTTATCACTAGTTTTTTAAAAATCAACAGATGAAGGGGAGGACATTTTTAAGGAATAATATGTAAAAAAAATCCTCATGGACAACTAAATGTCCATAAGGATTCTGAAAAACGATATTATTATGAGCTGATTGAAACTGACTTAGCAACGCCACCTTCAACAGTTACCATAAGTATGAGCTCTGAATCGGCACAGCTTGAAAGGACCTGTTTGAAACTATCCAAAGGAACCTCTTCGGGACCGTCCACTCCGCCGAGCATAGTGAACTTTGTGTTAGCATCAACCTTGAATGAGAATGAATCATCATCTGAGTTTGATTCCATCTCGCCGCCCTCAACACTGCTGTAGCCATATACACCTTTAATAAGTAACTCACTGTTTGTAAGTGCTGTATCATAGGCTATACATGAAACATTTCCGTCTTCGTTAGGATTTCCGGCACGGTTCTGACCCGATGATTGAAGAGTAGCGGTATAGAAACCGTCCTCGGTTACGGGAGTTGCACTTCCGTTCTTTACAAGATCGCTGTTCTTGAAAGGATCTTCTCCGTTGCTTTCCTGTGCAACAGATACAGACTCGCCGTCCTCTGTCTGAATATCACTTGGTGCTTTTACCTCAGAATCATCAACTGTTTCTATCTCAAGATCGTTAACATCTTCCAAATTCTGGAGCTCTTTAAGATCGTCAAGCGAACAACCCATTGCCATAACTCCAATGCACATGCTAAGTAGCACGCCAATTATTCTTTTCTTCATAAAAAACTCTCTCCTCAAAACATTAATTCTTTCTTAATTTTACCACAACATTTTATTTTATCAAGCATTTATCGTTGAAAAATAAATAATAATACATGACCTGCTAAATCAGGTTTTATCTTGCATATAAGAGGACACTGACCTATAATGTACTTTAAATTTTTTGTTTTTGGAGATCTGAGATGTTTAGTAAGATTTGTAAGTTTATAAAAAAAGAAGCTGTACTCACAATTTCTTTTGTACTGGCGGTTGTTTCAAGTTGTTTTATCCGTCCCGATGCGGAATATATAGGGTATATAGATTTTAGGACGCTGAGTATTCTTCTTATGCTAATGCTTACGATGGCAGGGCTCCGGAAGTTCGGAGTTTTCAAGCAGGCGGGAGAGTATCTTGTCTGCAAGGCGAAGGATACAAGAGAGATGATAGCGATTCTTGTTGCACTTTCTTTTTTCTCCGCAATGGTAATTACAAATGATGTGGCGCTTATAACTTTCGTGCCGTTTACGATAATATCCCTTGAGATCGCGGGACGTACCGATATGCTTATTATTACGGTAGTTCTTGAGACAATTGCGGCTAACCTTGGAAGCATGCTTTTGCCGATAGGAAATCCGCAGAATCTCTATCTTTATTCAAAGGCGGGAATGTCTCTTAAAGAGTTTTTGGGATGTATGCTTCCTTATTCGGTGTTCGCGTTTGCACTCCTTGCTGCGGTCATCTATTTTAAGGCTGACAGGTCGGGTATAGAGAAGAGCGGGAAAAACAGTTATATGAGAACCGGTAAGGAAAAGAGATTGATCGCATTGTACGCGCTTACTTTCGTATTTGCGATTCTGGTTGTCGTAAGAGTTGTTCCTTATGAAATAGCACTTGCCTCAGTACTTGCACTTGTACTTATATTTGATGCAAAGACGCTTTCAAAGCCTGATTATTCCTTGCTATTTACGTTTGTTTTTCTTTTTGTCTTTATCGGAAATATGAAGAGGATTCCGGCTTTTTCAAATGCTCTTTTATCCGCCGTTAACGGAAATGAAGTAGTGCTTTCCGTTGCGCTCAGTCAGGTTATAAGTAATGTCCCTGCGGCGATTCTTTTATCCGGATTTACGGGAAACTATGAAAAGCTGATAGTAGGAACGAATTTCGGCGGACTTGGAACACTTATCGCGTCAATGGCGAGCCTTATCTCTTTTAAGCTCTATTGCAATACCAAAGATGCGAACAAGAATAAGTACATTCTTGTGTTTACGGGATATAATCTGCTGTTTCTGGCGGCTCTTTCTTTTGCCAGAATGGGACTTTCTTCCGGAGCCGGCAGGACGGTAATGAACAGCCTTTCGTTTATAAAATAAAGGGCGTAAATAGATTCATATAGAAAAGAGGTATAAATATGTACATGGAACCTGAGAAAATTACTTGCAAGAATGGCAAAGAATACAAGATGACATCAATAGGACCTG
The DNA here is from genome assembly GCF_000686965.1 of Butyrivibrio sp. AE2005. Taxonomy (NCBI): domain Bacteria; kingdom Bacillati; phylum Bacillota; class Clostridia; order Lachnospirales; family Lachnospiraceae; genus Butyrivibrio; species Butyrivibrio sp. AE2005. The sequence goes on from NZ_KK366042.1 coordinate 146,796, forward strand.
ACAACGTAGTGGAATACTTGGATTTAATGTATCAGGTTTCAAGTGATACACATTATATGACCAGGTACGGCGATGAAGTTAAGCGGGATGAAGCGGGAGTGGAGGCTGAGAAAGCCAGACTTAAAAAACTTGCGGATGACGATCGTCAGGCTATGATCTCTGTTTTTGACGGGGAGAAGATAATAGGAAATGTTGCGGTTTACAGTAGCGGAGCGATTCACAGGAAAGTGGCTCACCGTTGCAGCATGGGAATCGCTATCAGAAAAGAGTACCGCGGAATGGGACTTGGAAATATACTTGTGAACCGTGCGATCGAATTCGCCAAGGAATCGGGCTATGAGCTCATGGAGCTCGGAGTGTTTTCTGACAATGAACCGGCGCACTCTTTATATAAGAAGATGGGCTTTACCGAGTGGGGATGCCTTCCCGATGCGTTCAGGCTTGATTGCGGCAAGAGTGTTGACGAGATAACAATGTATAAGAAGCTCTAAGAGGTATGGCTACCGATGGCCCTTTGGGGACGGGGTTAGTGGTCTATTTTACATGCGATAAAGGAGAGTTGAATGCGAGTAAGTGAAAGTTGTGCGGAATGTCTTTTTAACCAGCAAAAGAATCTTACGGATGATAAGGATTATCTTGCTGAGATAAAGGCGATAATAGACGGAAGAGATGAAGATGATACGGCGCCGTATCTTGTATATAGAATTAACAGTGTTTATGAGGGACGCTTTGGTAAAAAGGCTTCCTATAAGGATGTGAAGAGAAAGTACAACGACCTTGTGATGTCCATGGAAGATGACCTTAGAAAGAAGATAGAGAGCTCGGAAGATCCGCTTTTTAAGGCGCTCGTTTTTGCGAGAATCGGAAATTATATAGACTTTGGTGCGATGAACAATGTTGATGAGAATACATTTTTTGCTTTGTTCGATGATCCGAAGATGAGAAGCGAGGATGAGGCTGATATCAAGTCACTTTTTGCACAGTGTGAGACTGCAAAGAAGTTCCTTTTGGTTGCTGATAATTGTGGAGAGATCGTGCTGGATAAGCTGTTTCTTGAGCAGCTTGTAAAAAAGTATCCGCAGCTTGAAGTGGCAGTTATGGTAAGAGGCGCTGATGTGCTTAACGACGTAACACTTGAAGATGCCGAATATGTCGGACTCAGCAAAAAATACAGGATTATCCCAAACGGCAATTCTGCGGCGGGAACAATTTATCATATGCTGTCTGATGAGGCGAAAAAGGCTATAGACAGCGCGGAGATCATTCTTGCAAAAGGGCTTGGAAACTATGAATCAATGTGTAAACAGGGGAGACATATCTTTTTCTCATTCCTGTGCAAATGCGAGCTTTTCACAAGCAGATTCAATGTGCCGAGACTAACAGGGGTGTTTGTTGAGGAGAGAATAGCGGATTAAAGGTTATGGAGGAGGAAGAAATTATGAAGACTATCGGACTTATCGGAGGAATGAGCTGGGAGAGCACGATTACTTATTATGAGATTCTTAATAAGGAAACGGTGGCGAAACTTGGCGGATTCCACAGTTCCAAGATCATGATGTACAACGTTGATTTTGCCGAGCTTGAGGAAAATATGAGTAAGGGCAACTGGGACGGCAATGCGCAGATTCTTACCGATGCGGCAGTGAGGCTTGAGAAGGCGGGGGCTGATTTTATCGTGATCGCTACCAATACAATGCACAAGCTTGTTCCGCAGATTGAGGAAAAGATAAATGTTCCGATTCTTCATATTTCCGATGCCACCGCCGATGCGATAAAGCGCGACGGGCACAAGAAGATTGCGCTTCTTGGAACTAAGTTTACAATGACGCAGGATTTTATTAAGGACAGACTTGTTAAAGCGGGACTTGAGATAATGATTCCCGATGAAGAAGATATCGAGCTTGTAAACAGTGTTATTTTTGATGAACTTTGTCTTGGAAAAGTGCTTGATTCTTCGCGTAAGGAATATCAGAGGATTATTTCATATATGAAGGATCGCGGCGCAGAGGGCGTTATCCTTGGCTGCACCGAGATCGGTATGCTGATCAAAGAGGAGGACAGTGTTCTTCCGACATATGATACGACAATCATTCATGCAACCGAGGCTGCAAGGTTGGCACTTGCGTGAAGTGGTCTCTTGGGGACGGGGTTAGTGGCCTATTTTGATAAAAATAGATCATGACTTCGTCTTTTTTGACCTATTATAATAGAATAGAAGGGATAAAGATGAAGATAAGAATAACAAATGATGGAAACGAGCAGGATATTGCGGATGTCTTTGAGATGCTTAAGGCGTATAATTTAAGTAAGCTTGAAACCTCGGATGTAGATCCGGTCGGCGTTTACTATGATGATGAGAGCGGTAGGAAACTTGCGGGACTTACAGGCGAGACTTTTGGAAACTGGCTATGTATCAAGTACCTGGTTGTGGATGAGAGCTTAAGAGGGCAAGGCATCGGGAGCAAGCTGCTTAAGGCTGCTGAGGAAGAGGCTAAGAAGCGCGGCTGCAAGTATTCTTTCGTTGATACATTTTCTTTTCAGGCGCCTGCGTTTTATGTGAAGCATGGATATAAGGAAGTCTTTGCGTTAAAGGAGTACCCGATAACGGGAGCGAGATATTACTATACTAAGGAATTGTGATAGACGAGGCGCGTATATGAAGTAGCTGACCGATGGATGATTGAGGGAATCACAGGTAAGAATTGCATGAGAGACGGGGCTGAGAGTAACATGATATATGCGCAGAGTAAGTATAGATAGTTTGTGAAGGAACTGTGCGGTGCAAAAATGAAGAAGTGCACCGTACGGATAACCTGAGAAGGGACTGTGTGGTGCAAAAATGAAGAAGTGCACCGTATGGATAACCCGTGAAGGAGATGTGCGGTGAAAAAATAAAATGGCCCCCAAGAAGTGGACATTGCCAAAAAGCATTTTGGCAGGATTTCAAACAACGAATTCGACATGTGGACACAAAAGTAGCTGTAAATTTATGTGAAAAGTTAGCTAATATGCGAAGCATAGTGGAGCAAAAGGAGGACAATCTATGCCAAACGAAAACGGAACATGGATAATGTACGGCGTATCATGGAATGATCCTGAGTGCCTTCACAGCGTGGAAGAGGCGATTGATTACATAAATGAGGTAGGTTTTTTGCCTTTGTTTAAAAATGAGATTCCGGGCTTTTCGATTGAAGAAAGGACTGTGCCGAAGTATTGGTGGTGCGGCGATCTGAAGGTCGATCCGTGGGAATGGAGAGAGCTTATAGCGCGGAGCGGTAAGGTTGCCTATGGGAAGTTCTTTGATAAAAAGGCGGGATTTATCTCTGAGAAATGGCTTCCGTATTTTGTGAATGTCCGCAGGGACGGCTATGACTTTGATGCGCTCTGGGAAGATGGCAAGGCATCGGCGAAGCAGCGCAAGATTATGAATCTTTTTGCTGAAGAAAATGAAGATGCAGAATATTATTCCAATGAACTTAAGGCGCAAGCCGGCTTTGGCAAGGGCGGAGAAAAGAATTTCGACGGCACGATAACAGGACTTCAGATGCAGACTTATCTTTGCGTTCGTGACTTCAGGCAGCGCAAGAACAAACTTGGCGAAGAGTATGGTTGGCCAATCGCGATATACTGCACGCCTGAGCATTTGTGGGGATATAAGCATGTGACTAAGGCGTACGGCGAAACGCCGCAGGAATCTGCAGATAGAATCATGAAATATATGAACGAAACCTATCCTATTGCGACAGAAAAACAGATTAAGAAGATAATAGGATTAAAATGAATATGCCAATTGCAACTGAATAGAAAAACAAGAGGATTATTGGATTGAAATGCATATGCCGACTACGACAGAAAAACTCAAAAGACAAAAAATGGTCCTCAATCCCCGTCCCCAAGAGACCACGGGGACTTGTTTTGGCGGATATACTGCGGAAATTTATGATTAAAAAAATTTCTGCAGTTTTTTTGTAACCTTTTATGCCACCCGATTGTATTATTTATATAAGGCTTTATAAAGGAGTAGTTAATGAGAATACCTGTACAGGAATTGGTAGAAATGTACAAGGACAACATATACGCCGCGGCGTTTAACATATGCAAGAGTGCAGCAGATGCAGAAGATGTGGTTCAGGATACATTTTTACAATATTACATGACAAAAAAAGAATTTGATGACGAAAAGCACATCCGATACTGGATACTAAGGGTGGCAATCAATAAAGCAAAAAATATTCAGCTTTCATTCAGAAGAAAAAATGAAACCACGTTGGAAGAATATATAGAAACGCTTACATTTGAAACACCTGAAAGTAGAGATCTTTTTGCGGAAGTTATGAAATTGCCTGAGAAATATCGTGTTGTGATCCATCTTTTCTACTATGAGGATTACAGCATAAAAGAGATAGCAAAGATACTTAAGCTGACAGAGAGCAGCGTTAAAGTAAGGCTATCGCGCGGACGTGCCAAATTAAAAGATTCACTTAAGGAGGGATGGGAAGATGAGCAATAAAGAAAATTATAAAAAGGCTTTTTCGGTACTTAAGTCCTCCTGCGACTTTACTTTGGAGGAAAAAAGAATGAACAGAATTAAGAGAGAAAATACACATAGAAATCTTTTGGTGGCGGCAGTAGCTATGCTTGTGGTTTTGGTAGGTTCGGGTACTGCGTATGCAGCTGATTTAGGCGGAATCAAGAAGACGGTTCAAATGTGGGTTCACGGTAATAAGACTGATGTTTCATATGAGTTCGATGAAGAAAAGAATAATTATGTAAAAACATATGTTAATGAGAATGGCGAAGAAGTGCAGGAAGATGTCTCTGTAAGGCATGGGGATAATACGCCGTTGGAAGAAGATGAATTGATAGAGTATGAAAGTGATAATGTTTCTTATGAGAAAACGGATGACGGAAGGTTTATGATTTATTACCAGAACAAGGCAGTTGATATCACCGATAAATTCACAGACGGAACGTGTTATATACATGTTGTGGGTGAAAAAGGTGAAAAATATATAGGAATTAAACTTACTGAAAATGGTGATGATTATAGAGAAATGATTGACGGTCCTAAGCCTTTTGTAGATTATGTGGATAAAAAAGGTGTTCATCATTATGAAGATGTTAAGCTTGATGAAAACGGCAATCTTAGTGAATCTACTAAAGAAGCTTATAAAAGATGTTTTCATAAATTTATTGAAGCTGAAGAGTAAAAAACTCCCAATATAGATTATGTTTAAGCTGTGACAAGAAAAGCTTATACCAACCGATAAATTATACTGATTATGCATCCCGGAAATACTGTGATAGCATATTTACATACAAAACAATTGTTATATGTTGAAACGTTGATCAAGGCGGTTTGTGTGTATAAAATCATAAAAGAAATCCTCTTACAGAAAGCTTTTGCCTATATCGTATCCCGTGTGCCATCGGGGAACGAACGCTTTGATCAATATTTCCTTAGCGCGACCGGAAGACCGGAGGTTATTTGTATAGGATAACCTTCGGTCTTTTTGTGTAGAGCACTTAGCGAGGTATTTTCGAGCTTAGTGCGAGCCATGGGGATATACTTAACGAGGTTATGTCGAGTATAGTATATATCCCAAGTGCAGTTTTAGGAGGACATCATGGGAAAAATTTATGAATCTATAACAGAACTTATCGGGCATACACCACTGCTTAGATTAAACGGATATATAAAAAAGAATGGTTTGGATGCGGATATTTTGGGAAAAATAGAGTTTTTTAACCCTAATCAGAGCATAAAAGACAGGATTGCGCTCAGCATGATAGAGGAAGCTGAGAAAAACGGCAGTTTGAAAAAAGGCGGAACTATATTGGAAGCAACCAGTGGGAATACCGGTATAGGACTTTCGGCAATTGCGGCAGTGAAAGGTTATAAAACGCACATCTACGTGCAAGATACAGTGAGTGAAGAACGTTTTAAGGTAATGAGGGCGTTCGGAACCGAGGTGTCTAACATGAGTGACGTTTCGGAAGTTGATAAGGCTCTTAAAGAAAATAATAATGATTATGTTGCCGGATATGCAGCTTTTTATGAGAAATTTTTGGGAAAAGATGATAGTGTTTTTCTTGTAAATCAAGATGCAAATCCGGCTAATCCTGAGATACACTATAAGACAACAGGGCCGGAGATATGGGAAGACAGTGAAGGAACAGTTGATATTGTGGTTGCTGCTGTCGGAACAGGGGGAACAGTTACCGGAGTTGGTAAATATCTTAAAGAAAAGCGACCTGATATAAAAGTAATAGCTGTTCAACCCGGAGAAAATTCTATTCCTTCGAAAGATAATCCCAATCCGGAAGAAATTGCGGGAGTACATCCTTTTGTAGGAATTCCTGCTGAATTTGTGCCGTCAAATCTTGATGATAGATATTATGATGAGTGTTTTCCTGTTGAAACAAGCCAGGCCTATGAAGCTGCAAGAGAAGTAGCAAGGACTGACGGTATATTGATCGGAGCTTCGAGCGGAGCAATTCTGTATGCGGCTACTCAGGTTGCGAAAAGAGAAGAGAATAAAGATAAGACAATAGTTGCTATTTTTCCTGACACGGGATTGCGATATCTGTCAACTAATCTTTTTGGGTAAAAAATGGACCACAAACCTCATCCCCAAGAGACCATATGGTTCAAAAAATACTAAGGAGAAAAAACATAACATGTACATAAGAACAGCAACAATAGAAGATCTTGATGCAATCGCTCAGGTGGAAGCGGAGTGTTTTCCACCGGCAGAAGCCGCGACTGCGGCAGAGTTTAAAGAAAGGCTTGAACATTACGCGGATCATTTCTGGCTTATGTTTAACGGGGATTTGCTTATAGCTTTTGTGGACGGATTTGTCACAAATCAAAAAGATCTTACGGATGATATGTATGAAAATGCCGCGTTGCATGATGAAAACGGTGATTGGCAGATGATATTCGGAGTTAATACCATTCCTGAGTATAGGAAAAACGGATACGCCGGAGAACTTATAAAAAGAGCTATCGAAGATGCAAAAAAGCAGGGCAGGAAGGGACTTGTTCTTACATGCAAAGACAGACTTGTGCATTACTATGCAAAATTTGGTTTTAAAGACGAGGGTGTAAGTGAAAAGTCTACGCACGGCGGTGCAGTCTGGAATCAGATGAGGCTGACATTTTGATAAGTGAAAAAGAATGACCGCCGATCTCGATAACTCTATAGCGATGCAATGATATTTCGTGGAAACGTGCTTCTTATATGCTAAAATAATATGTGTGATCGTCACATGTAAACAGGAAAACATTCTTTTGGAAAAAACGCAGAATCCCGCATTTACTGAGGATTTTGTGGAAAAAGAATCCGAAACGCACAGTAAGATGAGGTATTTATATGGCAAATATCAAATGGGGTGTACTTGGAACTGCGAATATAGCAAGGGGATGCACGATTCCCGGAATGCAGCTTGCAGACAGCTGTGAGCTTTACGCGATTGCGGGAAGGGATAAAGAAAAGGCTGAGTCATTCATGGAAAAATTTGGTTTCCGGAAGGCTTACGGAAGCTATGAGGAGCTGCTTGCCGATAAGGATGTGCAGGCGGTATACGTTCCTTTGCCAAACCATCTACATCGTGAATGGGTTATCAAGGCGCTGAAGGCCGGGAAGCATGTTCTTTGCGAGAAACCGCTTGCTCTCGATGAGGAGCAGGAAAAAGAGATGTTTGAAACCGCCAATGAAAACGGCGTGCATCTCATGGAAGCGTATGCATATCTTCACAGCCCTTATATTCAGAGTCTTAAAAAAGATGTCTTCAGCGGCGTCATAGGCGATGTTGATTATATCGAGACAGCTTTTTTGACACAAGGTTATGAAGATGACATAAGAATCTACAAGGAGATGGGCGGCGGTGCGATGTATGACCTTGGATGTTACTGTACGACTATGATCCTTTCGCTTATTGATTCAAATCCGGAATATGTCAAAGCGGTTGCGGAATATAACGAGCATGGCGCGGACATCTCGACATCGGCGATAGTTCGATTTGCCAACGGAGCAAGAGCTTCTTTTAACGTGGGAATGATCCTGGGAAAAGAAAAGCCTGCAAGACTCGACAGATTGTATATTCACGGAAGCAACGGTCATATAATCTCTGATGTTGAATACAATCAGCAGGGTGATGTGAGCTACAAGATATTTACGCAGGGAAAAGAGATTGAGCGGAAAGTCAGCATTCCGCAGAACTATTTCCTGGAAATCCAGCAGATGAGCAAATGCGTTGCCGGAGAGGCGGTACCATTTATAACGCCGGAGTTCTCGATGTCTAACGCAAAGCTGATGGATATGGTGCTTAAAGAGATTGGATATTGAAGATAAAATAAAATGCTTTACAATCCGTTTTGTATGAGAATGGTGGTTTGCAAAAATATCGTTGCATTTAAAGAGGTATTTTGCTACACTTTGTATTGAAATAAAAAATCTTAAAGAAAGCGAGGTACATTTGATGCGTGTTATGAAAACAGAGATTGTAATTAAATACAGTATGATGACCTCGGTATGTGCTTTTTGATTTTTATTGAATCTTTTATATTTGAGTTTACGACCGTGGCTTGTTTGAGTCGCGGCTTTTTTATTCCTAAATACTATCTTTGCCTGATTCAAGGCGCATATTCAATTTGCACAAGGTCTTCATATCTGTAACGAACGCAGTCTCTGGGAACGGAGGTGTGAAAGTTAGGAGCTTGCCGTTTTAGGACGGAGGTGCAGGCTTTTTAAAAAATATAAGTTAAGAAGAATTAAGGAGACCAAAACATTGAATAATAATATATTTACTGGAAGAATTTCGGAAGTTGAAAGAAGCAATTATACGATAATTTTTGAAGGAAAAGATGTTACTGCAAGGCTTAAAGGTAATTTGCGCGGGGAGGATCCTGAAAAGCTCCCTGTAGTCGGAGATTATGTCACATTTAATTACAACCCGATAGGTGATTCCGTGATCACATCTGTCTGTGAGAGAACGAGTTTTTTGCAAAGACCCGATCAGGCAAAGACAGGTGTTATGCAGTATATGGTTGCAAATGCAGATTATGCGTTTATTGTGACATCGTTAAATGACGATTATAGCTACAACAGAATAGCGAGATATGTCAGCGTTGTGCTGCAGGGTGGCTCGGTGCCTGTTGTAGTGCTTACCAAGTCAGATCTGTGCGGTAATGTTGGAAGGTATGTGCGAGAGGTGAAATCCATATCCGACAAAGTCAGAGTACATGCTATTTCTGCGATTTATGACATAGGGCTGGATGAGCTTAATGAATATCTCATCCCCGGAAAGACAATATGTCTTCTGGGTTCCTCGGGAGCGGGAAAATCAACGCTTCTAAATGCTTTAGTTGGTGATGACGTGATGAAGACCGGAAAAATCAGAGAGTCCGATTCAAAGGGAAGACATACAACGACGCACAGACAGCTTATTCAGCTTGCGAGCGGAGTTTCGATAATCGACACTCCGGGTATGCGAGAGATTGGAATGGCTAAGACTGAGGAGGGTATTGATAATACTTTTTCAGATATTCTTGAGCTTTCATGCATGTGCAAGTTCAGCGATTGCAAACATGAATCTGAGCCGGGATGTGCGGTGAGGGCAGCGATTGAAAGAGGAGAGCTGTCTGAAGAAAGATTGGAACTGTATAGGAATCTGGGACGAGAGAATGTGCGAAATTACGCCAAGAAAAAAGAAATATCAAAGTGGGCAAAGAAGATGAAGAACTTCAAAGATAAGAATAATTGGGGCTGATTCTAAGTAACAAAAAAGCTGGCAGGAATTAAAACCTGTCAGCTTTTAAAGTACATTGTTATTTTGTCAGTCATCATAACGGAATTCCTGAACTCCGCCGCCGTCGTATCCGCCGTAAGTTAAAACGTTGCGGTTACAATCAAGCTTAAGGAAGTATCCGCCTGTAAGGGTAGAGTACTTATCGTCTGTTGCCTGAACATTGAGAGAATTGCTACCACAAAGATAATAATCTGAAAAACCGTCTCTCTCAGCACGGGTATTGTCTGTCATTAAGAAATAGTCCAAAGGTGTGTTATCATCAAATAAATCAGGACTACTGAGTCCCTGTGTAGGATCGACATGATAATCTTTTCCACCTATGGAAACAAAACTCCACTGATGGTCACCGTTAATATTATATCCACTGATGACGTCGGCTTCGACGCCACACTGTAAAAGAAGATAGGAGTAAAGGTCGCTTAACTCCTGGCTTATGCCTTTGTTATCCATTAAAGCTCTGTAAGCTCCAATGTTGTCAGCTTTTCCGGCTAAGTAGTCTTCATACATCTCGTAGTCATATACGAAGTTCTGTGAGATGTACACATATAAGTTCAAAGCTTTTTCAAATTCGGAATAGCTTGGATCAACGTTTGCATTTAACGTATCAATAACTTTATCTTCAAATGCTTTCTCTCGGGAATGAAATTCATCCTTTGTGATATTGTATTTAATCTTTCCAACTCCGTCTTCGAATCCGGTTGTCTGATCGGCTGAAATACATGATACCGCAGCCGGGAAGAAGTGGCTTAAAAGATCTCCTTCAATACATTCTATGTATGTAGCTTCATCAGGGCATTCGAAGGTATCTTCCCCGGATTTCAATGCTTTACATAAATTGAAAAATGAAGCCTTTGTTTTTTCGCCATAAATTGTAGCGGCTTTTTTTGAGAAAACATTTTCGTTAAATTTAAATGTGTTTGCAGCTATTGTGTTATTCTGTGAAGTTGTATCGTCTGCTGGCTCTGCACTAAGCGGCATATCTTCGACTGATATGGAAGTGACATTCGTGGCATTACTTGCATTTGTACCGCATGCGGTGAGTGCAAGTGTAGCAATCAGCACAATAGATAAATAGCTTTTTCTCATTTTCATTTTCCTCATACAAATTGATATAAAGATACCATGTTTTGGGGAAATAGTATAGGTGGAAATTGCCGATTTTATCGTTAATTATGACTCGAATTATGAAAAAATGTTACAGCAATTTTTGCAATGTATGCAATGCTGTATTGCATATTGCACAAAAATAGTATCTAAAACATGTGAAAAATGGTTAGATAGATGTACCGATACTATGTAACTTTGTAGAATGTGTACAATTTCGCCAAAGGAATTTTGGGTAATAATCCATGCAAAAATTAATAATATTTCAGTGGGAATATTATTTCGTGAAGGTGAAATTATTTCCGAAGATAGATGTCTTTTCGCTATAATAGTTTGAAAAAGGAGCGAAAAAGCTTCTGTTGTATACGAAATTACGATATATGCCGGCTAAACGATTTATTGATAAGTTTTCGTGGCGCATTTCCGGAACTCTACGATACGTAGGTGGTGGTAGCTTTATGTGCAGATTTACAATCGGTACATGGAGGTAAAAGAAAATGAATCAATATGTTACAGGTGCAGTCATCAAGGAACTGCGCGAAAAAAATAAAATGACACAGCTTCAGCTTTCTGATAAGCTGGGAGTTAGCGACAAGACAATCTCTAAGTGGGAGACAGGAAAGGGATATCCTGATATCACGTTACTTGAGCCGATTGCGGATGCATTTGGAGTGTCAATCACGGAACTTATTTCCGGAAACACCATTCATAATGAGAATGTTTCTGCAAATATGATGAGGTCCAAGTTTTATGTGTGCCCCGTTTGCGGGAATGTGATCCATAGTATGGGAGAGTCGGTGATTCAGTGCCATGGGATTCAGCTTACGCCGCTTGAAGCAGAGACTTCGGATGAGCAGCATATGGTCTTTATCGAACGAGTTGAGGATGAGTATTACGTGCGGTTTGACCATGAAATGACGAAGGAGCATTATATTTCTTTTGCGGCAGCGGTATCGTCAGATGACATGCAGCTATTAAAGCTCTATCCGGAAGGCAGGGCTGAAGCGAGATTCAAGATTCGCGGAGTTAAGAAGCTTTTTTTCTACTGTAACCGCGACGGGCTGTATTCCGTTGATATTGTAAAAGGCATTGATGATAAGGAAAGCGGTTACGACGACGTTGAGGAGCGAAGAGCACTTGAGAAGGCAGCAGATATGCTATTTGGGAAATGAACCTGGGGGACGGGGGTAGTGGTTCATTTTTGAAATAATGAGCCACAAACCCCGTCCCTTGGGACCAAAAGGAAAGGACTGACAAGATGATTGAAACAGACAGACTACGACTTAGAAACTACACCATGGAGGATTTCGATGCTCTTTATGAGATTTTGTCAGATCCTGAGACTATGCAGCATTATCCTGCGCCGTATAATGAAGAGTGGACAAAGAAGTGGATCACATGGAATCTGGATAACTATGAAAAATACGGTTTTGGCCTATGGGCTATTGAGCTGAAAGAGACAGGAGAATTTATCGGTGACTGCGGGATAACTATTCAGAATATAGATGGAGAGCAGCTTCCCGAGATCGGATATCACATAAACAAGAAATACTGGCGCAAAGGGTATGCCAAAGAGGCCGCCCGCGCCTGCAGGGACTGGGCGTTTAATAATACTGACTATGATATTTTGTATTCTTATATGAAGTATACCAACGTCGGCTCATATTCTACAGCGCTTGCGAACGGTATGAAGAAGATAAAAGAATACCCCGATCCGCACAATGAAATCTCATATGCATATGCGATAACACGTGATGAATGGAAAAAGGTGGTAGGATGAAAATATGTAAAGCTTTTAAAGAAGACTTGGATGAGATATTAAAACTTCAGTATCTCGCGTATCAGAGTGAGGCAAAACTTTTTAAAACACAGGATATTCCTCCTCTTAAGCAGACGCTTGAGGAGGTTGAGCATGAATACAACACGGGGGGAATTTTGAAGATGGTGGCGGAAGATGGTACCATCATCGGTTCAGTCCGTGCCTATGTAGAAAATGGCACAGTATATATTGGCAAGCTCATGGTTCATCCTAAGTACAGATGCCTTGGGAATGGAACAGCTCTTTTGAAGGCAATTGAAGAATTACATCCGAATAAAAGATTTGAGCTTTTTACATCTACCAGAAGTGTCGATAATATCAGGTTATACGAGAAATGCGGTTATAAGATATTCGGGCAAAAAGAAGTAACGGATGAGCTGACTTTTGTATATATGGAAAAGTGCTGATTTAAGGTAAGCGGAAGCTGACATTTTAAGATGAATTGACTGCAAAAGCAGAAAGTGTCAAATTGAGTCAACCAACAATACAAAAAAGAATGCTAGGTTGCAATTTAAGAAACAGAATCACATCATAAGATACAGAATGATGAATGTTTACAACTGAAAAAGGAACAAGTTTTATGAGCAAGATTAACACAGTAATTTTTGATATGGACGGAACGGTGTTGAACACACTTGATGATCTGACGACGTCCGTGAATTATACAATGGAGAAATTCGGATTTCCACAGAGGACGCTCGATGAGTACAGAAGAGCATTCGGAAGCGGCATTAGGAAGACAATTGAGCTTACGGTACCGGAAGGAACTTCGCAGGATGTGATAGACGAGATGGTGCCGGTATTTAAGGAGTATTATGATGTGCACTGTCTAGATAAGACGGGACCTTACGCCGGCATAATCGAGCTTATGAGAGAACTTAAAAAGCGCGGTTACAAGATGGCCATTGTTTCCAACAAGATTGATTCTGCGGTAAAAGAGCTGAATCAGAAGTTCTTTTCCGAAGTGGTTGAAGTTGCAATCGGAGAGCAGGACGGGATAAAGAGAAAGCCTGCGCCGGATATGGTCGTAAAAGCAATGGATGAACTTGGAAGCTCTGCTGAAGAAGCGGTATACATCGGTGATTCCGAGGTTGATTTTGCTACGGCAAAGAATTCGAATCTTCCGTGCATATCGGTGTTGTGGGGCTTTAGAGATAAGGCTTATCTGGAAGAGATAGGAGCAAGTATTTTTGCGGAAGAGCCCGATAATATATTGGAAATTCTTACTCAGTTAAGCTCTAAAAAAGTAAGAGCACAGCTTCAGGATTGAGGCTGTGCTATTTTATTTGATAGGGAATTCCTATCAAATAAAAAGCGCTCCGCTATGGATGCGACCGATGCGCAGATGAATTATGCAAGCTAAAGCTTGCGCGCATCGGCGCGCAAAGAGTTGCAGAGCAACTCTTTGTTCTAAGATGGATAAAGAAATGAGACGTTTGAAAAAGATATAATATAGCTGTCAGCTTTTGCCTTTTTAAATCGTTTTATAAGTGAAAGGCAAAATATTGAAAAAAGGAGCATTTTACATGGATGAAAAAGAAGTAAGGCGGGTGGTGGAGACGTACTCCGATATGATTCTCCGAATCAGCTACAATTACTTGCAGCATACGTTTGATGCGGAAGATATTTGTCAGACTGTGCTGCTTAAGTTGATTTCCTGCGATTTATCTTTTGACACAAATGAACATGAAAAAGCATGGCTGATACGCACTACGATAAATGCATGCCACGACCTTCGAAAGAGCGCTTATTCAAGGAAAATGGTAGGGCTTGATGCTATCACGGAAAAAGAAGCTCCGAAGGCGCCTGATTCAGATCTTTTGGAGGAGATAAAAAAGTTGCCCCTAGGCTATCGCATGAGCATTTATCTTCATTACTACGAAGGATACTCGGTAAAAGAAATTGCGAAAATCATGGGAAAGTCGCAGTTTGCTGTTTCACAATATCTTTCGCGAGGACGGCGTGAGCTTAGAAAAAAGCTGGAGACAGGTGGTGACTATGGTGCAAAGGCAGGTGAAATCTATGAATGAAAATATTATTGTATCTTATAAAAAATCTATGAATGAACTTTGTTTTTCAAAAGATCAAAAGGAGGATATGATCGGTAGACTCACTGAGGTAGGGAGTTTCAAGAATGTTGTGCAAAAAAAGAAAAAGCTGAGTGTAAAGAAGATTGTTGCTTTAACTGCGGCATGTCTGGCTGTTCTTGGAGGCTGCGGAGTTGCAGTGGGGAAGGCTACAGGAGTTGTCACTTCATTTAGCCCTGACACTTTTTTCTCCAAAACATCTGATTTTAGTCGTCTGGACAAACTTGAGAAAAAAGTAGGAATAGGCGTCACTGCTGTGGAAACATTCAGTAACGGGTATAAGTTTGATTCGATGGATGTTGAGGATTTCCGTACGGTGGATGATGAAGACAGAACAGTCGGGCGATTTAAAGAGTTAAGAATTGAGTATGTGTGCGATAATAAACCTCAGATCAGTGTAAATATGGAATCTGCTTTGGTAAACGGTCACATTGATGATGATCCGGGCGTTGCTTTAAGAGCCAATGAGATGCGGACTGTTGACGGCATAAATGTCTACTACAACTATGATGAGTATTTGGGACTTCCCGCGTCAAAAGATATCTCACCAACCGAAGAAGAGCTTAAGCGTGAAGAAACTGACGATCACTTTTTTATCAGCATCGGCAGTGATCAGCGTGAGACATATTATGTATCAAGCGTAGTTTTTGAAATGGGTGATGTGCATTATTGTATAATGACATTTGATGAAAATATTACGTCCGATGAGCTGTTTGGAATGGCAGAGGAAATAATAAAAGCAAGGTGAGTGTCAGAAAAAAATATAAATGATGGCGAAGGAAGCAGGTATCTGTTGGATATCTGCTTTTTTTACATCAAAAAATGACAGATAATATCGCAGAATATGATAAGTGGCGGTATCGTAGAAATGCTACAATATAAAAGTTATGTGGAAAATGAAGGCTATTCTTTTTACGGAGGGCGAGATATGAAGAAGCAAAACGAAGTATACAAGCTTTTAAACGGCGTGGGAATTCCTTGCATAGGATTCGGAACCTGGCAGACACCTGAGGGTGATGTAGCTGTTGAAAGCGTGAAATGTGCTATAGATGCGGGGTATCGTCATATTGATACGGCGCAGGTATATGGAAATGAAGAAGGTGTCGGCAAGGGCATCAGAAGAGGAATCATCGACAATAAATTACAGAGAGAGGATATCTTTGTTACGACCAAGATCTGGAATGATAAGCATAGCTATGAGCTTACCGTCAGCTCTTTTGACGAATCATTAAAAAAGCTGGGGCTTGATTATGTCGATCTGCTTTTGATCCACTGGCCCAATCCGGCTATGTTCAGAGACCGCTGGGAGGAGGCAAATGCCGAGACCTGGAGAGCGATGGAGAAATTTTATGAAGCGGGAAAAGTGCGTGCGATCGGTATCAGTAATTTCAAGCAACACCACATCGATGCGCTCATGAAGACTGCAAGGATCAAGCCGATGGTGAATCAGATCAGGCTTTGTCCGGGAGCTACGCAGGATGAGCTTGTCGCATACTGCAGGGAAAAGGGAATGATCCTTGAAGCATACAGCCCGCTTGGAACAGGCAAGATTTTTGATGTTCCCGAGATGAAAGAGCTTGCGGAAAAATACGGAAAGAGCATTGCGCAGATCTGCATTCGCTTTAGCATACAGATGGGATATCTTCCTCTTCCGAAATCGGTTACACCCGAAAGAATCGAAGAGAACTTCAAGGTGTTTGATTTTGAACTAGAGGAAGCTGATGTTAAGCGCATCGCCGACCTTAAGGGCTGCGTAGGATATGAGACAGACCCTGATACAGCGCCATTCTAAGAAAATTTGAAAAAAATCCGGAAAAGCTTTTTGTATGTGAAACGCTTTGGCGGATTTTTGTGATGATATTTGAAGATTCATAGAGGAAATCTGCACAGAGACAGAAAGGATCACCGATGAAATACATTGACATAATGAACGGACCACAGAACGCATCTGCTATTATTCAGGGTTGCATGAGAATGCCTTCTCTTTCGAAAGAGGAAGCCGCAAAGGTTATAAAAACTGCCCACGAGCGCGGAATCAATTATTTTGATCATGCGACATGCTATGGAATGGGAGAGGCTGAAACGCGCTTTGCAGAGGCTTTTCCGCTCACAGGAATTAAGAGGGAAAAGATATTCATTCAGAGTAAGTGCGGCATCTGCCCCGAGAGATCTGTGTTTGACTGGACAAAAGAGAATATTATAGCGAGCGTTGACGGCATTCTTGGCAGACTTAAATGCGAATATATCGATACACTTCTTTTGCACAGGCCGGACCTTTTGTTTGACCCTGAAGAAGTTGCGGAGGCTTTTGATGAACTTGAGGAAGCAGGTAAAGTGTGCCGTTTCGGTGTAAGTAATCTGATGCCTATGCAGATTGAACTTTTGAAAAAATATGTAAAGCAGCCGCTTGTCATCAATCAGGTGCAGCTTTCACTTGAGCAGTCGCAACTGATCGACCAGTCGCTTTACATGAATAACAAGACAACGGATATGTCTATAAACAGAGACGGAAGTGCGCTTGATTATTGCAGGCTTAATGACATTACGATTCAGGCATGGTCGCCGCTTCAGATCGGTATGTTTGGCGGAACATTTATCGACAATCCCGATTATCCCGAGCTTAATAAGGTACTTGCAGAACTTGCGGATCGCGAGCATGTATCCAAAACAGCAATTGCGATTGCATGGATTCTTCGCCATCCCGCCAAGATGCAGGCAATCATCGGGACAATGAATGTCAATCACATCAATGATGCGTGCGATGCCATAAAAGTTGAGCTTTCTCATCATGACTGGTATGCGCTGTATCTGGCAGCAGGGAAGTTCCTGCCGTGATGTAGCGCATCTGGTAGAAGGGGAAGGTTCTTCTGTGGTGCGGCTGCATTTGGCAGCAGGAGAGTTCTTGCTGTTATGCGGCTATGTTGAGTGCTTATGCCATTTGTTTTGTTAATGAAATATGGATGTGTATGGCTCCTCGGAAAGAGAAATCTTTTGCGAGGAGCTTTTTTTATATCATAGGAAAGTGTTTTCCTATGATATAAAAAAGCTCCGCAGGGATGCGCAGCTCGCGGAATGGTAGATAATTGCTTTGCAATACCGCTCGCGCGCTAGCATTTCGCGAGCGAAATGCTTTTTCAATTGAATATGAGGAGATTTCTCCGGAAGTGTACGGTGCGGAAAAGAAAAGAGGTACCGTATGGATGATATATGAAGGAAGTGTACGGTGCGGAAGTTGAGAAATGCACCGTACATAAAAGCTGTGGATGATATGTGTGGTGCGAAAATGCGAACAGGCACCGCACAGAAAAGATGTGGAGAATGTGTGCGGTGCGGAAAAGCAAACAGGCACCGCACAGAAAAGCTGCGGAGAATGTGTGCGGTGCGGGAAAGCAAATAGGCACCGCACAGAAAAGCTGTGGAAGAAATGTACGGTGCGAAAGACGAAAAACGCACCGTACGGGTGGTTCGCGATGGAAGTGTACGGTGACAATGAAAATCTTATCTGTGATGAGGAAAATTTGTGAAAATGAAGGTGCGCTACAGCACATTGCTGTTATAATGGTGAGTATGTATATAGCACGCTATGATAGTGGCATAATATCATTGAATATGATGCCATTGTAGTATCGGCTAGTGCTACTGTCACCAAATAAGTCGACTTTATTACTTGCCTAAATTGTTATTTGTTTCGTTGTCGTCAATCGTCGTACCGCCCGGTACGACTCATTCCTTCGTCTCACAAAATAACAATTTATTCTGCGTAAAAAGTCGAGTTATTTGATGACAGCAGCACTAGGATTGCATGACAGCACTGGCAATGACAGTATAGTAGCATTATGGAATCATAGCAGACATGATAATGGCGGCAACAGAGAAAGCGAGAACATCCTAAGGATATGAAGAATACATCACAAATAGAAAGACTAAAGAAAATAGTAGAAACACTTCGAAGCGAGAACGGTTGCCCGTGGGACAAGGTACAGACGCATACAAGTCTTAAAGCAGGTTGTATAGAAGAGGCTGCAGAGGTTATCGGTGGAATCAATATACTTGATGAGACCGGTGATGCGGAGAACCTCAAGGAAGAGCTTGGAGATCTTTTGCTTCAGGTAATGTTTCATTCGGTGATTGCTGAGGAAGAGGGGTTTTTTACATTCGAAGATGTGGCAAAAACGGTTGCAGATAAGATGGAACGCAGGCATCCGCATGTTTTCACCGATGTAAAGTTTGAGACTGAGGAAGAACTTCACGCCGCCTGGGCAGAGATAAAGAAGCAGGAAAAAGTGGGAAAAGAATGGCATGCAGATTATCTTTTCGGCGCATTTGAAGAAGCGCATGATCTTATAGATAAAGCGCAGGAGAGAAAAGGTTTCAAGTAATCTTCGCAAGGAGGGCAGCGCATGGAGTACAGAATAGTTGAAGATATAAACGAAATGAAACTTGATGATATCGTGCGACTTCTTCGGACGACGTATTGGGCAGATAAGCGCCCTGTGGAAAAGATTGAGAAGTCTGTGCAGAATTCCAAGTGCTATGGCTTGTACCTTGAGGAGGCAGAGAATCTCGTAGGATTTGCGAGGATTATCACCGATTATGCGACAAACTATTATCTGAGCGATGTTATAATCGATGAAAAATATAGGAACAAAGGGCTTGGAAAGGTGCTTGTGTCACACATAGTTTCATCGCCGGAACTTCAGGGGCTTCGAGGGATATTGGTCACAAAGGATGCGCAGAAGCTTTATTCGCAGTATGGATTTGAAGTTGTGGATGGCAGAGTGATGCTGAGAAATCCGTAAGAGGCGGCGATTTAAGCATAACCGATAGCATCGGCAGCAGGAGAATAAATGAGATCTTTTTTAAGACTTACTGATTATAAAAAAGAAGAATTGCGGGAAATCTTTAACATAGCCGATAACATCAATCGTTACGAGGGCTTTTTGACCGGAAAGACGGTTGTCATGTTTTTTCCTGCAAACAGCATCAGGACGCGCGTGGAAAGAAGCGTCGAAAGCTTTTGGATTTTCTTTGACGCAGAGTTGCCCCGATGAGTTCCGGATTCCGGAGACAGACTGCATTGAGAATTTGAGAGATGCAATCGTGGGAAAAGATATTGTGTGTACGGATTCTTTTCCTTCGGAGATGCTTAACGGCGATAATAAATATCAGGTTACGAAAGAAATAATGAATCTTGCAAATGCCGGAGCAGTGCTGAATCCTTGCCCGCCGTTTTACAGAGGCGAAGAGGTTTCGTATGATGTGATTGATTCTGAGTATTTTGTGGGGTATGAATTCAAAAAGAACCTGCTCAGAGTGCAGCAGGCGATTATTTTCTTTTGCATGGAAAGAAGTGTCCGATAATGTTTTTGAATTAATATATGGTTTTAACAGATTAAAAGCGTTTCTTTGGTTAGAAATGATGGAGGGGGAAATGAATATCAGAATAGGTTTTTTGCAAATACATCCAGGGACAGACATCGAAGAAAACCTTGCGCTTGGGAAAAAGGCGTGCGCCGAGGCAAAAGAAAAAGGCGCGGATATAGCTCTTTTCCCCGAGATGTGGAGTGATGGGTATCGCTTGCCTCAGGACAAGGCGGAGCTCAAGAAGCTTGCAATCTCGAAGAATAGCTTTTTTTTAGAAGAATTCCGTGCGCTTGCGGCAGAACTGCAGATGGCAATAGGAATTACTTTTCTTGAGGCAAATGATCCAAAGCCTCTTAATTCCGTGATTATTTTTGATAAAGATGGAAAAGAAATCCTGCATTATTCCAAGGTTCACACCTGTGCGTTTGATCTTGAAAAAGTGCTTTCGGGCGGAGATGACTATTACACGGCCGAGCTTGATTTTGGGAGAGGAACCGTGAAGATCGGCTCGATGATCTGCTTTGACAGGGAGTTTCCCGAGAGTGCCAGGATTCTGATGATTAAGGGCGCAGAGCTTATTTTGGCGCCGAACGCCTGTCCGATGGAAATCAACAGATTGTCGGCGATTAGGACAAGAGCTTACGAGAACATGGTTGCTGTGGCGACCTGCAACTATCCTGAGGGGCATCCTGACTGTAACGGACACTCGACGCTCTTTGACGGAGTTCCGTGGAATGAAGACGGAGTCAGGGATATGTGCGTATTCGAGGCTTCGGGCGAATCAGGCGTGTATGTCGCTGAGCTTGACCTTGATAGTCTGCGTGCGCACAGAAGAAATGACATCATGGGCGATAAGTACAGAAGGCCCGATAAGTATGGGATTCTGGCAGATGTCGGTTCAAAGAATGAGAAAGTTAATATGATTCTCTGCGGCGAAGTTGTGGAAAAAGATGACGCAGATGCAGAGAAGGTCGGTGTTGTCTCGGTTGTCTATGTTTCTTCTGATGAGCTTAAGATAAAGGAGAAACTCGATGAATTGCAAAAGTCTAATCCGGATAAGTTCTATATGGAATACACAACGCCGTTTGATGCTAATCTGACTGAACTTGAACATTACCCGTCTATCGAGGCTTCGAAAGAGGATTTACAGTAGAGAATTTGTTGAGAGTGCAGTATCAGTATTTAATGTGTTTTTTAAAGTATATTTTTTAATCGGAAAAGAAGTTACGTAAAAGATTATGCTTGAAATAATGGAGCAAAGAACAATGAAGAAGATTTTATTTATCGGAAACAGCCACACATATATGAATGATATGCCGGAGCTTGCAAGGCGCATGATTGAGGATGCGACGGGAGAAGCGTGCGAGGTATTCGCGTTGACTTATTCCGCAAGACCGCTTAAGTGGCACTTGGAAGAGGAGTATTTTGCGGTGCGATTCAATATCCTGCATGGCGGGTATGACTACTGTGTTATTCAGGAGCAGGCGCATCCTATGCCTCCCGAGAAGGATACGGTAGAGTGCGCGGACAGGATAATCAAGTTGTGTAAAAAAGTAGGTACCGAGCCGATTATTTTTGAAACCTGGGCGGAGAAGGCGAAGCCTGAAAATCAGGCAAAGATGAATAAAAGATATAGGGCAATTGCAGAGCAGCAGGGAGTGACATTGGCGCCAATCGGAGAAGTATGGGAGCGTGTGCTGAATATGCTTTCTGATATACCCGAGGCAGACCTTTATTACCGTGACGGTGCTCATGCATCTGCCGTCGGTGATTATCTGGTTGCTACAGTTCTTACCAAAGTGATTACAGGTAAACTTCCGAAAGAAGATTTTTTGACCGCGTTCGACTTTAGTCTCCCCGATGATGAATGGTTGCATGTAAAAGAAAACGTGGAAGAGGAGACTACGTGCCTGCCGCGAGAGGTGGTGCAGGCGATCAGAGACTGTGCGGAGTTGGACTGAAACTTAATTAAAAAGACATTATAGAGAATGACAGGAGGAAACAAATGCTAGACAACAAGGGATTTAACTTATGGGCTGACGGCTATGACAAGGCGGTAGGTATTTCAGAGGAGGCAAATACCTATCCGTTTGCGGGATATAAGAGCGTTCTTGGTGGCATTTTTGATGAGATTATGCACAAAGAAAAGGCTGCTGTTCTGGACATTGGATTTGGGACGGGAACGCTTACGACCAAGCTTTATGAGAATGGGTGTGATGTGTACGGACAGGACTTTTCTCAGAGGATGATCGAGCTTGCAAAAGAAAAAATGCCCGATGCGAATTTGTATCAAGGCGATTTTTCAAAG
Source organism: Butyrivibrio sp. AE2005 (assembly GCF_000686965.1). Taxonomy (NCBI): domain Bacteria; kingdom Bacillati; phylum Bacillota; class Clostridia; order Lachnospirales; family Lachnospiraceae; genus Butyrivibrio; species Butyrivibrio sp. AE2005. The sequence goes on from NZ_KK366042.1 coordinate 169,291, forward strand.
GGGCTTGTTACGGAGCTTAGTGCGCGCAAGTATGATTTTATCTTGGGAACATATTCGTTGCACCATTTGACGGATGAGAAGAAGGTCTTTTTCTTCAAAGAATTACTGGATCTTCTTGATGAGGGCGGAAAGCTCCTAATCGGAGATGTGGTGTTTGAGACGAGAAGTAAACTTGAGAAGTGCAAAGAAGAGGCCGGCAGTGCCTGGGATGAGGATGAAATCTATTTTGTGATAGATGAACTTCGCAAGGCGTTTCCTGAGCTTGAGTTCGAGCAAAAGTCGTATTGCTCGGGGATTATAAGTATAAGTAAGAACTGAAGATGGTGTGGGCTGTAAGGAATGAGTTTTGTCGTTCGGAGGGAGGAAAGGTATGGCCACAACAGAGTTGGTTACAACAGAGTGGTTTTTTACATTTATGACAATAGTCAATTTGATACTCAGGATACTCCTTTTAGCAGTGATTGTTATGGGTGTAATCAAAGGGATACGTTATATCAAGAAAATCATCAAATTCATTGATAAAGCTGAGAAATACATTGATGAAAAAAATACAGCTAATTTTTCCAAAACAGAAAGAAAACTTTCAATCGCTGACTATATCAAGCTGTACAAAGAGCGCGGCTATATCATGGAGATGCGCAAGTACGTCGGACATGCACCGATTATGTCATGCTCGTGCGGAGTGATAATTGAAAATGCTGCAGGAGAGATTCTTTTACAGAAAAGACGTGACAACGGCTGCTGGGCACTGATCGGCGGTGCGATGGAGATGGGCGAGACTTTTGAAGAAGCTGCAAAAAGAGAAGTTAAGGAGGAGTCGGGGCTTTCGCTCGGAAAACTCGAAATCTTTAAGCTTTGCTCAGGACGAGATTGCATTATTGAGTACCCGAACGGAGATGTGACTTTTGGCCCGGGAATTATTTTTTTGACCAAAGAATACAATGGCGAAATAGCTGGAGACCCCAAAGAGGTTATTGAGCACAGATTCTTCAAAAAATCGGAGATTCCTGAGAACTTGAATGGGTTCGATAAGGCAGCCATATTGGAATGGGCGAGCAGGGCTTGAGACATAATTGAAAAAGATATTTTGGAAGAGACAAGTGCCTATATATGATTTTTTTCACGGAGAATGACATGAATTGCAAGATTACTTCATTATATATTTGCGTAAAAGACATGGAGCGGGCCGTAAAGTTCTACGAAGTTTTTTTTGCCTGCCCTGTCACTGAACGCGACGAGATATACAGCGTTTTCGACATCGGCGGATTCAGGTATGGCTTGTTTGCATATCAGAAGATGCACGAAGAGCATGAATTCGGTAGCAATTGCTTGCCAAGTGTAAGTTTTGAAAGTGTGGATGAGCTTAAAGCTAAGCTTGTTGGGAAAGAAATTTGTTTTCCTTTGACTAGGATAAAGAATAATTGGGTTGCGGAGTTCGTTGATTCCGAAGGAAATCATGTGGAAGTGACTGCGCCGGTGAAGGATTGAGGAAAAGTGCAGAGATGTTATTGCATCGGTTAAGAAATGGTGAAAATCACAGATATATTGTCGTATCGATGAAGCTGGCGGTGAGATTTTTGCACTTTTTACTACAATTATCTGCTCATAATCGAAAAAGTTGAAAAATGGTATATCAATTTATCTGCCTATATTTCGAAGAGCGAAGATAGAGGCAGTGCAAAAAACAAGAATAAAATTGTGAAATGGGTGAGATGGCCTGCTCATTTCTCATGAAGTAAGAAAATAGGCAGTGCATTTTGAGGTGAAATAGTTTAAAAATGCAGGAAAATCACTGCTTATATGTAGCGAAATGATAAAATAAGCAGAATGGAGTGCCTGCCTATATTATTAAAGGATGAGATATGAGCAGTCCGAGTGAAGGCTCACGTGGAAAAATAGCTCAAAATTCTCTGCCTAAAATATCTTAAATGATGTTCTAGGCAGAACCGGTGCAGGTAAAGTGGCTTTTTATAGCCTGATAGCGACTGCCTATTTATGGCAAACTAAAGGAAATAGCAGAGAAACTAAGATGAATGCTTCAATAATTGAAAATGCAAAAAGTTACATAGAGGAAATTTTCAGTAATAACGCGGATGGACATGACGCGGCGCATTCGATGCGGGTTTATGCAAATGCTATGAGACTGGCGGAGCGTTATCCCGGGTGTGATAGCGAGGTCGTGGCGCTTGCGGCTTTATTACATGATGTTGATGATCATAAGTTGTTTGATACGAAGGACAATGCTAATGCGAGAGCTTTTTTGACAAGTAATGATCTTGAAGAAAAAGAGATTGAGCAGATCTGTGCGATTATCAACGGAGTTTCTTTTAGCATGAACAGGGGCCAAAGGCCGGAGAGCATTGAAGGGCAGATAGTGCAAGATGCGGATAGGCTTGATGCGATTGGAGCAGTGGGAATTGCAAGAACATTTGCGTACGGCGGAAAAGTCGGAAGATCTTTGGATGATTCAATTCAGCACTTTTATGACAAGCTCTTGCTGTTAAAGGATGAGATGAATACCGAAGAAGCAAAGAAAATGGCTCTTCATCGTCATGAGTACATCGAAGGGTTTATTGAGGAGTTTAATACAGAAACTAAATAAATACATAATTGAAACGGAGAAATTAGAAATGAACGAGATAAAAATAGATTGGAACAGCATGGCAAAGGCATATGAGGAGTTTAATAATGCAGAGGATTCTTATAGCTACTGCATTGAGTGGCCGTGCATTAAGGAAATGCTTCCTGATTTGAAGGGAAAGACAGTAGTGGATTTAGGCTGTGGTACGGGGATATTTACTTTTCTTTTGGAAAAGAGTGAGCCGGCGAAGATTGTAGGAATCGACCTTTCGGAAGAAATGCTTAAGATTGCGGGAGAAAAAGCCGGCGCAAGCGGTTCAAAGGCTGAATTTGTGCAGCATGATGCAGCTACTTGCAAAGAGGTGATAGATGAGCCTGTCGACTTTATTTTTTCATCGACAACAAGTCATTACATTGAGAATTTGAAGCAGCTGTTTGAGAATGTGGCAAAAAGCCTTAAAGAAGGCGGGGAATGTATCTTTTCCGCGATCAATCCTGTATATTCGGCGATGTATCCTGTTGAGCATGAAGATGGTTCTTTTCCTGAGGACGAAGAGTGGAATGTCAGATACATGGACAAAGCGATGAGAGCTTACATCCAGCCGTGGCTTGAGTACAACGATGACTACGAGAATCATCTCAGCAAAAGTTATCATCATACTTTTTCGGACTATGTAAATGCCATAGTTGGTTCGGGACTAAAGATTGAGAAGGTGTGTGAGCCGATGGCGCCCGAAGAATGGAAGGAAACGCAGGCTTACAGATACGAGAGCTTTGTTGAAAATCCGGTGTATATGATCATCAAGATGAAGAAGGCGTAAAACATAAGGGGCCGGAATAGCTGATGAAAGGCGGAGCTGACATCAGCTTATATTAGGAGACATAAGAAAAATGGACAAGAAAATAATTGATTTTTTGATAAAAGCGAAGCAGGCAACTTATGCGGGAAAAGGTGCGGAGACTACACCGTCCAGGGAAAAATCGCATGATCTGATCTATAAAGATGGAAATTATATGTACTACGATACGTACCTTGGCGGCAATAAGTTTGCAGGCGAGGAGGCGCTTTGGAGTGATGGCGAGCCGTTCTGGAGCATGAACTATGTAGGAAGAGTTATCGGAGATGGTTTTAGTGGAGATTTTCTGAAGGAAGCTCTTTTGCACGTTCCCGAGGATAAGCCTTTCAGAGGCCCTGCTGATTACAGCAACGGTGACTATAATTACAAGTGCAGCGTAGACGGCGATTTTGAGTGGTTCAGCGGAAAAGAAATCATAAGCTATAAAGGTAAGAGTGTTTACGAATGCGTATTTCATGGCGGAGCGATTGAGTGAAGGGATGATATCGACTTCTACACGTAGAAGTATGAGGTGAGAGAATGGTTTTACGGACATAGAATCCTTAAAATCGATTTTTACACGTAGAAGTAAGCGAATGAAGGAATGGTTTTACGGACATAGAATCTTGAAAATCGATTTTTACACGTAGAAGTAAGCGAATGAGGGAATGGCTTTACGGACATAGAATCTTGAAAATCGATTTTTACACGTAGGAATAAGTGAATGTGAGAAAGATTTTACGGACATAAAGTTTGTAATTGAACATAAGTGACGTAGGTGAGGACAAGAGAGTCTATTTGGATTATGTGATGGGCTGACCATAGTTAAGGAGGCAGCGGATGAAGATAGAGCATGTAGCGATGTACGTTAATGAGCTGGAGGTGGCAAGAGATTTCTTTGTGAAATATCTTGGCGGAACATCCAACGACGGTTATCATAATGAGAAAACAGATTTTAGATCATATTTTATTTCTTTTGATGATGGGGCGAGGATTGAGCTGATGAATAAGCCTGATATGTACGATATGGAAAAACCGCTTAATCGTACGGGCTTCATTCACATTGCCTTTTCTGTGGGTAGTAAAGAAAAGGTCGATGAGCTGACTGAAATGCTTAAAGCTGCCGGCTACGATGTTGTCAGTGGCCCTCGCACTACTGGTGATGGCTACTATGAGAGTTGCATCGTGGGGATTGAAGGAAATCAGATTGAAATTACAGTTTGATTTTACTTGCGAAAAATATCAGTAAATATACAAATAGCGAGGATGATACGAAAGTGAAAAACAACATTTTGTCAGTCAAAATTATTATCGGTTTGTGGATTCTTTTATACTTAATAGGAAGGTTTACGGATATTGATAAGTACTTGTGCGGAAAGGGCATTAACAATATAAGAGGTCAGTACTATCGCTATTTTACAGCTTCTTTCCTGCATGCAAGCTTGTTTCATGTGGTGGCAAACAGCGCGATTTTGTATTTTATCACTATCTATCTTGATGGAAAGTTGAACGGTGTTGCCATAGCTTTGCTGGGGATTATTGCAGGAACTGCTACAAATGTGATTTTTTCTTTTTCTTCGAAAAATGCTGAAAAGTCTGTTGGTGGCTCGGTTATTATTTTTGCGATTATTGGTTTGATGCTGATGATGCAGATTATCTGCAAGAGCTATGAGCCGTTTAAGCTTGGCACGATTTATGCGGATTGGACGATTGGTGCAGTAGTCATAGGTAATATCATCAATGGTCAGATGAGGTGCTTTGATTTTTCAAATATCAAGATACACAGTATTTCTTTTGCAATGGGAATTGTTATGAGTTTGATCTATTACGCACTTCATGTGATTGCATAAAAAGAGGAGGGACGCATATGTTTAGAAAAATGAGAAGATTTAATCAGCAGATAACTGATGAAGAGTGCATAGAAGTTCTCAAGAATACCAAGAGAGGTGTGCTTTCGCTTATAGGCGACGACGGATATCCTTACGGAGTGCCGCTTGTGCACTGGTATTGCGAAGAGGACGGTAAGATTTATTTTCACGGGGCAAAAGACGGACACAAGAACGATGCGATTAAGTCTTGCGATAAAGCCTGCTATACCGTTTATGATGAGGGATACCGCGAAGAGGGCGAGTGGGCGCTGAATTTTAAGAGCGTGATCACATTCGGAAGAATATCTTTTGTGGAAGATGAAGAGAAGGCGAAGAAAATCTGCATTGCCATGGTAAAAAAATTCACGGACGACGAGGAGTTTCTTGCAAAAGAGCTCAAGTTCTTTTTCCCGCGAGTGCAGTGCTTTGAATTTACACCTGAGCACATGACGGGAAAGAAGGTCAAAGAAGAATGATCCACAGGGAACGGGGGTAGTGGACCATTTTGGAAAAGCTAAAAGAAAATGGTCCACAAACCCCGTCCCCATGGTCCAAAAGGAGTGAAGATGAAAAATCCATGGGAAGAGATTGGGCTGGACGACTACGAGAATCATATGAAGCTTGATTCCGTAAAGCAGCTTCAGACGCTTAATTCGATGATGAAGGCGCAGTTTGACGAGTATCCCGTGACTACAGCGATGGTTCTTGGCGTTGCGGGCGGAAACGGTCTGGAGCATGTGTATGGTGGCAAGTACAGCACTGTTTACGGCGTTGATATAAATGAGAAATATCTTGATGCTGTGGCGGCAAGATTTGCAGGAATGACGGATTCGGGAGTGCTTAAGCTACTTAAGGCTGATCTTATTTCTGAACCTGAGAAGTTGCCGCAGGCAGAGCTCTTGATAGCAAATCTGCTGATTGAGTACATCGGCTATGATGCTTTTGCAAAGGTGGTTTCCTCGGTGAATCCTTGCTTTGTATCTTGCGTTATCCAGATCAATGATGATGTCTGCAACTGGGTTTCCGATTCGCCTTACATTCATTCTTTTGACAAGCTTGAAGAGGTTCATCATCAGATGGAGGAGAATGAGCTTGTTGCTACAATGAATGCGGTTGGATATTCTGAGAAAGCGAAGATGAAGGAACGCCTTCCGAACGGAAAGGCACTTGTACGAATAGACTTTGAGAATGAAGTGCTTAACTGACATGCCAAGGAGGTGTACATGAACAGTATTACCTACAGAGGATTAACGGAAAAAGACCGTAGGAACGAGCGCAATTTCATGCAGTATAAGTTGTAATCAAAATGTTTAGTAAATAAAAAGGTAAAATTCAATGGCTTTACAAATGACTCACTTAGCGGTTGCCTTCAAGGTTGCAGAGATTTTGGAAATAGAGGATAACAGGGCGGAATATATTCTTGGATCCGTTGCGCCTGATTCTGTCTGGTTTTCGGATGCATATCTTGAGAAAAAAATTCATTCCCACAGTTTTGAAAACTGCGGACCATGGGGCGATACGCAGGATTATGATAACTGGCTCCTGAACATAGAAGCCTTTTGGAAAAAGTACGTTGTAAGTGAGAAGAACGCGCAGACGAGAGCTTTTTTGACCGGAATGTGCGTGCACAATCTGACTGACTATTGGTACGACCTTATGGTCTGGAGTGCGCTTAAAAGAAAGATGATTCCGCCGATGACATTAGATGAGTTTAAGGAAAAGTATTATCCTGAGGCGCAGTGTTTGGATAAATGGCTCTTTAAGAATTTTTACGGGTCAAAAGAGATTTTGAAGCTGCTTCGGGAGTCGAAGGAAACAGACTTTGAAGACTTCGTTACGGCTGATAATCAGGTTGCGATGAAGAGGCATCTTATTGAGAAGCAGTTCAATATTGAAGAAATTGTCGATGTGTCTTCGAATGAAATGTTTGCGGTTAGTATGTTGAGCAGCTTCATTGATGAAGCGACAGAGAAGATATGTGAGCAGATACGAAATTATTAAAGCGAACTGCGATATTTTTCATGTGATAATTTGAAACAGTGAATATATTGAATGCGTTTAAAGATTGGAAAACGCCGATTAGATCATTGTTTTCATAGATGTTGTGATAAAGCATAATTGATAATGGGGTTTGCAAAATGAAATTTTATGTAGATTTTGATGACTGTCTGTGCGAGACGGCAAAGGCGTTTACAGTGATCGCAAAAAGGTTTTTCGGAAAAGATGTTCCGTATGAGAAGGTACGTTTTTTTAACCTGCAACAGTCTTTTGAACTTACCGATGATGAGTACGAAAAGCTGATGCTTGAGGGGCATCGCACGGAGGAGCTTCTTTCCTATGATGAAACTCCGGGGGCTTCTAAAGTGCTTAATGAACTTATCGACAAGGGGCATGAGGTCTTTGTTATAACGGGGCGTCCGTCGAGTTCCTATGAGGCGTCAAGGAGATGGCTTGATGAGCATGGTCTGGAGCGTGCGACGCTTTATTGCCTGAACAAATACGGCAGGGACTCTTTTATCAAGAACAGCAATTTCAATCTGGAGCTTGAGGATTACTATAAGATGAGCTTTGACTATGCGATTGAGGACTCGCCGATGGCATTCAGGTTTTTTGACCATATGCCTGAGCTTAAGGTTCTTGTCATCGACAGGCCGTGGAATCACGAGTGTGAGCTACTGGGCGAGAACTACACAAGATGTTTTGACTGGGAGCAGATAAGGCGTGAGATTGGAGGATAATTATTGAGAACATTATACGTTTCAGATCTTGACGGAACTTTGCTGCAGAGCAATGAGCAGATGTCAGAATATACGAACAATACGATAAATACGCTTGTGAGCAAGGGAATGCTCTTTTCCTATGCAACGGCACGTTCCCTGATAACGGCCAAAAAAGTCACTAAAGGGCTTAACGCAAAGATACCGCTGATTGTTTATAACGGTGCTTTTATCATTGATAACGTCACAGAGGAAGTGCTTCGGGCAAATTACTTTGATGAGAGTGTGAATGATGTTTTGGAGAATCTTTTTTCACATGATATATATCCGATCGTGTATGGGATTGTTGATGGAAAAGAGAAGTTTTCTTTTGTCCCCAGGTTATGTACGAAGGGCATGAACACATTCATAAATTCCCGCAAAGGTGACATTAGGACTAATCCGATCGATGATTATAGAGACTTGAAAAAAGGAAATATCTTTTACATTTCATGCATCGATGAGACGGAGAAGCTTGCGCCGATGTATGAGGCGTACAAGCGGGATTATCACTGCGTTTTTCAAAAAGATATTTATACGGGCGATCAGTGGCTTGAGATTTTGCCCAAGGCTGCGTCAAAGGCAAATGCCGTCAGGCAGCTGCGTGAGATGATCGGCTGCGATAAAGTTGTGGCTTTTGGCGACGGCAAAAATGACATAAGCCTTTTTCAAGCCGCCGACGAAGGCTATGCGGTCAGCAATGCGCATGAGGATTTGAAGAAAGTTGCTACGGGCGTCATTCTTTCCAACAATGAGGACGGAGTGGCGAAGTGGCTTGAGAATGAAGTGGACTCTTGGGGACGGGGTTAGTGGTCCATTTTAGAGAATCTATATTTGGGAGAGACTATGAGACAACTGGTAAAGCCGCGCCGATTGAAGCCGGGGGATACGATAGCAACGATCAGCCCTTGCAACGGTTGGGCCGGAGATGAAGGCATAAAATGGAAATCCGAGTCATACGGCAGATCGTTTCCGGAAAGTATTTTTGCCAAATTCCTATAATGTATGGACTTAACTTTGGTCATTCTTCACCGATGTTCATTTTACCTTACGGGGCGCGGGCGGAGATTGATTGCGAAAAGAAGACATTTTCTGTTTTGGAGAGTGGAGTGAGATGAGGGGCTGAAATGCCATATTGGGACGATTGAGGAGAACTGATGGAGCATAAGACAATTAACGGAGCCGGCGGAGTAGTACATTACTGGATTTCGCGGCCCAAAGAGACATCTAAGGGAGCTATAGTTTTTACTCACGGAGTTACTGCGGATCACACAATGTTTGAGAAGCAGGTTGAGTTTTTTGATAAGGAATATACTGTGATTACGTGGGATGTGCCGCTTCATGGGCTGTCCGTAGATTACAGAGATTTCTCTTTTACAAATACAGCAAAGGATCTTAATGACATATTGGAGCAGGAGGCCGTGGAATCCGCGGCTCTGGTAGGCATGTCGCTTGGTGGATATCCGTCGCAGATGTTTGCTCATATGTATCCTGAAAAAGTGCAATGTTTCGTAGCACTTGATACTACACCTTTTGGAAAAAGATATTATTCTAAGTTTGATATGTGGTGCCTTTCGAAGGTTAAGCCGATGGCCGGGCTGTTCACTGATAAAGCGCTTCGAAAGAGCATGGCGAGATCGATATCGCTGACGGATTATTCATATAATAAAATGTTGGAAATTCTTGCGCCTATGACAAAAGCGCAGATTATCGCGCAGATGGACGTTGCGTATGGGAAGTTTGCGCAGGAAAACAGAGATATTGAGCTTAAGTGTCCTGTACTTATTTTGCTTGGAGATAAGGACAGAACAGGGAAAGTTATGCAGTATTGCAAAGCCTGGGCTGAGAATACAGGTTATCCGCTTCATATCATTGAGAATGCGTCGCATTTTTCAAACGGAGACAACGCGGAGCAAGTAAATAAGGAGATTGCAGAGTTTTTGGACTCCTTGGGACGGAAGGTTGAGCATGAGGATTAGAATTTTACAAGGTGTGCGGGGAGATAACTGAGATACCCATAGGGGAGTGATTTTATGGTAGAACTAAAAGAAATAACAGAAGAAAATTTTATTGATGCATTTAATCTTAAGCTTGCACCGGGGCAGGAGGAGTTTGTGTCGCATCCGATACGGAGCCTTGCTCAGGCATATGTGTACAGGAACCAATGCCGGCCGTTTGGAATCTATGCGGAAGGGAAGATGGTCGGATATGTCATGGTGATTTATGATTATGATATTCCGGAGTATGATATCTGGCACATGATGATCGATAAAGATTGTCAGGGGCATGGTTACGGAAAAGAGGCGCTTGCCCGCGTGCTTGAATTTATTAAGACAAAGCCGTTCGGCGATTCGGAAAGAGTTGTTTTAACCTGTAATAAAAACAATCCTGTTGCGAGAAAAATGTATGAAGATAAAGGATTTGTGGCAACGGGAAATGAGGACGAAGACGAAATAGAACTTGCTATGTCGGTATAGTAAAATCACTACTATTGTGAAAAAAACAAATATGCGGAGGAGAAAAATGGGATTCTGGTTTTTTATGGCAATAACTGATTTGCTTTGCCCCGGTATTATGATCTTTTTTGGAAAAATGTTTATGAGAAAAGCGCCAAAGAATATAAACGGCGTGTTTGGTTATCGAACGAAACGTTCCATGCAGAATAAAGATACTTGGAATTTTGCTCACAACTATTTTGGAAAGATATGGTATATTTGCGGGCTGGTTTCAATTCCTCTATCGATAATTCCCATGTTATTCGTGTTGGGAAAAGATTACGATCAGATCGGAACTGTTGGTACAGGAATTATTATTGCACAAATACTTCCGCTTGTTGGCGCGATGATTCCGACAGAGCACGCACTTTCGAAAAGATTTGATGAGCTTGGAAGAGTTCGATAAAGAGATTCGGATGCATTCAAATGGGGAAGTGACTCATATTTAAAAAGCATTCAGGCACCGGTGACAGGTGGACCCGCGATGAGAACGGGAACAAGATCTATGCGAATTTAGCAAATTATTGCGTGGAAAAAAGAAATGAATCGACGTGGTTTGTTGAAGGAGTCCAGAGATCTTTTTTCACAGGCCGGATTTTTTATTTGTGAAAGCAGGGAAGTAAGCGCTTAGTGGAGCGGACATGATAGGAGTTATAGAATATGAAAGTATACATCATCAACGGCCCAATGGGTGTTGGGAAGACGGTTACAGGAAAGCGCATTGCTGAAAAAAATCCCGGAACAGCTTTCATTGATGGCGATTGGTGTATGGATATACATCCTTTTGTCGGGAATCGTGAAACAAGAGCAATGGCAGTTGATAACATTCTTCATATGATTGGGAATTATCAGAAATGTAGTGAGTGCAAAATGGTCGTTCTAGTATGGCTGATGGATGACAGAGAAGTATTTCAAAGCATTGTTGATGGACTTACTGCCCTAAAGGCAGAAGTAAAGAGCATTACATTGATCTGTGACAAAGATACGCTGATCAAGCGCTGGAAGAATGATCACAATTGCGAATGGAGAACGGATAAGTGGCTTGAGGTTAGTTTGGCGTCATTACCGTACTTTGCTTCAATGAAAGATGTTATAGATACAGGCGAGTTGTCTGTTGAGCAGGTTGCTGACATGATTTAGGTAGAAAGTCTTTTTAAGATGCTTCTTTTAAGTAATTGATATTTAAAAAGGTATTACAGATAACAGGTTTTATAACTACGAGAGCGTTATTAAGAACACGTGGAGTGTCATTGAAGTAGCCGGCAGGAAATAGTTGTTTTGCCGGCATATCAAGGCATGGGCATAGGAACCATGATAGTTAATCATCTTGTAGACTATGCCGTGAAGAATTCTTCTACAGGGAAATTTACAACTATTGGTGGTGTTTCTGCCAAAGGGAAAGAAGGCTTTTATCAGAAACTTGGATTTGAAGTAATCCCTAATGGCATAAGAAAAATGATAGAGATATAGGTTTGTGTTGCAGTAAATTCATGCTTGCAGAGTTGCATCAATGAGAATGATTGGGATGTAAAAAGGTTGCTAAGGAGAAAATTATGCAAATTGAAATGGAACCAATTGGCTATGTTAGAAATGAAGTTAAGGACAGAAAAGATGTTTCCTGGGGAGAAGATACTTCTTCTATAGTGTTGAATGCAGAGTATATTTCAGGCTTGAAGGGGCTTGAAGATTTTTCGCATGTGATCATTTTATATCATCTTGATAAGGCAAAGTATGAAAAAGAAAAACATCTTCAAAGAAGGCCTCAGAATAGAGAAGATATGCCTCTGGTGGGTATTTTTTCCCAGCGTGGAAAAGACAGACCTAACAGGATTGGCATGACTTCGGTTGAAATTGTATCTGTTTCGGAAGACAGACTCGTTGTCAAGGGGCTTGATGCGATTGATGGCACACCGATCCTGGATATCAAGCCATACTATCC
>NZ_JMMD01000010.1:0-160630 GCF_000686965.1 Butyrivibrio sp. AE2005
AGACATTTCTGGTGCAGAGGCTATTACGTAGATACTGTAGGTAAGAATGCAAAGAAAATCGAGGAGTACATAAAGAATCAGTTAAAAGAGGATTTAGAGTACGACCAAATGACACTAAAAGAGTATATTGACCCGTTCACGGGTGAGCCGGTAAAGCAAAACAAATAAAAATGAGCCCAGGGGGCTCTGTAGGAAAATGATGTTGCGGCTGGCGAACCATTCGGCGAGTCTTTAGACTCAGCGCCGGCAACAGGCCCTTATAGGGCCAGAACAAACCACCGGCTAAGCCGGTGGTTCTGATTGTTTTTCAGGTTCATTTCAGGTTGGGAATTTATTATGGCTTCAAGACGATAAGGAAGGGAGAAAAAGGATAGTGGAAAAGCATTACAGACATGAGCTCAAGTACAGTATTTCTTATTCTGAGTACATAGCGATGCGAAAACGTCTCAGAAATATAATGATCTCCGATCCGCATACGGATTCAACAGGCCTTTATCAGATAAGGAGCATTTATTTTGATAACAGCGATGACAAAGCGCTGCGGGAGAAGATAGACGGCATACAGAAACGTGAGAAATTTCGTATCAGGTATTACAATGATGATTTTTCTTTTATAACACTTGAAAAGAAAATGAAGATTAATGACCTGTGCCTTAAATATGATGCAAGGATTACCGAAAGCGAGTGCAGGAAGATACTTGAAGGAAATCCGGAATTTATGAAAGACAGCCCACATGAGCTGGTAAAAGAACTATATGCAAAGATGCGATATCAAAGGCTCGTTCCGAGGGTTCTGGTGACATATGTACGTGAACCGTATATATACAAGGCAGGAAATGTCAGGGTTACATTTGATTCGAAGATAAGAACATCTCTATATAATCGAGAATTTCTTATAAAGGATGTCAAAGACATAAGTGCGACGGATAACCCGGAGGATATGATACTGGAAGTAAAATACGATGCGTTCTTGCCGTCGGTGATACAAGACCTGATACAGGTTAATAACATGACCAGACAGGCATTTTCAAAATACGGCGTATGCCGGAGATTCGGATAAAAAATTGAGATACAATAATCTGTTCATTTGAAGGAGGAAGAAATAATGTCATTTAACGATATTTTTAAATCAAACTTTTTGGAGAGCGTAACACAGTTTTCCGTTGTAGATACATTGATGGGAATGGCCTTTGCACTGGCGATTGGATTGTTCATCTTTTTAATCTATAAAAAGACATTTAGCGGAGTTATGTATTCCACGAGCTTTGCAATGACTCTTGTAGGACTTGCGCTTGTGACCAACCTTGTGATCATGGCGGTTACATCAAATGTTGTTCTTTCACTCGGAATGGTCGGAGCACTTTCAATCGTGCGTTTCCGTACAGCGATAAAAGAGCCTATGGAAATAGTATTTTTGTTCTGGGCGCTTGCGGCAGGTATCGTAGTCGGAGCGGGAATGATCCCTCTTGCAGTGATCGGATCCGCGATAATCGGGATAATCCTTGTTTTGTTTGCAAATAAGAAAGTTTCAAACGTGCCATATATTCTTATTGTTGATTGTTACGATGAGAGAGCAGAGGAGATGGCATGCGGCATTATAAAAAAAGAAGTTGAAAAGTATATCGTTAAATCCAAGACTGTTACTGATGATGGAATCGAGTTTACGGTGGAGATACGTACCAAAAATGCGGCAACAGGTTTTGTTAATCATATAAATGATGTTGATGGTGTTTCAAGTGCTACACTTGTTGCATTTAACGGCGAGTACATGAGCTAAGGTTTAATAGGAGGATCTTGATATGGTTACAAACAAGCATATTAATAAGATTGTGGTGATCATCATGGCCATGGCTGTAATGATATGTGTGCTTGCCGGAATAGTCATGGGACGAAGTGATAAATATACTGCAAATGCAAACATTTTAATGGAATACCCAAGCAAGCTTTTTGATACAAATGAAGTTATAAGCGTAAATATCAAGATGGACGAAGAAGAATGGAATGAGATGTTGGAAAATGCAATGTCCGAGGAATATTACTCCTGTGATGTCGAGATATGCGGCGAGACATTTAAGAATGTTGCTATACGTCCAAAAGGAAATACATCTCTTTCATCGGTAGCAAGGGATCCTGATACCGACAGATACAGTTTTAAGCTGGAATTTGGTCATTTTATGGAAGGGCAGACATGCTTTGGACTTGATAAGCTTATTCTCAATAATAACTACGCTGACGCCACCAATATGAAAGAGGCGATCGTATATGACATGTTCAACTTTATCGGAGCAGCATCACCGCTGTACAATTACGCATTGATATCACTAAACGGTGAGTACAAGGGTGTATATCTTGCATTGGAAGCTGTTGAAGAAAGCTTCTTGCTCCGAAACTACGGAACCCGTAACGGAGAGCTATATAAGCCCGAAAGTATGGGAATGGGCGGCGGAAGCGATAATAAACCCAAATCTGAACAGGGAGCAAAATCGCAGCAAGGTTCGGGAGGCGGAAAGCCACCGTTTGGTGTAGACGGCAAGCCGGATCATGGCGATTTTAATCCGCAGGATAAGCCGGACATGGAGGGCGATACCCCCGGAGCACCTCCACAAATGCCTGACATGGAAGGCTTTGATCCTGCCAATATGCCATCACCTCCCGGTATGGAAGGTGATAATTCCGACAATCATCCAACACCACCTGACGGTATGGAAGGTGGCGGTCCTATGATGGGCAATGGCGGCGCTAATCTGAATTATATTGATGACGATCTTGACAGTTATTCTACAATATGGGACGGCGAGATAACAGATACGGCAGACAACGATCACAGAAGAGTGGTTAAGGCACTTAAGAATATAAGCGAAGGAAATGA
The DNA here is from genome assembly GCF_000686965.1 of Butyrivibrio sp. AE2005. Classification (NCBI taxonomy): domain Bacteria; kingdom Bacillati; phylum Bacillota; class Clostridia; order Lachnospirales; family Lachnospiraceae; genus Butyrivibrio; species Butyrivibrio sp. AE2005. The sequence continues at coordinate 2,870 of NZ_JMMD01000010.1, forward strand.
CATAGAGAAATATCTTGATGTAGACAATATCCTTAAATATATGGCTGTGCACACTTTTGTGGTAAATATGGACAGTCTGTCAGGAAATATGGCGCATAACTATTATCTTTATGAGCATGACGGAAAGCTTAATCTTTTCCCGTGGGATTATAATCTATCATTTGGCGGTATGTCATCCATGGGAAGATACGGAGAAGACAGCGATAAAGGAACTGAGATGGTAAATGATGCGATAGATACTCCATTTTCGGGAACCGACTTTTTTGATACATTATTGGAAAATGAGGAATATCTTGAAAAGTATCACGAGTATCTGAGAAAACTAACAGAAGAATATGTTGACGGAGGAAGATTCGAAGAAACCTATAACAGGATAGGAAGCCAAATAGATGCACTTGTTAAAGAAGATCCGACAGCGTTTTACAGCTATGATGAGTATAAGACGGCATGTGAAACATTGTATAAAGCGGTGAAGCTAAGAGCTGAAAGTATCAATGGACAGCTTGACGGAACGATACCGTCTACCGATGAAGAGCAGAAGCAAGATTCAGCTGCACTTATCGACGGTTCTGAAATTGATGTCAGCGCTATGGGAGCTCATAGCGGGGGTAAAAAAGAAGGCAATTCGGAATTTCAGGATAACAATTCCGTGAAGCATTCAAAGAAAAAAAGTGGATAATAAAAAGGGAAACGTTTCAAAACGGCGTTTCCCTTTTTACAGCATTGAGCCTTTTTTTAATAATAATCGTCTCTGTTAAGATGATATCCGATGATGGCACCGATGACACCACCTATGATATGTGACAAGTTTGATATATCGTCCTGAAGAAACAATCCGTCATGAATCTGTTGCCCGAGGAAAACGACAGTAACCAGTATAAATGTCAGCGGAATGTCTCCTTGTCTGAAATTTGTAAATGACGTAAGGAGGATAAAGGCAAATACAACTCCGCTGGCGCCGCACAAAGCTACATTTTCAAATAGGATGTAGTTTACTATTCCTGTAAAGAGTGCGGTTATTACAATTATCTGAAGTATTGGCTTAGATCCGTATTTTTCCTCAAGCAAGGGACCGAGCAATAATAGATAGGAGGCGTTACTGATGTAATGTTCCCAACCGCTGTGTCCAAGTACGTGTGTAAAAAATCTGATGTAAGTAAGCGGATCGGTAAGTGGTGACCTGTAGGTCATAAACAGGAGCTGGTCAGAAAAGCCGTTTGTAAAGGCGCTCAGCTCCAATACGCCAAAACTTAGCAACATAAATCCCAAAACTACCGGGGAATTAAATGTAATTCTTAATCTTCGCATAGAAACCTCACTTTTTTTCTAATGCCTCTATAATAGCACATTTCCTTAATAACTTTGACCTTTTTAATTTCGCATTTTATTATTGATATATACGTTTTTGGGGGAAGAGCATTCTACAGGTGCATCTTCCGGAGAGGAGCAGAAATGGCAGAACTTAAGTGCCCGCATTGCGGACAGGCTTTTACGGTTGACGATACGGAACTTGGTTCCATTATGAAGCAGATAAGAGATAAAGAATTTGAAAAAGATCTTTCGAGCCGTGTTTCCGAGCTTGAAAGACATTATAGAGAGAAGCATGAGCTTGAGCTTGCGGCAAAAGAGAACGAGATCATCTTAAAGAGCAAAGCTCAGTATGAGAAGGAAAAAGAGGATCATCAAAAGGAACTTGATGACCTTAGAGTGCAGCTTAATAAGGCTCTTGAAGAGAAGAGTCTTCTTTCCATGGAAGTTAAAGGCGCTGAGGACAAGACAAAACTTGCCGTTCTCGAAGCCGTAAGAAAAGTGGAAACAGAGAAGAACGAGCTTGCCAATGCTCTTAACGATGAGAAACATGAACTTGAAAATGCCCTTAATCAGGAAAAAGAAAAGGGCAAGATCCTTCTTGAGCAGAAAGAGAAAGAAGTTGAGTTCTATAAAGATTTAAAGACCAAGATGTCAACAAAGATGGTCGGCGAGACGCTCGAGCAGCACTGCGAGATACAGTTTAACCAGCTTCGTGCGACTGCTTTCAGAAATGCATATTTTGAAAAAGATAATGATGCAAGAAGCGGAAGTAAGGGCGACTATATCTACAGAGAGTGCGATGAGAACGGTGTTGAGATAATCTCAATAATGTTCGAGATGAAAAACGAGATGGATGAGACCGCGACAAAGCACAAGAATGAGGACTTTTTTAAGGAACTTGATAAAGACCGCAAGGAGAAAAACTGTGAATATGCCGTGCTTGTCTCACTTCTTGAGAGCGACAGTGAACTCTACAATGCAGGAATTGTCGATGTTTCCTATAAATTTGATAAGATGTATGTTGTGAGGCCGCAGTGCTTTATTCCTATAATCACGCTTCTTAGGAATGCTGCGTTCACCGCGCTTGAATACAAGCAGGAACTGCAGCTTGTACGCAATCAGGATATTGATATCTCAAACTTTGAAGACAGTCTGATGAAGTTCAAGAATGATTTTTCAAGGAATTATGAGATAGCGCACAATCACTTTGACAAGGCTATCGATGAGATAGACAAGACTATTCAGCACCTTGAGAAGGTGAAAAAAGAACTGCTCGGTTCCGACAATCAGCTCAGGATTGCAAACAGCAAGGTTGATGATGTCAGCGTAAAGAAGCTTACGCGAGGCAATCCGACCATGAAGGCGAAGTTCGAAGAAGCAAAAGGTGTGCTATAATGTTTTTTGCTGCACTTATTGCAGGAAATAATTTATATCGGAGCTAATTTAAATGTCTACTCAAAACAGAAGAGAATACTTTACCACAACACCTATACCGAAGCTTATTATGACATTATCTTTTCCAACCATAATAAGCATGCTGGTTACGGGAATTTATAACACGGCTGATACGTTCTTTGTATCGAGAGTTTCAAGTAATCCGGAAGTAAATACCGCAGCTACCGCGTCTGTAGGACTTGTTTTTACCGTTATGGCGATTATTCAGGCAGCAGGATTCTTTTGCGGACACGGATCGGGAAACTATCTGTCAAGAATGCTTGGCGCCGAGAAGTATGAAGAAGCAGATGAGATGGCATCTACAGGTTTTGCACTGTCGATCATTCTCGGAATTGCTTTTGCTCTTATCGGAAATATTTTTCTGACCGATATTGCCGGTGCGCTTGGTGCAAAGAGTGCGCAGACTTTGACATTTACAAAGCAGTATATGAGGATTATATTGCTTGGCGCTCCGTTTATGATGGCGCAGTTTGTTATAAACAATCAGCTCAGATTCCAGGGAAGCGCATATTACGCAATGATCGGTCTTATGAGCGGTGCTGCGATGAATATGATACTCGATCCGCTTCTTATCATGGTATTTCACATGGAAGTTACGGGAGCTGCGATCGCAACGGTTATGGGACAGATTACAAGCTTTTTTGTCCTTCTAATCGGAACGACCAAGGGTGAAAATATAAAGCTTAATATTAAGAAGGTCAGACTTAACGGGCATTACCTCTTTGAGATAGCAAACGGAGGCGGACCTTCACTTGCAAGACAGGGACTTGCGGCTATAGCAACTCTCGTTCTTAACAGAACTGCGGGAAGCATAGGTGCTGATGCGGCAATTGCCGGAATGTCTGTTGCAACAAGAATCCTCATGCTTATGGTTTCGGCACTTATAGGATTTGGCCAGGGATATCAGCCCGTATGCTCGTTTAACTACGGCGCAGGACTTACGTCAAGGGTAAAAGAGGGATTCTTTTTCTGCCTTAAATATGCATCAATCTTCCTTTTGGGACTCGGAGCGGTATGTTTCTATTTTGCACCGAATCTGATAGCTCTTTTCTCCAAGGACGCAGCTGCCGTGGAGGTTGGTGTAAAGGCGCTCAGATTCCAGTGCGCGACGCTGTTCTTATCAGGCCCTATTGTAATGAGTAATATGATGCTTCAGTCTATAGGAAAGGGAGTTAAGGCTTCAATTACGGCATCTGCGAGAAACGGTATCTGTTTCCTTCCAATGATACTGCTTCTTCCAAGGTTCTTTGGAATCACAGGAGTAGAGATTGCGCAGCCATGTGCCGATGTACTTTCTACGCTTATTGCGGTTCCGTTTGCATATTCGGAACTTAGAAAGTTTAAGTGATATAATATAAGGGTATATAAAGGCAAAAATTCAAAACGCCTATATCATAACAATTTCATAGAAGGAGGTATTTTCATGGGTAAACTGTTACTTACAGGTGTTGATGGAAATCTTGGCGCTGAGGCAGCGAGAGTGCTGCTGACATTGGAAGATAAGAGTAATCTTATATTCTGCGGCTACAGTGAAGATTCACTTAAGGGATTTGCAGCTCAGGGAGTTGAGACACATGTGACGGACTTTAACTATCCGGACGGGCTTGCGGAAGCATTTAAGGGTGCCGATGTTCTTGCTCTTATCTCTATGCCTTTTGTCGGTGAGAAGAGGCAGAGCGCTCATAAAAATGCTGTCGATGCGGCGAAAAAAGCGGGTGTAAAAAAGATTATCTACACATCCCTTGTAAATGCCGGTGATGAGACCAATCCTTCGATTGAAAAGCTTGATCATATCTACACTGAGAACTACATTAAGGGCGAAGGCCTTGATTATATCTTCCTTCGTAATTCCCAGTACGCAGAGGCTATGATCACCAATTACTTTACATATGTGCATGCGAATGCACCTCTTACAAACAGCCAGGGCGACGGACTTATGGCATACATTTCAAGAAAAGACTGTGCTAAAGCCGTTGCATACGCACTTCATCGTGCATCCGAATATGACCACGCAACTCTTAACATCAACGGAAAAGAGCTTATGACTATTACCAAGTTTGTCGAGATCGGTAACAAAGAGACCGGCAACAATATAAGCTACAAGGCGGTTACCGATGAAGAGAATTACAAGATTTTTGATGCTATGGGAGTTCCGAGAACTACAGACGGTCTTTTCAAAAAAGGAAGCGAAGCGCCGTTCTCAAGTGACGGTATGGTAACTTTCGCACAGGCGATAAGAGAAGGCAAGATGGCCGTTCATACCGATGACTTCAAGAAACTTACAGGGGACGATCCCATCACCGTAGATTTCATGTTCGCTCACAGTGATGACTTCCAGATCGGTGAGAGACATTCGAAAGATAAGAAATAATTGAAAAAAGAGAGTACTTCTTGATTATGCGATATATTCAAGAAGTACTCTTTGTTTTTGGGAAACTTAGTTTTCTACTGTCTGATAAACATCTTTCATTTTACTGTCTCTGATGAGGTAAAGTCCAAGCAATACCGATACGATCAGAATCAGAATTGACTTAAGGATGATTCCGTTACCAAGCCATTCTCCGATGAGCACATCCATATCTTCTCTGTTAGCGTAGATCATAGGGTATACCATTAAACTGATGTCGAAGAGGTAGTGCAATACTATATTTCCCCATAGATTTCCTGTTCTTAAATAAAGTGCCGCTAAATAGAAACCGATTCCTACAGCATAAATGATCTGAGCGTATATAGGTGTCGGATTTGTTGCGCCGTCAAGGTTTGAAATATGAATTGCGCCGAAGACAAGTGATGACAATGACATTGCAGCCAGGCATGATGCTTTGCTGTTACCAAATGCTTTTTTAAAGAATGAGAGCAACAATCCTCTGGTAAGTAATTCTTCACGAATACCGGCGCCTAAAAAGACTGAGATTAAAAACAGTACAACAGATTTTGTGTCCATGGCCGGTGTGCCGTAGTCTTTGATTGCCTTATACATATTTGTTATCAAATAGAAAGCAGTAACGGCTGACATGACGCTGCCAATTATAAAAGTATCTTTAAAGCTTTTAAATGAAAAATAAAAAACCTTTTTTTCTCCGAAACCAATTATAACTGCTGCAAGAATAGCAATGATCAATAGTAGATAAATTGCGTCCACAAACGGCAGATTGGAAAGATTTGCATATTGAACGATCATCGCCGGAAGAGTCAGCATCAATGCAAAAGCCAGTACAATACCACCTAAATACTTTATCAATCTTAAACTTGTTTTCATATTATTATTTCTCCGTTAGTATTTTCTTTTTTAAAAATCTAATGAATGCTTCGATTATCAAATAGCTCAGAACACCGCATAGAGCACCTGAAAGAATTCCACCCAGAATATCCGTCGGCCAGTGAACAAAAAGATACATACGGCTGAAAGCACCGAGAGAAGCAAAGACAAGAGCCGGAATTCCCAATTTCTTATTACTTAAGAATACTGTTGTCGCTAATGTAAAGAACCCGGTTGTATGTCCTGACGGAAAAGAATAACTGTTTGGGCTGTCAACTAATAATTTCACGCCCGGTTCCAGCCAGCATGGCCTGCATCTTGTGATAAGATGCTTTAATTCATGGTTTATGAGTATTTGTGAAAGTAAATAAGCAAGAATCAGTTGAATTCCGATTCGTCTTGTTTTTGGATAGACAATCGATATAAGTATCAAAATCATAATTATGTTGCCTGAATTAGTGAAAAATAGCATAATTGAATCTAATATCGGATTATGAATGCTTTGCAAAAAGTGTAGGAACTTAAGTTCCCAATCAAAATAAAAAATTGTACCCAGATCTTGTGGCATATTAGGTCTCCTCTCTATATACTATGACTATCATACTATTATAAACGTACTATGTTAGTCGTAGTTTTGGTTCAGATAACAATATACTATGACAGTCGGAGTATGTCAACAGCTATTTTAATCAGTCGCATCCATAGCGGAGCGTTTTTATATCATAGGAAAGCAATTTGATATAAAAAAAGCAAAGGAGCATGGTTGCAGCCTTTGCTTTCTTTGAGAAAATGGAAATTACAAATTATCTTCTTTTTTTCTTTTTAAATAATCCTGCGAAAGGATTAGTGATCTTATAGCCTATCTTAGCGCTGAGAACACCTGTGATCATTCCGCCGATGACATCTGTCGGCCAGTGAACGAACAGGTATAAGCGGCTGAAAGCTACCAGTGCAGCTATTACAAGAGCCGGAGCTCCGAGTTTCTTATTCTTTAAGTGAACTGCCGTTGCCATTGCAAAAAAAGCATTTGTATGACCGGACGGAAAAGAATAGTCATGTGGAACAGGTATGAGCAGTGGTACGCTTTGATCTAACCAACAAGGTCTGCATCTCATAACAGATGGCTTTATTGCTACATTTACTATCAGTACAGATATAACTACGGCAATTGCCATTGGAATGCCATATTTTCTGGTCTTTGGAATAATGATAAGAGCAAGTAAAAATAATGCGATAAGTATGGCTTTATCACCCAAACCGGTGAAAAAAAGCATTTTTTTGTCCAATTCAGGTGTGTGGATAGTTTGTAAATGGTGCAGGAATTCCAATTCCCAATCCATATAAAAAATTTTGCCTAAATTTTCCGGCATAGTCTGTCTTCCTTTCTAAATGCCATTACAGACATTGTATATAAAACATCTTACTTTAATCGTTAAGTGGGTCAACGGTTATCGGATATTTATAGCATGGTATTTGTTAATAAAAATGTAATAACAGATGTGATGTGTTATCCTCCCATATTTGTGAAAAAGAAATTGAGCAATATGATAAAGAAACAGTATAGTTTTTTCCTTGTCAGTACAAATAACGTGCGCCTATCATTAAGTTAATATATTCTTGTTTTTCCGTCATTTTAAGGGACTATCGAATGTTTGGAAAAGAAAATTATTAAGATGATGAGAGGTATAATTAGGCACTATGGGCATGGCAGAAAAGAGCAAGGAAATTATTCACGACACAAGGATTGAAGGGAAGGAGATTCAGACAGACAGTGGAAATAAGATAACGTTTAACGGCAATTATTTCTGGACAAAGACAAGCGGATTTATTGAACAGCTAAATGTTTACTTTTTTGTGGACATCGATGGACAGAATCAGGTGATAGAGTGGAATAACGGAGATGCCGGAAAAGGCTGGTTTTTGCGTCGCTGGAAGGAAAGAGGAGATGAGACTTTTTCAGCACGTGACGCCTATGTTTACAAGATGATCTTTTCCAAAATGCCGGAGAGAGAAGGGCAGATATCAAAGCCTGAATGGTTATTTTTGGACAGCGAGTCTGAAGAGAGCAGAACCTTCATTGATATGTTGGAAAATTTGAAATAAATTTAAGATAGTTAAAGCCGGAAATCGTGATGATTTCCGGCTTTAATTGGTTTTGGGAACAGATATTTCATAGATATGTTCGCGAAAAGGTATATGTTCTGTATCGCTCTGACTTGGAGTAAGGTATTTAGCCAATGCTTTTGCTTTAAGATTGATTTCATCATAACAAGCGGTGCAAAATCTCGCGGGTAATCCGGCATCTGATCCGATTTTTACGATATCTTTTTTGGATATATCTCGTCCTTTTCCGTTTACAGATGTCGTATGCTCACCCCAATAAGTATCGCTGTATATAAGGTCATATGCTGGGGCTAAATTCCAGCCTTGTAAATCTGTATGTATAAATGAAAAGTTTTTTGTGTGGTCATCTCTATTATGTGTGGCAACATTAAAGCACATAATTCTATATAGTTGTTCTTTATCAAGTTCAGCATCTTTTGTAAGTGCTCTTGCTAATTTGAAATAGGTTTCATAATCGCAAGATGGAGCACGGAAATCCGCTTCCAAGAGGGCTGCAAATGTTATGATGAATACTTTTTCGTTATCTTTTCTATCAAATCTTTCTGTTTTAAAATATCCATCACATACCGAGGAAGGAATAAGATCCGTTTCAGTCATAGATATTCCGCAATCTTTTGCACATAGAGAGTAATCATATTCACATTTGCCGCTTGTGTCGGGATCGTTTTTTGAAGGAAATTTCACTATCCATTCCCTGTTGTCTTCGGAAAGAAGTATTTTTGGGCGGGTTCCTCCGCTTGATCCCCCCATTTTATACAGAATATCTAATTGGTCGGAATTTTTGGACGATAGAATATTTGCACATTCCTTTGCTATTGTATCGAAGTCTAAACCTGCATTCTTGTAATCAAAATCGGCCTCTTTTGACGGCATATATTCAAGGGCGCCCATACCACTTTTTCCGACATATGCAAGTCTTTCCAACGTGGTTATTTCGCCTCTTTTTATGCCAATTGATTCCAGGTACCTATCTAAAAGTAAGTGCCCCCAACTATCGGGGAGACTGTCAGCAAAGACACCGAACAGTCCACCAAAACGATCCAGTGATCTTTCATTGGGTACAAAGACATCATTTCGAAGCGGAAGCGAAAAAGGACTGATGGAAAAGCCATTTTTTTGCCATTCGCTGTCATACTGGAATGCAATTCTTTTATCGGGAGTTTCGGCAAGAGTGCCAACATGTTGACTATGATAATAAACATCCAGAGTCTTATTTACTTGCATTTATTACCTCCTCAATGCTGGTGTAAACAGGTTCGGAAAATAAATTGTTTATTTCTTGTATCAGTCCAAGCTCCATAGTCAGTTTTATAAAAGATTCAAGCGAAATCTGTCCGGTTTTCTCAAACTTGCGCAAAGTGGCATAACTTACATTGCTTCTTCCGGCAAGTTGTTTTTGTGTAATCTTTTTCCTTTTTCTAACGCTTTTGATCTTATTTGCCAATCTAAGGGCAACATCAGACGGCGTATCCCATAAATAATTTGTATAATCCATAATGGTATCCTCGTTTTATATGACCACACTTTTTTGCTATTATTATAGCATTTTATAGCGAAAATCTCAATAAATTGACATTATAGTAGCAATAATAAATCACACACTCATCATACGCCTCATCATACGCATATAATGGCAGAGAAGTAGAATGGAACTGCAGTGAAGATTCTATTGTAGAAACTATGAATGAATCTAAGTCTAAGCCCGGAGTGGGTACGTTTATTGTGGCATGCGTCGGCATACTTTCAACGCTCACAGGCTGCGGTATATATACAATAAAGAAAGTAAGGGAATAAGATTAAAGCCGGAAATCGCGATGATTTCCGGCTTTATAAGCATTACTTATTATTCGTTTACAATATCCTTCAGAGCTTTACCTGCTTTGAATTTAGGTGCTGTAGAAGCAGGGATATCAATCTTTTCACCTGTCTGGGGGTTCTGTCCAACTCTTGCAGCTCTTTCTGTTGTCTCAAATGTTCCAAATCCAACGATCTGAACTTTACCTTTGTTTGCAAGCTCATTTGAAACTACTTCGATAAAAGCTTTAACTGCCTTCTCTGATGCTACTTTTGTAAGATCGGCCTCCGTAGAGATTGCCTCAATAAGTTCTTCTCTGTTCATACTTTTGAACCTCCTTAATGCTTTTTCCATCACTAAAATCACTTAAGAAACGTCGTGACTAAGGAATAATAATACAATTGGCGGGCGTTGTCAATTTTTTTATAACGAGAAACGGCATAAATACTGGGGTTTAAACCATTAAGCCAAGATATGTTAATGAAAAAATAAACATGTATACAAATAGACAAAATGCTCACATCAGTATCCATGCGCATCTTGGCTGTTTTTCAATTAGATTATGTATTGTAATAAGCAAAGTTTATACTCCGCTATAAGTATTCCTTAATTTTCACCTAAGTACCCTTATGCTATGATTCAATCATCAAAACAAACACGAACCAAAATAAAAATGAAATATAAAGGAGAAATGAATCATGGCAGACATCAAAGAAAGCGCATTGGAACTTATCGGAGGAACACCTCTTCTTAAACTTAACGGATATAGCAAGAAGGTTGGAGCAACAAATGCAAATATCCTTGCAAAGCTTGAGTACTTGAATCCCGCAGGATCTGTAAAAGACAGAGTAGCACTTAGCATGATCGAAGATGCTGAGAAGAGCGGAAAGATCAAGCCCGGAGCAACAATCATCGAGCCTACAAGCGGAAATACAGGTATCGGACTTGCAGCAGTAGCAGCAGCTAAGGGATATAAAGCAATCCTTACACTTCCCGACACGATGAGTGTTGAGAGAAGAAATCTTCTTAAGGCATACGGCGCTGAGATCGTTCTTACAGAAGGCGCAAAGGGTATGAAGGGAGCGATTGCCAAGGCAGAAGAACTTGAAAAAGAGATTGAAGGTTCAGTAATTCTCGGACAGTTCGTTAACCCTGCAAACCCTGCAATCCACAAAGCAACAACAGGTCCTGAGATCTGGGATCAGACAGACGGAAAGGTTGACATCTTCATCGCAGGTATCGGTACAGGCGGAACAATTACAGGTGTAGGCGAGTATCTCAAAGAGCAGAATCCTAACGTTAAGGTTATTGCAGTTGAGCCCGCTACAAGCCCCGTTCTTTCAAAGGGTGAAGCAGGACCTCACAAGATTCAAGGAATCGGTGCAGGTTTCGTTCCTGAGACACTTAATACAAAAGTTTATGATGAAGTTATCGCAATTGAGAACGATGATGCATTTGCAGAAGGCAAGAACTTCGCAGTATCAGAGGGTATCCTTGTAGGTATCTCATCAGGTGCAGCTCTTAAGGCAGCTACAATCGTTGCGGCAAGAGAAGAGAACAAGGGAAAGAACATTGTTGTACTTCTTCCCGATTCAGGTGACAGATATCTTTCAACACCTCTTTTTGCGAACTGAATGATATAGGCGTCATAAGTCAATAATGCGTACATGCTTGCATGTTAAGCATTCATTGACTTCGTATATCATTCACATTATAAAAACAACTACACTAGCAGACCGCCGGTGGTCATTTCCACAAAGCGATCAACATACAATTATATTATTGAACTGACTAATATGAGACCGCTTGTCATCATACATGATGAGCGGTCTCAATTTAAAAAGAGGTACTTATCGTGAGTAAATACGATTTTGATAAAGTGACGGACAGGCGCGGAACAAGCAGTCTTAAATATGATTTTGGAATGGAAAGAAGGAGGCGCGACGATCTGCTTCCGCTCTGGGTTGCGGACATGGACTTCAGGCTCCCCGACGAAATTCTTGATGATATAAAGGCGAGAGTAGATCACGGCATATTCGGATATACCGATCCAAAGGAAGACTATCAGAAAGCAGTATCAAGCTGGTACAGCAAAAGACACGGCTTTGAGATAGAAGGAGATTGGAATACTGTAGTGCCGGGAATCGTGTACGCCATCGCGATAGCGGTCAGAGCTTTTACACAGCCCGGTGAGAGCGTGATAATTCAGGAACCCGTATACTATCCGTTCAGAGAGACAATCGATCTTAATAAAAGAAAAGTTGTGAACAACCAGCTTGTATATAAAGACGGACATTACGAGATTGATTTTGAAGATTTTGAGAAAAAAATTGTTGATGAAAACGTAAAGTTGTTCTTACTTTGCAGTCCTCACAATCCCGCGGGGCGTGTTTGGACAAAAGAGGAACTCATAAAACTCGGTGATATCTGCGAAAGGAATAACGTCACGATATTTGCGGATGAGATTCATTCCGATTTTGTATTCAAAGGATATGAACACACATCGTTTATCACACTCGGAGAGAAGTACACGAAGAATCTGATTCTCGGAACTTCACCGAGTAAGACTTTTAATATTGCGGGACTGCAGATCGCAAATATAATAATTCCGAATGAATCTGTAAGATACAAATTCAGAAATGAAAATGATGCCGGAGGATACAGTCAGTGTAATGTCATAGGACTTACGGCAACGAAGTCATGCTATGAAAAAGGCGGCGACTGGGTTGATGAATTAATCGCTTATCTTGAAGGAAATCTTGATTACATCAGGTCTTTTGTAAAAGAGAAACTACCGAAGATAAAGTTGATAGAGCCTGAAGGGACATATCTTATCTGGCTTGATTTTGCAGGTGCTTTTGATAACTACAGAGAACTTAGAAAATTTATAGAAGATGAGGCGAAGCTCTGGCTTGACGGAGGAGTGATATTTGGAAGAGAGACGGTTCTTTTTGAAAGAATTAATATAGCGAGCCCTCGAAGCATTATTGAGCAGGCAATGGAACAGCTCTATGATGCATACAGTAGAAGATTTGGCTGATCTGATCAGTTTTTTCTTAAATATATACATCAGGAGGAGTTTTTGTGAGTACGGAGAATGACTGTAAGAAACAAGAAGAATACAGCGTGGATACAAAGTGTCAGTTAAATGATGCGCGGCTAAAAGATATCTGGGGAGCTGTCAGCTATCCGATTTATCAGACGGCTACATTTGCGCATAAGGGACTTGGTGAGAGCACGGGATTTGATTATACGAGAATGCAGAATCCCACAAGGCAGCAGCTTGAAGCTGTTGTAGCTCTTTTGGAAAACGGAAAAGATGCGATAGCTTTTGCAAGCGGAATGGCTGCGGTTGCGGCTGTGATGGAGCTCTTTTCACCGGGAGATCATTTCATAATCGATTCGGATCTCTACGGAGGAAGCGTAAGACTATTTAACGAGATCAGCAAAAAGAACGGTCTGACATACACGACGGCTGATTTAAGCAGCAAAGATGTGATCCCTCTTATAAAAGAGAACACGAAGGCTGTGTATCTTGAGACACCGACCAATCCTATGATGAATGTCACGGATATAGAGAAGCTGGCGAAAAAAGTCCATGAGAGAGGACTTATCCTGATTGTGGATAATACTTTTTTGTCACCTTATTATCAGAACCCGCTCGACTTGGGCGCGGACATAGTGCTTCATTCGGGAACTAAGTTCCTCGGAGGGCACCACGATACCATAGGCGGTTTCGCAATCGTCAAGGATGATGAAATCGATGAGAGGCTTCGTTTCATTTACAAGACGACAGGCGCGGGACTAAGCCCTTTTGACAGCTGGCTTATCCTAAGAGGAATCAGGACGTTGTCGGTAAGACTTAACAAGGCTCAGGAGAATGCTTTTGCGATCGCGGAGTATCTTAAGAAAAGCAAGCATGTAACGAAAGTAATCTATCCGGGGCTTAAAGAGCATCCGGGGTATGCGATCATGAAGAAGCAGGCAAGAGGCTTTGGCGCGATGCTTACTTTTGAAGTTGATTCTGCCGAGTTTGCAAAAGAGATCCTTGCAAATGTAGATCTTATCTATTTTGCGGAGAGCCTTGGCGGAACGGAGACACTTATAACGTATCCGATCACGCAGACACATGCGGATGTTCCCGCAGACGTGCTTGAAAAAAACGGCATCAACGATCGAATTCTCAGGCTTTCTGTAGGAATAGAAGGAACGGAAGATCTTATAAGTGAATTTGAAAGAGTATTTGAAGTGTCAGAAAAGAATACTCAAAAATAGAGGGTTAAGAATTTTTTATACCCTGCTATAAATTTTTAGTGTTTTACAACGACGCTATGCTAAAGCATAATGCTAGTAACATCAATGTGTAAGGCAAAACACATAGTATTAAATAATCTGTTAAACAGCGAGGAGATAAACTTATGGCAAAGGTAGAAGTACCCCTGACAAAAGAAGTTGATGAGGCTGTTTTGGAAGGGATAATTGATAGCATCAAAAGTTTACAATATGGCACGGTCACGATCACGGTTCATGATGGCAAAGTAACTCAGATTGAGACCAGTCGTAAACAGAGATTCAGTTAAGAGAAACTACTGCAGTTTTGTCGAGGTCGGTTTGAATGTCTTTTGGCGAACGAGGTGATAGCGGAAGTTTCGCGTTTTATATTTTTGTAGGAGAAAAAGAGAATGGCTAGAACGTATGAAGAACTTGAGAAAAACCATCCGTGCTTTGGTGGTTGCAAGTTCAACGCAGGCAGGATTCATCTTCCGGTAAGTCCCGGATGCAACATTGCGTGCAGATTCTGTGACAGAACGATAAACGACGTTGAACAGCGCCCCGGAGTAACGTCTAAGATAATAACCCCGGATGAAGCGAATACATTTATTGATAAAGCACTTGGTTTTGTTCCAAATATCAAGGTCGCGGGAATTGCAGGCCCCGGAGATACTTTGGCAACGGACTATGCGTTTGAGACTTTCAAAAAGATCGGCGAGAGTCATCCTGAGCTTCTTAAGTGCATGAGCACTAACGGACTTCTTCTTTACGAGAGGGCCGATGAGCTTATAAACATTGGAATAGACACTCTTACAGTTACTGTTAATGCGGTAGATCCTAAGATTGAAGCAAAACTCAATGAGTATGTTATCTGGCACGGCGAGAAGATATACGGAGAAGAGGGAGCTAAGATCCTTATCGAAAACCAGCTTAAGGGAATCAAGAAGGTTGCCGATGCAGGTGTTACGGTCAAGATAAATACGGTTCTCGTACCCGGAATAAACGATGAGCACATAGCTACAATCGCTAAGACGGTCAGAGAATTGGGAGCGATAATCTACAACATAATCCCGCTCATACCGCAGCATCAGCTTAAAGATATACCAAAGCCCACTTGTGAGCAGATTGAAAATGCAAGAAGCGACGCGGAACAGTATATCAAGGTATTCAGACACTGCGCACACTGCAGAGCCGACGCAGTAGGAGTACCGGGTGTTTCGGAGTACAGTAAGCTCGTATATCAGAGCAGATTAAATGTAAGGAATACTTTTTCACATGGATAAAGCAGTTTACAGAGTCGCGCTCGCATCTACGGACAACAGGTTTGTGGATCAGCACTTTGGAAGAGCTGAGAGCTTCCTTATAGTGGATGTGGATGATAACGGCGAATACGAAGAGATTGAACAGCGATTTGTTGACCCTGTGTGTAACGGAGGGCATCATGACGCTGCTAAATTAAAAAGAGGAGTAGACGGAGTTTCCGATTGTAATTTTGTTTTGGCAGCCAGAATTGGAGACGGAGCAAGAGGAGAGCTTGAAGAACGAGGTATTGCGGCATTTGAAATGCCGGGGCCTGTTTCGGAAGCGATAAGGAAACTTGACGGATATCTGAAACTACTTCAGGAAATGAATAGTGTAAATGGACAGTAATGAAGCTGACCGGACAACCGGAGGTTTTGTGAATTTGATCGTTTGGATCATTTTTCGCATGCCTTTTTTATTTGCGCTTTTTTGCGCAAGCGAAATTTTAAAAAATAAATCAATAGTTAAGAGGAGAAAGAAAAAATGGCAGAACTTAGGCAGATTGCAATTTACGGAAAGGGAGGAATCGGAAAGTCAACAACAACCCAGAACCTTACGGCAGGACTTGTTGAACACGGCAAGAAAGTAATGGTTGTTGGTTGCGATCCCAAGGCGGATTCAACAAGACTTCTTCTTGGCGGACTTGCTCAGAAGACGGTTCTTGACACTATCAGAGAAGAAGGTGAGGACATCTCACTTGATCGTATCATGAAGGAAGGCTTTGGCGGTACAAAGTGCGTTGAGTCAGGCGGACCTGAGCCCGGCGTAGGATGTGCCGGAAGAGGTATCATCACTTCAATCAACATGCTTGAGAACCTCGGCGCATATACAGAGGACCTTGACTATGTATTCTATGATGTACTCGGTGACGTTGTCTGCGGTGGTTTCGCAATGCCCATCCGTGAAGGTAAGGCAAAAGAAATCTATATCGTAGCCAGCGGTGAGATGATGGCTCTTTACGCCGCAAACAACATCTCAAAGGGTATTCAGAGATATGCAAGAACAGGTGGAGTAAGACTTGGCGGTATCATCTGTAACTCAAGAAACGTTGACAGAGAGCTTGACCTCTTAAGAGCATTTTCAAAAGAGCTCGGAACTAAGCTTCTTTACTTCGTCCCCAGAGATAACGTAGTTCAGCACGCTGAGATCAACAAGAAGACGGTTATCGAGTACAAGCCCGATTCAAACCAGGCTCAGGAGTACAGAAACCTGGCACAGGCAGTTATTGAGAATAAAGATTTCGTAATTCCCACACCCATGACTCAGGAAAGACTTGAGGAAATCCTCATGGAGTACGGAATGATGGAACTTTCAGACGATTACAAGATCTGATTGTATTAAGAAGATGCATGACTAAGGAGGAACACGTATGTCAAACGTATATAAGTCAATTACAGAGCTCGTTGGAAGAACACCTCTTCTTGAGCTTTCAGGATTCGAAAAACATCACGATTTAAAGGCAACCGTTATCGGAAAACTTGAGTATTTTAACCCTAATCAGAGCGTAAAGGACAGAATTGCCCTTTCAATGATAGAAGATGCTGAGAAGAGCGGAAAACTTAAGCCCGGCGACACTGTTGTTGAGACAACAAGCGGAAATACAGGTATCGGACTTGCAGCAATAGCGGCTGCAAAGGGATATCCTTTCAGAGTTTATATTCAGGATCAGGTTAGTAAGGAGAGATTCCAGGTAATCCAGGCATTTGGCGGAAAAACAATTAAGCTCGGCGATGAACCTGTTATCGCAAAAGTTCTTGATGAGACAGGCGGCGACTTCGTTGCTGCTATCAAGGCGCTTAAGGAAGATGTTCTTGATAAGGAAGAGAATGTCGTATTCCTCGATCAGTGTTCGAATCCCGCAAACCCTGCGGTACACAAGAGAACAACAGGCCCCGAGATCTGGGAGGATACAGACGGTGAGGTAGATATTCTTGTTGCCTGCGTAGGAACAGGCGGAACAATCTCAGGAACAGGTGCTTATCTCAAGGAAAAGAATCCTAACGTAAAGGTAGTCGGTGTTCAGCCGGGACCTAATTCACTTCCTGACAAGGATAAGAATCAGCCTGAAGAAGAGATCACTGGAGTACATCCTTTTGAAGGTGTTGCTGAAAATCTCATTCCTTCAACACTCGACAGAAAGATTTATGACGAATATATCGAAGTTGAGGCTCTTGAAGCATTTGAGGCAGCAAGAGAGGTTGCGGCAAACGACGGTATCCTTATCGGTACATCATCGGGAGCGGCTCTTTATGCAGCAAAGAAGCTTGCGCAGAGACCTGAGAATGCAGGAAAGAAGATAGTTGCTATATTCCCTGATACAGGACTCAGATATCTTTCAACCAATCTTTTTGCAACACAAGAATAAGAAAAAAGTAGGAGATAAAAGATAATATGGCAACAAATTTAAATAACTCCAATGTAGCTACAAGAGAGAACCGAATCGGATCTATCACAGGCTACATCGGTTCACTCAAAGATCTTGCAAGTCAGAGTGAGTGCGGTACTTTGAAAGGCTGTTCAAGATGTTTTTCACAGTCAAGTTCATGCCTTTCAAGCTGTGCACTCGGTCAGCTCTCTGCTATAAGAGATATTGCTATTATTCACCACGGCCCTGCGGGATGTTCCGTTGCGGCAGCAGGCACATATTACCTTGATAAGGTTATGGCCAAAAAACGTGGTGTAACGAATAACACTGTTTATGTCGGAACCGATATGAACGAGAATGATACGATATTTGGCTCTACATCTACGCTTCGAAACATCATCGTTGAAGTAAACAAAAGATATAGCCCAAAGGCAATTTTTGTTTCAAGTTCCTGTGCAACGGGTATCATCGGTGAAGATATCGACAGCATCGTCGATGAGTTAAAAGAAGAGATTGATGTGCCTATCGTTGCGGTTCACTGCGAAGGATTCAAGTCAAGAATCTGGGCAACAGGTTTTGATATCGCAGATCACGCGGTACTTCAGTCAATCGTTCAGCCTCCGAGAGAAGGCGTAAAGAGCAACAAGATCAACTTCAAGAATTTCTATGAGAGTGCAAGACCTGAGATCATCGAGATGTTCAAGAACTTTGATCTCGAGCCTACATTCCTTTACTGTAACTCAACTGTTGAAGAGCTTTCACATATTTCGGAAGCTGTTGCCACAACATGTATCTGCGGAACACTCGGAAACTACTTAGGAAACGTTCTTGAAGAAAAGTATGGCGTTCCTTACGTAAGAAGTATCAACCAGTGTGGCATCGTCGGTTTTGAGGCATGGCTTCGCGAGATTGGTAAGGTTACGGGAAGAAGCGACAAGATTGAGAAGTATATTGAAGAGCAGCGTGCAATCTACCTTCCGAAGATTGAAGAAGTTAAAAAAGAGCTCAAAGGACTCAGAGCAGTACTCGGCATGGGACCCGGTTATACTTTCGAAGTATCACGTGTCCTGAATGAACTCGGAATTGAGGTTGTTTGGGCACTTGCATGGCACTATGACAAGAAATACGAAAATGGTGACGTTCCGCCTTCAATGAAATATCTTTTGGATAATAACATTGATTTCGAAGCAAGTGTTGCCGATCAGCAGAATTTCGAGGTTATGAATATCCTCAACAAATATCAGCCCGATCTGTATCTTTCAAGACATCCGGGTTCGACCGTTTGGGCTATCAAGAACGGAACACCTTCTGTGTATGTTGCCGATGAGTATATGATCTTCGGTTACAAGCATACTCTGGAATTTGCATATTCCATACTCGATAGCATCAAGAACAGAAGCTTTGAGAAGAATCTCGCAAAGAGAACAAAGCTTCCTTACACGGATTGGTGGTACAAGCAGAACGTAGGAGAATTCCTTGTTAATGATAACAAATGATTCACGGAGGCTGATATAAATGGCAAAGTTACTTGATAAACAAAGATATAAGTGTGCACTGGGTGCGATGCAGACAGTGCAGGCAATAGAGAGAGCCATTCCGATCCTTCACTCGGGACCGGGATGTGCGCAGAAGCTTTCCGACGGAAACGGAAGCAGCGGATATTTTTCACCAAATATTTTCCCCTGTACCAGTATCAACGAAAAAGACGTTGTATTCGGCGGTGTAAAAAAGCTTCATTCAACAATCGAGAATTCGCTCAAGGTCATCGACGCAGACCTCTATGTGGTTCTCACAGGCTGTATTCCTGAGATTGTAGGCGATGATTCGGGTGAAGTCGTATCTGAATTTGCAGATGCGGATAAGCCTGTAATCTATGCTCCCACAGCGGGATTTAAGGGAAATAACTACAGAGGACACGAGCAGATAATCGATGCGATCATAGATCAGTATGTAAAAAAGACTGACAAGAAGGAAAAGGGGCTTGTGAATATCTGGGCCGACGTTCCTTATCAGGATCTTTACTGGCTCGGAAACTTAAGAGAGCTTGAGAAGCTGTTAAAAGAGATCGGGCTTACACCCAACACTATCTTCGGATATCAAAGAGGAATCAAGAATATAGACAAGATTGCTTCGGCTGAGTTTAACCTTCTTATTTCTCCTTGGGTTTCTGTTAAGAACGTAAAGAAGATGGAGAAAAAGCTCGGTATTCCTTATCTTCATTACAGCACACTTCCTATCGGAGCTTTCGAGACAAGTAAGTTCTTAAGGGAAGTCGGAAAGTTTGCGGGAGTGGATGAAAAGAAGGTCGAAGACGTAATAACAGAGCATGAGAATTATTACTACTACCTCATCGAGAGATTTGCGGATCTTTTCCTTGAGAACCGTGTAATCAACAAGCAGTTCTCTGTTGTAGCGGATGCACAGTACGCTCTCGGAATTACCAAGTTCCTTACAAACGATCTCGGACTTGTTCCAGCAAAGCAGTTTATCACCGATGATACGCCGAAGGAATACAGGGAAGCTATTACCGAAGAATTCAAGAAGCTCAACTACGGACTTGAAGCTGAAGTTGTATTTGAGACAGATAGCTACAAGGTTCATGAGCAGATAAAGAGTCATGACTATCACGGATATCCGCTGGTTCTCGGTGGTTACTATGACAAAGAAGTGACGGAAGACTTAAAGGGTAACTTCCTCAATATCTCATGGCCCGTTAAGGACAAGATTGTTCTTAATGATGCAATTGTTGGATACGATGGCGGTATCAGACTTATTGAGGATATCTACACGGTAGCTTCACAGAGGTTCAACTAAAGAAATATTGATCCGGTCAGTGTTTCTCCAATAAATAATCACAGCGACAACACAGCTTTTGATCTAACTAATCTGCCTAAAGTTCGTGTTTATAAATAATAAGAGGAAAAAAGCGATGTCATATTTGATTGCTGTCGCAACATCAGATGCCAAGGTCGTTGACCTTGGCTTTGGTGCTGCTAAGGGGTTCCATATCTACGAGGTGGAAGGAACCGAATATAAAGAAAAAGAATACAGAGAGTTTGCGGAAGAAGAGATAAGTTCCGATGTGCAAAGCGGTTGTGGCGGACAGACTTCCGGATGCGGTGACACGAGCAATTGTGGAAGTCCGAGTGGAGGTTGCGGCGGAACCGGGGGTCACGACGGCTGCGGCGCCGGTTCACGGAGTGGCTGCGGCGGAAGCGACGGAGCTCTCAGAAAAGTCAATCTCATCGCAGATTGCCGAAGCCTTGTCTGCAAGAAAATCGGTTTTCAGGCTCAGAAACAACTTGAAAAGAAAGCTATCGCAGGTTTTGATGTAGAGTGCAGTGTCGATGAAGCTCTCACCAAGATCGCAACTTATTTTGATAAGATCGATAATCACGTGAGCCTTAGAAGAGGATGATTGACGGATAAGTGAGTTTAGGAGTCGCTTTCCGAAAGTGAAGATTACTTCTTTCCCATTCGATTTGCGATATCGTGAACATATTCAGAAAATTCCTCGGATCTTGATTCAAGAAGTCCGTGTGTGGCATTTTTCATAACGTACATTTTCTTATCGGGAGCATTTACCTTTTCAAAATACTCACAAGCCATATCGTAATTAGTCTGGTAATCCATGTCGCCGTTTATATTGTAATACGGCACTTTGTAGTCATATTTTCCGCTAAGCGAGCACTCATAAAGACCATGTGCAAAAAAAGGTATATATGGATCCATCGAGATTGCAATATTTTTTACATAGCCGATATAGTCTTTTACCATGTAATTTGGATTAAAAAGAATCGTCGCAACTATATTGTAATCTCGACCATCTTTCATCATCCCATAACCGTACCTGTCCATTATTTTACTTCTGGCGGCCATGGCTTCAAGGCTATCAGCGTTATCAGGCGACCATTTTTCAAGAAGAGCCTCTCCTTGCGCATCACCATTCGTCCACTCTTTTGCTGCCGCATAGAGTCTTAATTCATTCTCATAAATGTCTATACATTGTCCTGTTCCGATAAAAGCGTCGTAGTACTGCGGGTATTCCAATGACAGATTTGCGCCGAACATAGATCCCCATGAATGCCCAAGCAAAGTTATTTTTTCTTTTCTCATATAGGATAAAAGAAACTCAGTCATTGCCTTGCCGTCAGCCATCATAATATCCTTGGTTATCTTATCCGAAATGTTTTTCTTATCAAAGCTCTTTCCAACATTCCTCTGATCCCACGTAACGACAGTATATACGTCACTCCACTTTCGGGTAAAAGAATAATCTACGGGACTTGTCGCAGATCCCGGCCCTCCGTGCAGATACAAAAGAACGGGATTGTTTATGTTTTGTCCATAAATGTTTATCCATTGCCTGCTTCCGTTTATATCAACGTAAAAAGATTCATTTATCCCGCCTTTCGGTGTTCTCTTATTTATTCCCATTCCGACAGATCTGACAACAGCTAAGATTATTATCATTGTTGCCAGAACTATCAAAATTTTTTTTGCTGTTTTTAGCGTTGCTTTCATGCTTTGTTCTCCCAATAATCGATTATTTTAAAAAATGCTTTTTATCTGCATTGGTTATATTTTATTGGGAATCCAAAAGAATTATAATATATCATTTGCACAATCCGGACACTATATTTTTTCCGTATTGGAAAATTCATATAATAAAGAACCTATGGGACAGCAGTGCTTGGGAATAAGCAAAGTTTATACTTCACTATAAGTGTTTCTTAATTTTCACTTATATTTGCGTGTGATATTATTCAATATAATAAAATTACCTATTGACCTAGTGGGTGAAAAGACATTATAGTGGAGGATAGTTATTATGAAAAAACAATTATTACTGACAATACTGATTGGAGCAGTGCTGACGCTGGCAGGATGCGGAAGTTCCAATGGCGCAAGTGCCAAAGCAGCAGGCAGTGCCAATGCCGGAGAAACCGTGAAGATAGCATATCTTCCCATAACACATTCACTCGCTGTATTGGAGGAGGCTGAGGAGCTTGCAAATAATGAAAAAGTGAATGTTGAGCTTGTTAAGTACGGTTCCTGGCCGGAACTGCTGGATGCTCTTAATTCGGGAAATGTAGACGGAGCATCGGTTCTTATAGAGCTTGCAATGAAGTCAAAAGCTGAGGGCGTAGGAATAAAAGCTGTTGCACTGGGACATAAGGACGGAAATGTTCTCATCGTTTCAAATGATGTTAAAGACGGCGCCGATCTTAAAGGAAGAACAATAGCTATTCCTCATCGTCAGTCATCGCATAACATCCTGGTAAATGATGCACTTGCAAAGAATGGACTTACGATCGATGACATAAATGTCGTGGAACTCGCACCTACAGAGATGCCTTCGGCACTTGTCACAGGAACAATAGACGGTTATTGCGTTGCAGAGCCTTTCGGTGCGGTAGGTGTTTCTACGGGAAAAGGAAAAGTTCTGTATACCTCCGAAGAATTGTGGGAGGATTCGGTTTGCTGCGCACTTGTTTTGACAGATGATTTTATAGACAAGCATGCGGACACAGCCAAGGCATTTGTCGAGGGATACAAAACAGCGGGAAATAATCTTGATGCTGAAACAGCCCAAACTGTTGCAGAAAAGTACCTGAAGCAGAAAGATGATGTACTTGAAACATCTTTGAAATGGATTTCTTATGATGATCTGGATATCACAGAGGAGCAATATAACAAGCTGACCGAGAAGGTTAAAGAATATGGGCTTTCAGACAATCCACCCGCATATGCTGATTTTGTAAAGACTGATTTTTGATCTAATTACTTATTATTTTCTACATTTGATGACAGTAATAAATTAAGGGGACATGATGAAAAAAATACTCTCTCTAAAATACGTTATCGTATCAATACTTATCTTACTTGGAATCTGGCAGTTGGCATTTATGATAAGCGACTATAGCCCGGCGTTGTTTCCGTCTCCTTTAATGGCAATCGAAGCTCTTTTTGAGATGATTGCAGACGGCACGCTATTTGCGTCAATAGGCGCAAGTATGTACAGATTTGTAATTGGATACGGATTATCGGTTCTGATAGCAGTCTTTCTGGGGCTTATCCTCGGAAGTCTTCCTAAGGTGTTTAAATATGTGAATCCTTCACTGCAGCTGCTAAGACCGATATCACCGACAGCGTGGATGCCTTTTGTTGTGCTCCTGTTTGGAATAGGGGATCTTCCTGCCATTGTCATCATTTTTATAGCAGCTTTTTTCCCCGTACTGCTGTCTACAGTATCAGCGGTAAGTAAGATCGATGATATGTATTTCAGAGTTGCAGATAATTTCGGAATAAAGCAGCCTCAGCTTATGTGGAAAGTTATCCTTCCTGCGGCGTTCCCTCAGATCGCCAATGCCGTTCATCTTGCTCTCGGAAGCGCATGGATATTCCTTGTTGCGGGTGAGATGGTAGGAGCACAGTCGGGACTTGGCTTCCAGATTATTGATGCGAGAAACAATATCAGAGCGGATATTCTTTTGGCAACAATACTTGTGATCGGACTTATAGGACTATTGCTTGATTTCCTTATCGGATTGTTGGAAAAAAGAATTCTTAAGGCCTGGGGAGGAGAGCAGTAATGTCATATATTCATATAGAAAATGCAGGAAAAACCTTCATACAAAATGGCACGCAGTTCACAGCTTTGTCGGATGTAAATCTCGATATTGAAAAAGGTGAGTTTATCTGCCTCCTGGGACCGTCGGGATGCGGAAAAAGTACTCTTTTAAATGCTATTGCAGGCTTTGATCCGGTAAATCTAGGAAGCGTTAAGATTGACGGAAACGAGGTAAAGGCGCCAAGCACAAAGAATGTAACTATCTTCCAGAACTATGGTCTTCTTCCGTGGCGCACTGTTATCAAGAACGTAGAGCTTGGTCTCGAATCAAAAGGTATTGAGAAAGATAAGAGAAAAGAGATTGCAAAAGAGTATCTTAAACTGGTTAAGCTTGAGAATTTTGCAAATAGCTTTCCGGGGCAGCTTTCAGGCGGAATGAAACAGAGAGTTGCAATAGCAAGGGCGCTTGCGGTAGAACCCGATATTATTTTTATGGATGAGCCTTTCGGAGCACTTGATGCGATTACCAGAATGAAGCTTCAGGATGATATTTTGGATATCTGCAAAAAGCAAAAGAAAACAATAATCTTTGTAACTCATGACATAGAAGAAGCTGTTTATCTGGCGGACAGGATTGTTGTAATGACACCCAACCCCGGCAAAGTAAAAGGTGTTATAACAGTTCCGATTCACCATTTCAGAGATAGGACAAGCGGAGACTTTTTGCTTATAAGAGACAAGATCTTCGATCTGCTTCAGATGAAGATAGAGGAAGATATTGAATATACGATTTAAGGTAGGGGAAAAATGAGTCACACACATTCACATGAACATCATTACCATCATGGCAAAAACGGATTAGAGAATATTCATTCACACAGAAATCTGATCGGTTTTGATGAGCACGGTATTCCGACAGTTACACTTAAGGCAAGCGACCACGGCGGAGAGAGCAGTCCCGAGGACTTTACTAAAGATTATATGAACGCTGTTGCGGAATACAGAAAGACATTTCCGTCAAAGCAGGACGTAATCGATAATACACCCGATCCGGCCGTAAGAGAGATGATCCTTAGAATGGAGCAGATTGGAATAGATACGGCTTTTGACAGGTTTGATGCTCAGAAGCCTCAGTGTGCGTTCGGACTTAGCGGAACATGTTGTAAGATCTGCAACATGGGACCTTGTCATATTACAGCGAAGGCGCAGAGAGGTGTCTGCGGTGCGGATGCGGATCTGATAGTTGCAAGAAATCTTTTGCGTTCGGCAGCTTCAGGTGCGGCTCAGCACGGTATGCATGCTCGTGAGGTAATGCTTACACTCAAGAAAGTGGCTGAGGGCGAACTTGATATCCCTATCCTTGGCGAGCAAAAGATAAGGAGCACGGCGGAAGCTTTTGGAATAAAGCAAAAGAACAGACAGCTTAAGAATGTTGCAAAAGATCTTGCGGATGCTTTGCTTGAAGATATGTCCAGAAGTGTCCCCGATGATTATAAGACAATCAAAGCCTGCGCGCTTCCCGAGAGGCAAAAGGTATGGGAAGAGTTAGATATTCTTCCTATCAGTGCATATCACGAGGTCTTTGAAGCATACCATAAGTCGGGATGCGCAACGGACGGCGACTGGAAGAGCATCATGCAGCAGTTCCTTCGCTGCGGTCTTGCATTTACTTTTTCCGGCGTTGTCGGAGCGGGAATTGCGACCGACGCACTGTTTGGTGTCGGCGACAGAGTTACGTCCAAGGTCAATATCGGTGCGCTTGAGAAAGGCTATGTGAATGTTGCGGTACACGGACATCTGCCAACACTTGTAAGCCAGATTGTTGCGGCAGGAAAAAGAGAAGATTTGATAGAGCTTGCCAAATCCAAAGGCGCAAAGGGTATTCGCTTCTATGGTATCTGCTGTTCGGGACTTTCCGCGATGTACAGAGACAGTGGTGTTATTCCGCTTTCAAATGCGGTTTCGGCGGAACTTGTACTTGCTACCGGAGCGCTTGATCTGTGGGTTGCGGATGTTCAGGACGTATTTCCTTCAATCATGGATGTTGCAAAGTGCTTTAAGACTGTTGTGGTTACAACGAGCGATTCTGCGCGCCTTCCCGGTGCCGAGAGATATGAATACGATCATCATCACAGCAATATAGGTCAGACCAAGGAACTTGCAGAGAAGATAGTACGGCGCGCGATCGAGAGTTTTGAGATCAGAAAGGGAATGCCTGTCTACATTCCTCCGTATGAGGTTGAGGCAGAAGTCGGATTCTCTGTTGAGTATGTTCACAAGAGATTCGGAAGCATGAAGCCTCTTGCTGAAGCAATTAAATCGGGACAGATTCTCGGTGTTGTAAATATGGTCGGATGTAATAATCCTAAGGTCCTTTATGAGAAGTGCATTATTGATGTGGCCGATGAACTTCTTAAGAACAACGTTCTTATTATCACCAACGGATGCGCATCGTTCCCTCTTATGAAACTAGGATATTGTGCGGTTTCGGGAAAAGAAAAGGCAGGAGAATCCTTAAGAGAATTCCTTGAACCCGACCTTCCGCCCGTATGGCATGTCGGAGAGTGTATCGATAATACACGTTCTACAGGTATATTTGCGGGAATTGCAGGTGTGCTTGGAAAGAACCTCTATGAGCTTCCGTTTGCATTCTCATCTCCCGAGTGGGGCAATGAAAAGGGAATCGACGCAGCGTTAGGTTTCAGACTAAACGGTATAAGTTCGTATCATTGCGTTGAAGCACCTATTTTCGGATCCAAAAATGTAATTGAGTTCTTGAAACATGGTACAAAGGAACTCCTTGGTTCAACAATGAACGTAAACACAGATCCAGTCGCACTTGCAAAACAGATCGTGCAGGATATGAAAGACAAGAGAGCAGCCCTTGGTTGGGATAAATAAAGAAGTAACATTCCGATAATAACTTTTAGTTATAGCCTCCCTAAAGTTTAGCGTAATTGTGCTAATAGGGAGGCTATTGTATATTAAGTTCAACAAAAGCGAATACATAAAGCAAACTCATTTGTTTACTGACCGGACAACCGGAGGTTAGTGGTTCGTCACCATTAGGCGGACCAGTAATCTCCGGTTTTCTCATGTGAACTTTTGATTTCAGGTTAGCTAGAGGAGACGATTATGAAAAAAAGAACAATTAAAAATATTCTGTTATCGGGAGTGCTTGTAGGCGCAATGATGTTATCTGCAGTAGGATGCGGAAAGGCATCACAGGGAGCTGATACTGAAGTAAAGGCAGCAGAAGATAATATAGAAGGCGAAGCACAGAGCGAAGGAAGCGGGCAGGTGCAGAAGATAGTTATAGGATCGGGAACCAATTACAATCCTTACTGCTATATAGATGAAAACGGAGATGCTGTTGGTTATGAGTATGACGTACTAAAGGAAATCGACGAGCTACTTCCTCAGTATGAATTTGAGTATCAGTCAATGGCATTCGATCAGCTGGTTCTTTCACTTGAATCAGGAAAGATTGATCTTGCAGCACATCAGTATGAGTACACACCTGAGAGGGAAGAGAAATATCTTTTCTCAGGAGAGTCTTACACATCATATATCACTTACCTTGCAGTTCTTATAGATGATAACGCTAAAAGCCTTGAAGACCTTGCAGGTGAGAAGATCAGAACCGGTGGTTCAACAAGTGCCACAACTCAGATCCTTACAAAGTGGAACGAGGAGCATCCGAGGCAGGAAGTTGTTCTTGTAACCTCAGAGGGTAGCTCAGATGAAGAAGCAGCTGCTGCACTTAAGTCAGGAGCAGCAAGAGCATCCGTACTTAAGAAGAGCGATGTTATCAAGATGAATACTAACTTCAGCGATGACGGAAAAGAATGGCTTAAGTCTGTAGGCGAACCCATCAACAATTCAAAGACTTATTATCTGTATCGCAAGGATGAGACAGAACTTAGAGATGCGGTAGACGGAGCTCTTAAGACACTTAAGGAAAACGGAAAGCTTTCTGAGCTTGCAATTAAGTGGGTTGGATACGACGTTACAGAAGAGGAATAAATAGATATGGGAAATTATTTTAGTATTGAAAGATTTATACATGTCTTTCCTAAAGTGATTTCAAGTTTACCTGTTAATCTTCACATTGTTTTTTGGTCAATGCTTCTTGGCACTTTACTGGCCGTATTTGTAGCAGTGCTTAGATTACATAGAGTACCTGTGGTAAGCGGTTTACTGGGATTGTATATATCCTTTATGAGGGGTACGCCGCTCCTGGTGCAGATGATGATCGCGTTTTACGGAATCCCAATAGTACTCGGCACAGTATTTTTAAATCTTTTCGGGATCAATCTAAACAGACTTGAACCCGTGATATTTGTAGAAATAGCGATTATTCTGAATGAGGGGGCTTTCCTTGGAGAGATATTTAGAGGAGCCATAACATCTGTACCTGCGGTTCAGTCGGAAGCAGGATATTCTATAGGAATGACGGGGGCACAAACCTTTGTAAGGATTGTGCTCCCGCAAGCTTTTAAGGTGGCAATTCCGCATTATGGCGTTGACCTCATAGGAGTTTTTCAGAATACATCACTTGTATTTATGCTTGGAGTCGTAGATCTTTTGGGAAGAGCTAAGACAATTGGTGCGGCGTCCGGCCACACTATTGAAGGGTATGTTGCGGCAGCACTTATATATATTGCGTTTAGCTTACTGTTAAAAGGAGCTTTTCTTCTAATAGAAAAGAAACTGAGCGGTGGAGAGGTTAAACTTGTTTAAGGAGTTGGGATATGAGTTTTAGTGTATCAAGTTTTTGGGAGTCTCTTGTGTCAGCACTAGCCTATGCTCCGGTAACCATCAAACTTACTGCGATCACCTTTGTTGTAAGTCTGGTTCTTGGAACAATCATAGCGACGATAAGGTATTACAAGGTACCTGTTCTTTCACAGATCTTTGCGGTGTTTGTGACTGTATATCTGGGACTACCCACTATGGTGGCAATTCTTTTGTATAACATCATATTTATGACATGTTATGCAGATGTGGCAAATGTACTTCACGTTACAGTGCCCATCAGCGAAGTTGATCCGATCATAATAGGTTATTTTGTACTTATCCTTGGGACAAGCTGTTCTGTAAGTGAGAGCGTAAGAGGTGCTTTCAGAGGAATAGACAAGGTGCAATTTGAAGCGGGCTACAGTATAGGTCTTGGCAAGTTCAAGACACTTACAAGAGTTATCTATCCTCAAATGGTGCCAATATTACTTCCGGGTTTACAGAATTCTCTGATAGGACTATTGAAGGCATCCAATCTTGTGAGCGCTATCTCAGTCATTGAGATCATGACAGGAGCTCTTTTGCCAAGCCTTTTGTACTACAGTTATCTTGAAGGATATGTGGCAGCAGCGCTTGTATACTGGCTTATAGGAATCGGTATAGAGGTGATAGGATACTTGTCTGAGAAAAACAGCGGAAAATATTTAAAGCAAGTGGCGACAGGCTGAAAACATAGGAAATATGAGCATATTAATGCACACAATGACATTGTGTTTGGAACAGAGGAGGCGCGGCGATGATAGAACTTACAGGTGTAAAAAAATCCTTTGGGAAACAGGAAGTTCTTAAGGATGTTTCGATAAAAGTAGATGACGGAGAAGTGGTAGTAATACTGGGGCCAAGCGGCTCCGGAAAGACTACGCTTCTTCGGAGTATAAATTTTCTTGAGAAGGCCGACAGCGGAACCATGAAGTTTTCCGATAAGATCATAAATTTTAAGAACCCCAAGAAAAAAGATATTCTGTACATGAGAAGACATACAGGCTTTGTGTTCCAGAACTACGGACTGTTTGCTCACAAGACGGTTCTTCAGAATGTAATGGAAGGACTTGTTCAGGTTCAGAAAAAGAGTAAGCACGAAGCGCAGCAGATTGCAGAGGAAGTCCTTCAAAATGTTGGGATGCTTGAAAAGAAAGATTCTTATCCATCACAGCTATCCGGCGGACAGCAGCAGAGAGTAGGAATAGCAAGGGCTGTGGCTCTAAAGCCTGAAGTGATCCTTTTTGATGAGCCCACATCTGCCCTTGATCCTGAGCTTGTGGGAGAAACCTTGGAAGTAATAAAGAAGGTTGCAAAGACGGGAATTACCATGATCGTAGTGACCCATGAGATGTCTTTTGCCGAGGATGTGGCTGACAGGGTTATCTTTATGGATGGCGGAGTTGTAGTGGAAGAAGGAAAGCCCGGAGAAATATTCTATAAACCAAAGGAAGAGCGTACAAGGCAGTTCCTTTCAAGGATCATCCCTCAGGATGCATATGTGATCTGACAGGGACAGAGTATAAAATATGTACTAAATATATGGCAATGTGTTATTATGTATAAAAATTTATTTGGAGATTATACATATGACAATTTTGCAGCTTAAATATGTGATTGCGATTGATGAGGAATGCTCAATGAGAAAGGCGGCTGACAGGCTTTATGTGTCACAGCCGGGGCTTTCGAGTGCGGTCAGAGATCTTGAAAACGAGCTCGGAATCCAGATATTCCAGCGAGTACATAACGGCGTTGTGACAACTGTTGCAGGCGGCGCGTTTATTGCTTATGCAAGAAGCGCGGTTGAGCAGTTTGAGAAGATTGAGGACAAGTACATCAATGCCAAGGTTGATAAGCCCACATTCTCAGTATCGATGCAACATTATACAGTGGCTGTAAATGCATTTATTGATACAGTTAAAGAATATGATCTTGAAGAGTACCAGTTCTCAATCAGAGAGACTCAGACAAGTGAAGTCATAGACGACCTTAAGAGCCTTAGAAGTGAAGTCGGAGTTATTGCGCTCAGCGAATTTAACAGAAACATGTTCAAAAAGATTTTTGCGGACGCTTCTCTTGAGTTCCATGAGCTCTTTACAAGAGAGACTTACGTATATCTTAGAAAGGATCACCCTCTTGCAGACAGAGAAGAAATTTCGCTTGAAGATCTGCAGGATTATCCGTGCATGGTATTCGATCAGGGCGACAACACATCCTTCTATTACAGAGAGGAAGCGCTTGCAACCTATGATTATAAAAAGGTCATAAGCACAAACGAAAGAGCAACATCCGTAGAGCTTATGCTCGGTCTTAACGGCTACGCTGTAGGTGCGGCAATGCTCGGCGAGAGTCTTAGCACTTCCGAGATTCATAACATCAAACTCAAGGAAGAAGAGACATTAACGCTTGGCTATATCATTCGAAAAGGCAGTGACCTCAGCGATATGGCTCAGACCTTTATTGAGAAACTTAAACAATATAATTAAAACAAGAGAAGGCGGTACATGTTGATGATTCATCATGTGTCGCCTTTTTCTCGAATAAGAAGCGTATTTAACCCATCAATATCTTTAGCTGAATTTAATCTGTGATTTAGCTCATTTTTTTGTACATGTAATTACCAAGCATCTGAATGAACTGAACAAATGCTATAAGTACAACTGAACAAACGACAAGATATTCTGTCTTGTACTGCTGGTAGCCGTAGCGGATTGCGATGTCGCCGATACCGCCGCCTCCGACAGTTCCTGCCATTGCGGAGTAGCCGATAAGTGAGATGACAAGAAGTATCACACCGTTTAGCATTCTCGGAATAGATTCTTTTACATAGACACGCATCAGAATCTGGAAGTTTGAAGCTCCGAAAGATCTTGCGGCTTCAATGACTCCGGGATTGGTCTCACGAAGGCTTGTCTCAAACACTCTTGCGATATAGGGAATTGCCGATACCGTAAGAGGCACGATAGAAGCTGTTGTTCCGATAGATTTTCCGACAACCGCTCTTGTAAAAGGGATAAGTATTACAAGAAGGATGATGAACGGAAAGCTTCTGAATACGTTTACCAGAAAGCTAAGAATCTCATAAACGATTTTGTTTGGCTTAAGTCCGTCAGGAGCTGTAAGCGTCAGTATTATGGCGGGAATAAATCCTATTATCACTGAAAAAAGTGTTGACCAGAATACCATGTATAAAGTTTGTTTAAAGGCAGTCATTATAACAGAGCTCATGCCTGCATCAGATAAGATTCCCGACATTATTTGATTACCTCCCAGGTTACGTTTTTGCTGTCAAGAAAAGCGCATGCTTTCTCAAGATCTTTTTCATCCATATTAAGGACGAGGCTTCCGTAGACGTCCTCTCTGAAGTCTTCAAGCTTGGCCCAACAAATGTTGAAGTTTGTTTGAAGCTCCCTTGCCATCTCGGTTACGATAGGGCGCTGATTGCCTTCGCCGAAGAAAAAGAGCTTCAAATTGACTCCCGTTGAGGGAAGCTTGTCACTTTCTTCGCGGAGGAACTCACGCATTTCCTGTTCCTTGGGCCATACAAAGAGCTGTTCAGGTTTACCTATTGCAATCACTTTGCCGCCGCTAAGAAATGCAACCTTCTGGCAGATCTGCTTAACGACTTCCATCTGATGAGTGACGATTATGATGGTAATGCCCATTTCTTTATTGATCTTTTGTAAAAGAGCTAAGATACCCTTTGTAATCTCGGGATCGAGTGCGCTTGTTGCTTCATCGCACAAAAGAAAATCGGGATCGAGCGCAAGTGCCCTTGCTATTGCGACACGCTGCTTCTGACCGCCTGAGAGTTCCTTTGGCTTTGAATGTACTTTTTCTTCAAGGCCGACGAGTTTTATAAGATTAAGGATTTTTTCTTTTGCTTCCGGAGTGTTTGTGGGAATTCCCCAGAATTTCATGGGAAGAGCAATGTTGTGATATACGTCGAGCCTTTCAAGTAGGTTAAAGCCCTGAAATATCATGCCCATTCTCTTTTGAAGATTTCGAAGAACTTTTTTGTTCTTGATGTCGACGGTTACATCGTCAACAACGATCGCACCTTCATCATAAGATTCAAGGCCGTTTATGCAACGAAGAAGAGTGGATTTACCGGCACCGCTTTGTCCGATGATTCCGAATATCTCACCTTTTTCGATGTCGATATTTACTCCTTTAAGTACCTCGGTTTTGTTGAAAGTTTTTTTGACATTTTTAATTTGTATCATAGATAGTAAGACCACCTGTCTTATTATATTAGGAAAATTATATAAGCGTTCCCGGCGCTAATCTATTATTACATTACTGCTTTTAAATATCAAATATGACACGTCACTGGCAAGGAGACGTGTCATATTTTTTGTAGTATGTAATATGAAAGGTAGGATTTGTATGATATGGGGGCGGAAAGTCAAAAAGCGTACATGCTTGCATGTTAAGCTTTTTGACCTAACGGCCCTAACAAACATGAGGAATTAGCAATTTACGTAGTAAATTAGCGTTTTCCGAATGTTTGTAGAAGTGCGAGAGTTTCGAAGAAACGGAGCACTTCGTATATCATTTACGTTATTGGCTTTTAAAATGGTTTACTGTGGATCAATAAATGAAGGAATTACTGCTCCCTTGTATGTCTCTTCAATATATGATTTAACTTCGTCGGACTTAAGTGCTGCAACAAGAGCTTTAATCTTCTCTGACTCCTGATTTCCGTCCTTAACTACAAGGAAGTTAGTTCTCTTTACTGTTGTCTCATCGTCAAATTCCTCGATATCAAGTGCGGGATGCTTAGCCGGAAGGTCTGCTTCAAGTGCATAGTTTCCGTTGATCGCTGCTGCATCAAGATCGGGAAGTGAAAGAGGAAGGTTAGCTGCCTCAAGAGGAGTGATCTTATATCCGTGAGGGTTAGCGTCCTTATCTTTTGAAAGAGAATCCTCTGTGTAGCTTGCATCTTCACCAAAAGCACCCTTTGATGTAAGAAGTCCCTTCTGAACAAGAAGGTCAAGTGCTCTTGCACCGTTGTCGGGATCGTTTGGAATACCGATCTCTGCACCGTCGGGAATCTCATCAATCTTAGTATATTTCTCTGAGTAGATACCCATCGGCTCGATGTGGATGCCTGCTACTGCTGTAAGGTGAAGACCTGCGTCTTTGTTCTGCTGGTCAAGATATCCAAGTGTCTGGAAGTAGTTGGCGTCAATCTCGCCTGCTTCAAGTGATGTGTTGGGAAGTACATAATCCTGGAAGACAACTGTCTCAAGTGTCCATCCGTCTTTTGCAAGAACTTCCTTTACGATATTATCAAGAATCTCAGCGTGAGGAACGGGTGTTGCTCCTACAGTGATCTTCTTGTCTGTGTCAGATGCTGAATCAGCTTTTGCTTCAGCCTGTGTAGCTTCTTCTGTTGCAGGAGCCTCTGTAGTCTGTGACTCTGCTTTTGATCCGCAGCCAGTAAGTGCTCCGAAAGCAAGTGCTGCTGACAATACCAAACTTGTAATTACTCTCTTTTTCATAATGCTTCATTTCCTCCTCGATACCATTTTAAACAATGGCTTAATTCATACCGATGCTGCAAGACACTAGTACGCTATACAGTGTGCTGTATGATCAAGATTCAAGTCTGCAGCAATTTCCTTGAGCGGTATGAATGCATTATACAAGATAAAAACTCGATTTGGGAAATAAATAAAATTTATCAGCAGTGAAAAGGGAAAATTATATGAGGATTATTGCCTTTATTGCTTCATATGTGCTGCGGGTAATATGGTTAAAATTTAACTTTACGTGCAGGTAAGATGTTGATTGTATGACCTAAATGAAGAATTATGCTGTTTTGGGTCATACAATTCATGAAGAAAAGTAGTGAACAGAGGGTAAGAGTATGACCTAAATGAAGGATTATGCTGTTTTGGGTCATACAATTCGTGAATAGAAGTAGCGAACAGAGGGTAAGATTATGACCTAAACAAAAGTTTTTTCAGCTTTAGGCCATAAAATCCATGGAAGGCGTTTGGCAAGGTTTCCGCTACCGCGCACAATGACAGTTTATTTTGCGGATAATGTTGATTGAAAGTTATCGCTACGGTATTTGAATTTGACTGAGATGACAAGATTATTTATGATGTTAACACTAAGCAAGAATAATCATAAGAATGGTCGGAAGGATGAGATTGAATACAACAAAGAAAATGATCGTAAAAACTGTAGCGACAGTCTGTGCGGCTTCGCTTTTTATTGTGGGGTGCGGCGCAAAGAATAAAGAAAATACATCAACGATCTTTGCGATGGATACCGTGATGCAGCTTGAGATAGAGGGAGACGACAAGCTCCTTGCGGAAGCGGAGAAAAAAATCAGAGATATAGAAGGTACACTTTCCGTGACGGATGAGGACAGTGAAATAGGGAAGATTAACAGTGATAAAAACGGAAAGCTGTCTGAAGACGGAACTAAGATCCTTCAGGAAGCGCTTAAGATATGTGAAGCTACAGAAGGAAGTCTTGATATATCGGTTTATCCGGTTCTTAAGACATGGGGATTTACTACGGGCGAGTTCAGGGTGCCTTCGGATGATGAACTGAAAGCCCTTGTTTCAAATGTAGGTTATGACAGGATTGATGTGGAATACGCAGGCGATAAAGAGTGCAATGTAAAATTAGAAGACAACATGCAGATTGATCTTGGAAGTGTGGTTAAGGGCTATACGGGATCATATCTTGCGGAATTTTTCAGGGAAAAAGGAGTGACATCGGGGCTTATAAATCTTGGAGGCAATGTTGAGTGCATTGGGACAAAGCCTGACGGAGGGCTGTGGCGTGTTGCGATCAAGAGCCCGTTTGAAGACAGCAAGAGCGGAGTGCTTGGTGTTATAGAGACAAGCGATATGGCCGTTATAACTTCCGGAGGATATGAGAGATTTTTTGAAGAAAACGGAGAGAAATACTGGCATATTCTTGATCCCAAGACAGGGAAGCCTGCAAAGAGCGGTCTTGCTTCGGTTACTGTTGTGGGAAGGAACGGAACTGTATGCGACGGCCTTTCAACAGCTCTTTTTGTAATGGGAGAAGAAAGAGCCGAGAAATTTTATAAGGAGTATTCGACAGGCGATAAGGGCATAGCGGCATTTGACCTTATCATGGTTACGGATGACAGAAAAGTATATGTCACAGAAGGCGTAAATACAATCTTTTCTCTGAGCCCCGAATACTCGGATATGGATATAAACGTTATAAGGTAAAATGTTATTGTTGACGCGCCTCTGCTATCATATTATGTTTATTTGGATGAAGAAAACAAAAAAATGGAGGGGCAACATGGAGAAGTTTAAGGCGTTATTCTATAAGATTCACAATGATTACTACAGATGGTATGATTTTCTGCTTATTCTGCCGGTGATATTCTTTGTTCTTTTGCTTGCGGGCGAGATTGCAGGACAATTATTATTCAACTTATTGATCATTCCCAATATGGGACTTGACGATCTGGCGTTTAATACAGCGGTTACGAGATATGGTCAGACTATCGGATCATGGATCGTACTTATTGTTTTTCTTTTGATAATAAAACCCGACAGACCTGTTCTTAAAACATTTTGGAAAAAATATAAAGGAAATACGGTACTGTTTTTTCTACTGGGACTTCTTGTAGGCGGCGGAATGAATGTCTTTTGTGCGATAGTAGCTATGCTCAACAAAGATATAGCCGTTTATTTCAACAGATTTCAGTTTTTCAAAGTATTTGTTGTGTTTGTGATGGTTTTTTTCCAATCAGGAAGCGAAGAAATTCTGTGCAGAGGATTTCTGTATCAGAGGCTTCGAAGGTCGTTTAGATCACCTTGGGTTGCCATTATAGGAAATGCGCTGGTTTTCGGTTCTCTGCATCTTCTTAATCCGGACGTATCGTTCCTTGGATTTTTGAATATTGTTTTGTTCGGTGTATTCATGGCTCTTATGATCTATTATTACGAGAGTATGTGGATGGCGATCGCGGTTCATACCGGATGGAACTACATGCAGAGTATAGTTTTGGGGCTTCCCAACAGCGGACTTGTCTTTGATTTTTCAATCTTTAAACTGGACGTAGCTTCCGCAACAAACAGCTTTGCATATAATGTTGGATTCGGAATTGAGGGAACAGTTCTTTCATCGGTTGTTCTCGCTGTCGGAATAGTTGTGATCGTTTTGCTTGGAAAAAAGAGAAAAGGCGATAACCTCTGGGTTGTCGGAGAGACTGTTTTTTCCAAGGTGAAAGAACAGATTGCCGAATGATAATATAATAAGATGCAGTGCCATAGCCTTGATAAAGGTTATGGCACTTTTTTCAGTGCGTCAATAAGCGCAATGTTTTCGGCATGATTTCTTACTGCGATGCGGAAATAGGAGTTGTCGAGGCCGCTGAAGTTTGCACAGTTACGTAAAAGGATTCCGTGCTCTATGGCAAGGCGGTCTGTAAGAGAACTTCCGACAAGATGTGATTTCGATGTGGTGAGCAATGTTAGCGGGAGTCTTGCCAGGATGAAGTTTGTATCGCTGCCGAAAACGGTAAAGCCAAGAGAACGGAGCTCTTTTGTGAGAAAAGCTCTTTCTTTTGCAACTAGTTCTATTGTTTCTTGTACGTATTTTTTTTCCGGTATGGACTCTTCCCCTGCAAGAAGTGCAAGGCTTGATATATTCCATTCCGGTTTAAGTGCGTTCAGCTCCGATAATATGCGCTGGTTTGAGCATATGCAGTAACCAAGCCTAAGTCCCGGGAGGCAATAAAGCTTGGTGAAAGCATCTATTATTATAAGATGAGGGTGGTCTTTTATAAGCGAGACCGCGCTTGTCTTTTTTTCATCGGGAACAAAGCCCATAAAGCATTCGTCAATAACAAGGTAGATGCCGAAGCTTTCACAGAAATCGGCGATCTTTTTTACAAAATCGCGGGAGATGAGTGCTCCGGTGGGATTGTTCGGATTGCAGATAAAGATTGCATCTACGGTACTTGCTCTTTTTACATCTGTAAAAAAATCTTCCGTGAGTCTGAAATCGTTATCGCTTCTTAGAATGTGTTCGGTTACACGGCAGTTTCTTGCTGTGAGAGCTTTTTTATACCCTGAAAAAGTTGGAGCGGGAATCATGGCACCACGCGGAATGATAGCCTGTGTAAGAAGCGTTATTATCTCAGAAGCACCGTTTCCAAGGACAAAGTATTCTTCCGGAAGGTTGTGATATGCGGACAACTTGGCAAGAAGTGCGCAGTCATTCATGTTGGGATATTTTTCCAAAAGGGATATGTTTTCAGCGATGTCGCGTCTGACTTTCTCAGGCATTCCGAGTGGATTGACGTTTACGCTGAAATCATATTTTATCTTATAGCTCTTATCATAAATTCCGCCGTGTTCATATGTGGTGTAGGTCATTTTCATTCCTCCAAGATTAAGTATAAAGGTTCTTTTGATACTTTTACAACATTACTTATGTGTGTAAAATAAACGTATGACAGGGAATACTGAGAAAATAATAAAAAAATACAT
This sequence comes from Butyrivibrio sp. AE2005, assembly GCF_000686965.1. NCBI lineage: Bacteria > Bacillati > Bacillota > Clostridia > Lachnospirales > Lachnospiraceae > Butyrivibrio > Butyrivibrio sp. AE2005. The sequence goes on from NZ_JMMD01000010.1 coordinate 41,612, forward strand.
AGAAGGTGTCGGAAGAGCTGACGCTGATGCGAAGATCAGGGCAAAAGAGTATGACGATGCGCTGATAAAGCCGCCTCGCAGCTTGGGAAAGCTTGAAGATATTGCGGTTAAGCTCGCAGGAATAACAGGACATGTTAAGAACAGGATCGGATGCAAAAAGATTCTGGTTTTTTGTGCCGACAACGGTGTAACGGCTGAAGGAGTCGCTTCTGCGCCCGTTTCCGTAACGGCAAGCCAGGCTGTCAACATGACTTCGGGAATAACGGGAATGTCTGCGCTTGCAAAGAATTTCGGCGCGGAAGTTGTGGTTGTTGACGTTGGGGTTGCGACTGAGTTTCCGCTTACATTTGATGGGAAAAAGGCACCTATAATAGATAAAAAGATCAGAAAAGGTACCGGAAATATCGTATGCGAGCCTGCTATGAGCATGGACGAGTGTTTGTGCGCCATATTGACGGGAATTGAGATCGCGGTTGGGAATGATGATGGCGCGGAGCCGGGCTATATCGATCTTGTCGGAATCGGTGAGATGGGAATAGGAAATACCACAACTTCGGCAGCAGTTCTTTCTGCAATCACGGGAGTTTGCAGCGACGGTCTTACGGGGCGAGGAGCGGGAATCTCCGATGAGGCATATGACAATAAAAAGAAAGTTATAAACAAGGCTCTTTCTTTGCATGGGCTTACGGATGCGGTCGATAAGTATGTCGATGATTTTGGGGCGGTTACGGATATTTTGTCCAAAGTAGGAGGACTTGATATCGCGGCTATGTGCGGAGCGTTTATCGGAGCAGCGTACTCGGGAAAAGGAGCCGTGATAGACGGATATATTTCGGCAGTGGCGGCTCTTCTTGCGGTAAAGCTGTGTCCTGCGGTGTCGGATTATCTTTTTCCCTCACATGTATCTACGGAACCTGGCTATATGCTTGCGATTAAAGAGCTGGGACTTAGGCCGTACCTTGACCTTAATATGGGGCTCGGAGAGGGAAGCGGATGCGTTCTTGCGTTTGGTGTTATCGAAGGCGCGTGCGCAATGATGAATGATATGGCCACATTTGAAGGCGGCGGAATTGACGATTCGTATCTGGAAGGAATCAGGTAAAGATGATAGTTCTCTTGACGGGAGGCTGTAAAAACGGCAAATCGAATACTGCTCAGGACATTGCCTGCGGTCTCAGGAAAAAGACCGGTGGAGGGCTTTACTACGTTGCGACTATGGAATCCACAGGTATAGAGGACGATGAGCGTATCAGAAAGCATGTGGAAAACAGAGCAGGGCTTGGCTTTGAGACTATAGAGATCGCAAGGGATATTAAGAGACTCAGCACGGAAAAAGAGAAGTTTCTTAAAATGGCGGATGAATGCAAAACAAATACATTTCTTGTGGACAGCCTGACAGCGCTTCTTGCAAATGAGATGTTTCGTGTGGACAAAGACGGAAATTTCACGGAGGATTCCTTTTCGGCAAAGAGGGTTTGCGATGATCTCAGTATCTTATGCAGGGAGAAGGATTATAATCTTATCTTTGTAAGTGACGGAATTTACAGCGATGCTGCGGTTTACGATATGAGCACAGAGGCATATCGTGAGGGACTGGCTCTTATTGAGAGAGAAGTTGCGGGATATGCGGATGAAGTTATTGAGATGTGCGCGGGAGAAGCTGTTTTGCATAAGTTTTTGCATAAGAAGGGAATTGTTGAAATGAGCAACAAGGATAATTGCGGAATTCTTGTAGTGGGCGGTGCAGGTCAGGGAAAGCTTGAATTTGCAAAGCTGCTTATCAGAGAAAGTGAAGATATCAGCGATAAAGATATTTATACCTTTGAACATAAAGAATGTGGCATGAATAAGAGCTTTGATGATATAGCCGAGGTTGTTCCCGGTGGCTGCAAGATCTATTACCATGCAGAGCGTCTTGTGCGCGGAACGGATGTAAGCATAGAGGAGCTTTCGGAGCTTTTTTCCAAAGATGCGATAGTTATATGTGAAGATATCACCTGCGGGATTGTTCCTGTGGATGACACAGACAGGAAATGGCGCGAAGATGCGGGAAGATTTATGCAGGCGCTTGCGAAGAACAGGGATGTTTACAGAGTAATCTGTGGAATAGGGGAAAAAATAGGATGAAAAGTTTATTCAGGTCTTTTGCCATAGCGTTTTCAATGTACTCCAAGATTCCGATGCCTCAGTTTACTTGGGAAAAAGAGGATATGAAGTACAGCATTGTCTTCTTTCCGTTTATCGGCGCTGTTTTGTTTGCGGTTATAGGCGGGATAAGGTGCCTTGGGGCGATCTTTGACATGGGAAGTATTCCCACGGGGCTTTTTATGATGGCGGCAATCGTGCTTGTCACAGGCGGAATTCACGTTGACGGGTACATGGATTGCAGCGATGCTTTCTCTTCCTATGCAGACAGGGAGAAAAAACTTGAGATCTTAAAGGATCCTCATATAGGTGCGTTTGCGGTTATCAGGGTGCTTGCGCTTTCAGCGGTTTATCTTGCAAGCATTGCTATTATTCTGGATAAAGAGATTCTTTCGGATGTGTCATTGTTTTTTTCGGGAGAAGCTTCGATTATCCTTGGGTTTGGATTTATCTTATCGAGGGCGCTAAGCGGAATATCTGTTGTGAGTTTTCCATGTGCAAAGAGTGAAGGAACTCTCTACAGCTTTGCTGAAGGTGCAGACAAGAAGAGATGTCTTTCCATATTGGTAAAAGAAGCGCTGGTGGTTTCGATAGCGATGATACTGGTAGGGGGTATTTGCGGAGTTTGCGCGGTCTGCGCGGCGCTTTTGGTATTTGCGTATTACAAATATAAGACCGGCAGAGAACTTGGCGGAATTACCGGTGATGCGGCGGGATGGTTTTTGTGTCTTGCCGAAACTGCAATTGCGGTAGCGATATGTGCATACGTGCTTTTGGGAGGATTTTTGGGAGTATAGAGTGATATTTGTATTTGATAAACGTAATTTTGTGAAAATATTTAATCTTTTTTTATATAAAACAGCAGAATAATTGCTTATAATATAGGCATACACCGAATATATGTGTCGTTTTTGTAAGTTGTGGAAATGAAAGCCTTTGAAGAGGACTTTGGAGGAGTGAGGCAGAATGATAAGAAGCGTATTTATCGTTATATTTGTCTTACTTATTGCCATATTAATGCTATGTGGTATTGCTTCATGGCGCTCTGAAAAGACTATAGGCAGATCTGTAGGTTTGTTCTGTTTTTCTCTTATTCCTCCGGTTCTCGGAAACATGATAATTGTCGGTGCAACCACTGAAAATATGGCTTCTGTCGGTTGCTATATTTACTACATCGGCATGAATCTTGTGATGTACACTTTGATAAATTTCACAAATGAATATTGTATCAGGCAAAATGATACGGACAAAAAAGCCGGAATTGTGCCTGATTGGATTAAATACATACTTGTAATAGATGCGGTACAGGTCTTTATGAACATAGTGTTTAAACACGCTTTTGTCTTGCAGGAAATTGAAGCGTACGGAAAGCCTTATTTTATTATGGAGGCATTACCAGGTCAGATTGTTCATAGAGTTGTTTGCTACGGCGCTATGGCTATGATAATGATAGTTTTTATCATCAGGAGCATACAGGCTTCAAGGCTCCACAGAGAGCGCTATATTGTTATACTCATCAGCATGATGATCGGAACTTTTTGGCAGACATACTATATCTTTTCCCGGACTCCGATCGACAGATCTATGATAGGATTTGCTGTATTAGGATTTCTGATATTCTATTTTTCAATCCACTACAGACCGCTTCGCTTGCTGGACAGCATGCTTGCGGATATTGTAAATGATACGACGGTAGCGGTTTTTTTGTATGAACCTGAGGGAAAATGTATCTGGATAAATGAGTCTGCGAAAAAGCTTACAGGTATAAAAGGTAATGATCTTGAAGGTGCATCAATGGCGCTAAGAGATCTTATTGGTGAAACGGCCAATATTTTGGAGATGAATGAGACTGAGACTGAGATAATCCGGCAAATAAATGAAGACGAGTTGAGTTTTATGATAGCCAGAAACAGCTTTTTTGACGGAAGTGGGAAAAAACTGGGATCATATGTGAGGGTCAGAGATATAACGGAAGAGAAACAACGCATCGAGGCAGAGATGTTCGCTTCCAATCATGATGAGCTTACCGGCCTGTACAACAAGGAATATACATACAAGAAGATTTCAGATCAGCTTAAACAACATGCACTTAATGATTACTATATTGTACGAATTAATGTGTGCGATTTTAAGGTGTTCAATGATGTTTTTGGAAAAGCATTCGGTGATGCGGCTCTTAAGCAGGTTGCTGACTGGATAAGGAAGTATTCGGATGAAAGATGTATATACGGTCGTATAAGTGGAGACAGCTTTGGATCTTGTCTTCCAAAGAGTGAGTTTATAGAGGAAGTGCTTGAGAGTGATCTGGCGCGTTTTACCGTACGTCTTGGGGATATTGAACAGAATCTTATGGTACATCTGGGATTTTGCGAGATAGGCGATGACGATCAGGATGTATCTGTTTTGTTTGACAGAGCAAGTGTGGCTCTTGATTCAATAAAGGATGATTATAAAAAACATGTTGTATTTTTTGACAGGAAGATCAGGGATAGGATGGTCTGGAATCAGGAAATATCTGCCCAGCTTGATGATGCCATAGCGCAGGAACAGATAGTTCCTTATCTGCAGCCTATAGCAGACAATACAGGCAAAATTGTCGGAGCGGAAGCGCTTGCCAGATGGATCCATCCGCTTCATGGATTTATGTCCCCTGCAGATTTTATTCCTCTGTTCGAAGAAAACGGTATCATCGTGGATCTGGACAAACATATCTGGAAATTGGCTTGTCGGATATTGAAGGGATGGAAAGAAAAATATCCCGATCTTTTTATTTCCGTTAATGTATCTCCGAAAGACTTCTATCTGACGGATGTTCTTTCGGATATAGTAGGTTTCGTCAAGGAATATGAGATAGAGCCCAAGAGTCTTCGCATTGAGGTCACAGAGAGCAGTATGATGAGAGATACCGACGACAGGATGAGGACTCTTGAAGAATTCAGAAAACAGGGATTCATTGTTGAGATGGATGATTTCGGAAGCGGTTATTCATCACTTAATATGCTCAAGGATATGCCTGTGGATGTGCTTAAGATTGACATGAAGTTCCTTGGAAAATCAAGCGATGAACAACGTGCGGATATAGTTATAAAGAATGTTATCAGACTTTCGGAAGATCTTAGTATTGTTTCACTTGCCGAAGGCGTGGAAACTAAGGAAGTATTTAATCAGCTGAACAATCTTGGGTGCAATCTTTTCCAAGGGTATTATTTCTCAAAACCTGTGCCGCTTAATGAATTTGAGGCTATGCTGAGTGAAAAGAAGATGATATGATGCAGATATGATGGAATTTTGGGCGGAGTATCGTAAGTACATATCTGTTGCAATTTTAGCAGGGGTCATAATCGACATTATTGTCGGAGACCCTGCTTTTTTGCTGCATCCTGTGCAGATTATTGGAAAGCTGATAGAAATCTTGGAGAAACTTTTGCGCGGGAAAAAAGTGACCGAAACAGGCGAAGATGCCGGGGAAAGCGGTAAAGTAGGTAGCGGTTTAAAAGATTTTGTGCTTGGCGTGATAGAGGTTATGGTTGTTGTAGCGGTTACGGGCGGTGTTTCTTTTGGAATCTGCTACCTTGCATACAGGATAAATACATATCTTTTGCTTGCGGTAATGAGTGTGATGTGCTGGCAGTGCATCGCGGCAAGGAGTCTTCGCGATGCGGCAATTGCGGTATATGTTCCGCTTTCAAAGGGGGATGTCGAAGGCGCAAGAAAAGCGGTATCGATGATTGTCGGAAGAGATACGCAGAGCCTTGATGATAAAGGGATTGCAAAGGCTGCGGTTGAGACTGTTGCGGAGAATACGAATGACGGCGTTATCTGTCCTCTTTTTTACCAGATGCTTGGAGGACCTGTACTTTCTTATGTGTATAAAGCGGTAAGTACGATGGATTCAATGATTGGGTACAAGAATGACAGATATATGTATTTCGGAAGAGCTGCGGCTAAGACAGATGACGTGTTTGCTTATGTACCTGCAAGACTCAGCGCTGTCTTTATGATTGCGGGAACCGCTCTTTTGGAAGTGTGCGGAGCATTGTTTGGAAAAAATAATTCATTTAATTACAGTACAAAGAATGCAGCCGGGATTTTTGTAAGAGACAGGTATAATCATGCCAGTCCCAATTCGGCGCAGTGTGAGAGCGTATGCGCGGGTGCTCTTGGGCTTAAACTTGCGGGACCTGCGAGTTATTTCGGTAAACTTCATGACAAGAAGTTTATAGGAGATGAGCACAGACCGATTGAGTCTGAAGACATAAAACGCAGCATACTTCTTATGAATATGACGACAGCTCTTTTTGTAATAATTTATGTTGTCATATATATTTTCGTGAAGCTGCGATAATGGTATACTCCAATACGGATGATAATTTACGAAAATGACGTATTTTATACAAAACAGAAAAATGGATGTAAGAAAATGGATAAAAAATCAATCTTAAACAACAAAATGTTTTTGTACATGACAGAGTTTTTTGCGGGAATGTCTGTTATGGCGGTCGAGCTTGGAGCCAGCAGACTTCTTGCTCCTTATTTTAGTTCTTCACAGATTGTGTGGACTATCATAATCGGAACCATAATGATAGCCATGGCGCTTGGAAATATCTACGGCGGCAAGGCAGCAGACAAAGACCCCGATCCGGGAAAACTTTATAAGAGAATTCTTATTGCAGCTATCTGGATCGCTGCGATTCCCGTTCTCGGTAAATACATAATAATTGCAATTTCTGCGGCGGTTATATTTGCGGTTAACAGTAATTTCCTTGTAATAGCGGCATTCGCGACATGTATGATCGTGTTCGTGTTCCCTCTTTTTCTTCTGGGAACAGTAACACCTTCACTTGCCAAGTATACGACGGAGTCACTTGATGACAACGGCAAGATAATCGGAACTCTCGGGGCATTTAACACAGTCGGAAGCATTATAGGCACTTTTGTACCAACATTCGTTACGATCCCTGCGGTAGGAACGACCATAACATTTCTTATCTTTGCGGGAATATTGATTGCGCTTTGCATCGCTTTTTTTGTCAGTACGGGTAAAAAAGTGACTGTAAAAGCGGTGTCGGGACTTATCATTTTTATAGTATGCTGTTTTTTCGGGCACAGCACCTCATTTGCTTTTTGGGAAAATGACCTGACTTATGAGGGTGAGTCTGTTTATAACTATCTTCAGGTAAAAGAAGATCCGTACAGCGTGATCTTGTCGACAAACGTTTTGTTCGGAGTTCAGTCTATCCGCATCAAGAGCGGCGAGCTTACCGGAATGTACTATGATTATGCGATGGCTGCGCCATATATGAGCGGTATAAAAGAAAAAGCCGAAGCAGGAGAAAATGCTGAAGTTCTGATTCTCGGAATGGGAACGGGAACATATGCGACTCAGGTACTTAAATACTTTGATAACGTGAATGTTGAAGGCGTTGAGATTGATGATAAGATCACGGATCTTGCGCATAAATATTTTGAACTTCCTGAAAAAGCCAAAGTTACGACATATGACGGAAGAGCTTATCTTGCGGCAATCGACAAGAAGTACGATGTCATTATGGTTGATGCATATCAGGATATTACTATTCCTTTTCAGATGTCATCGACTGAGTTTTTTAACATGGTAAAAGAGCACCTTAATCCGGGCGGAGTTATGGTCGTTAATATGAATATGTACAGCGATGATAACGAGTCTACAATTAACAGATATCTCGCAGATACCATTTCATCTGTGTTTGATAATGTTGTTACCGTAAAGGTTCAGAATTCTACAAATAAAGAGCTCTTTGCTACGGATAATGCGGAGTTTATGAATAGATTTGCCGAAAACAGTAAGCGTGAAGGCGATGAAAGGCTTCGTGAGATGATGGATATTGTTGAAGCAAACTGTGTTCCTTACGATGCGGGCAACAACATAATGACAGATGACAAGGCGCCTGTGGAGCTTCTAGGAATGAGGCAGATTGACTCGATAATTAAGGATGAAGTCAAGTATTATAAGGAAATATACAAGACTCAGGGACTTGATGGTCTGTTTTAAAAAAAGGTATGGCAAAAAATATGTGTTATCATTATAATGTTATTAATAACTTGAAAAGGTGATAACACAAATGCCTGTTTATACAAAATTATTTGTCGCTTTTTTTCTGGCAATATTCTTTATTAATTATATAAAACACTTATCGATAAGGCTTTCCAATGTATTGTTATTATTGGCAAGTCTTATTTTTTATGCGTGGAGCGGAGTTGTATTTGTTCCTGTGATAATAGGCTTTGGGCTTGTGACATACGCTTCAGGTTTTATAATAGAAAAACTTGGAGCGGATTCAAAATATGATTCTATAAGAAAAGCGGTCATGATTGTCTTTGTGGCTGTTGAACTGTTACCTATCTGCATTGTAAGAGTGTTTGGGGTAATATTTAGATATTCAAATCACAAAGAAATGCTGATTCCTCTTGGCCTTTCATTTTTTTCTCTACAGATCGTGACTTATACGGTGGGAGTTTATAAAAAGAAAATTCCCGCAGAAAAAGATATTTTGAATATTCTCTTGTTTGTCTGTTTTTTTCCATGTGTTTCCAGCGGCCCGATTCAAAGGGCAGAGAATCTTATTCCTCAGATAAAAAAAGAAAAAGCTTTTGATTATGAAAGAGCGGTTAGAGGTCTGATATTGATGGCCTGGGGCTTTATGAAAAAGCTGGTGCTTGCGGATAATCTGGCATTGTATATCGATTCCGTGAGGGGAGCCGAGGGCGAAAAATATGGAACGGCTCTTTTACTTACGGTAGTTCTATATTCATTCAGACTTTACTTTGATTTTTCGGGATACTCAGATATTGTTACAGGTTGTGCAAAGGCTATTGGATACGATCTTGGCAAAAACTTCGATCATCCTTATCTTTCGCATTCTGTTGGAGAGTTTTGGCGAAGATGGCATATATCACTTAGCAGCTGGCTAAGAGACTATGTTTACATACCGCTTGGAGGCAGCAGAACACAGGAGTGGAAGATTTACAGAAATCTCATTATAACTTTTGCGATAAGCGGAATTTGGCACGGAGCTGGAATTACATGGATCTTGTGGGGATTGTTTCATGGAATATGTCTATGCTTCGAGAGGGCATTTGGAAGTAAAAACAAAGAAAAGTCTGCATTTTCTGTAGTTACGACATTTATACTTGTGACTTTCGGATGGATTATTTTTTCCGTCGATACGCTTGGTGAGGCTGTAAGTATTATTGCATCATTTTCGCGTATTCCCAATGAGCTGTTCGGTGTTATGCCAAAGCTCTTGGGAAGCGGACTTACGATAGGCATGGCGTTAAGAGAACTGTTAATGGTTCCCGCGAGTTTTAGTATGTCGGTTATGCTTGCCGGAATCGTTATATATATGGTGATAAGCGTGATCACATATAAGAGACCGGGAATAGACATTCTCAGGGAAAAGAAATCCGTGGTGAGGTGGAGTGCATATTTTGCCCTGATCCTGATAATTCTTTTCCTTGGGCAGGCAGGTGTAGAAGAGTTTGTATATAACAGGTTTTAGGTGATGAGAATGAAAAAGTTGGTGATTCGTCTTTGCTTTTTTATAATTCCGGTGATGATATATGCCGGCGCATGTGTATTTGTCGATGCGTACAATGTCTTTCATGTGGATAATGTGAGACTGACAGATATTACGCCGAACCAGAATTTTATTAAGACAAAGTATCTTTTGCAAAATAAAGGGAAATTTAATGCGCTTTTGCTTGGCTCATCAAGAGTGGCAAATCTTCCGAAAGAAGGACTTCCGGAAAAGACGGATGATGGCAGGGAGCTTAACTGGTACAACATGACTTATGCCATGGGGAGCGCTTCAGAAAACTATGATACTGTTAAAACGCTGATTGACGGCGGAGTGAAACTCGATGAATTGATCATTCTTATCGACGATGTATCTATGTGGAAGGGAGTTACCAAAGGCTTAGACAATCCGATCTTTACAACATATCAGACGTATGAAGAGTCACCGATAAGGTTTTACTATTCGTATCTTAAACTAAAACCTGTATGGAGAATTGTACCGCAGATATTTTTTGAGTACAGGCTAGGAGAGAACAACGAGGGAAAAAAGCTTTTTTACAGCTATGGCGTGGATGTTAACAATACAAATATGGAGATCGGAAGTGCAGGAGATATGCCTGAACCTGAGAATTCTCTTGAATATGATGGTGGTTCGGGAGCGGTCGGGGCAATCAAAGACCTTTCTGAGTTGTGCAAAGAGCAGAACATCAGGCTTATTGTGGTAACATCCCCGATTTTGGAGTCTACATATGAAATGGCGATCTCAAACGGATATCTGGATTTTCTTTATGATGCGGCACAGGTTACGGATTATTATCTGTTTTCGGGAATAAATACATACACAGTAGGACCTGAATATTATTTTGATGCTTCTCATTTCAGACCCGTTGTCGGTCTTGAGATGGAAAAGGTCATGTTTGGCGACGAGGATGTAAGGAATATGGCAGTTGAAAAAGCAAAGAATGATATGAGCCTAGTGGAGTTTGGGCACCTTGTTACCAAGGAAAATTCGGTAGATGTGATTGAAAATCTGGAACAGGAAATAAACGAATTGAATAGAAAATAAAATGTTACATCAGTATTTACGTTTTATGGGTTGAATTATAGTCGAAATAGCGAGTTGTGCACAATTAACAGCACTTAGTGATAAATAATTAGCAATTTTTGGATACCTCTTTGTAAAATAATATGTTACAATATTTTTACCCAATGGGGAATGGGCTTAACATATTATTAACGGGAGGATGCTATGAAGGTAAAAAGTATTAATGGCGTAGTTGCCAAAGTTATGGCGTTTATGTGTGCATTTTCAATGTGTGTATCTGCATCAACAGTAGATGCACAGGCTGCAGATGCAACACTTCTGAATACATATGGCAGTACATATGGACGTTCAGGAACATGTATTAATTTGTATCAGTTAAGAGATTCAAATCAGTTAAACATTCTAAAGAAACATTATAATTCTATCACACTTGAAAACGAGATGAAGCCGGATGCTTTGCTTGGAGGTTCACCTAAACTGATCTCAGTATCAGAGGCAAAGAACAGAGGATACTATATCCCCGACGGTTATCGTGAATCAAATGTACCCCAGATTAATTTCGGAACAGTAGATGAAGTAATGAAGATCTGTAGCCAGAACGGTCTTGGCATGAGAGCGCACACTCTTGTATGGCATTCTCAGACACCGTCATGGTTCTTCAGAAGCAATTACTCAGGAAATAGCGGATTCGTAAATCAGCAGACAATGGATGCCCGTCTTGAGATGTATGTAAAGACAGTTATGAATCACGTATATTCAAGCCAGTATGGCGGATGCGTTTACGCTTGGGACGTTGCAAATGAAGTAATTCATGCGAACAACTCAGGTTGGGAAGCTGTTTATGGAAATAACAGAACCAATGCTTCTTATGTAAAGAAGGCATTTAACTATGCTTATGAAACTCTTGAAAAATATAAGCTTACAAATTCAGTTAAGCTTTTCTACAACGATTTCAACACTTATCAGGAAGTACAGAAGGTTACTACTCTTGTTAATTATATAAATCAGGGCAAAAAGGTTTGCGCAGGTGTTGGTATGCAGTCTCACCTCGGAACAAATTACCCTTCGGTTGATACATATATCAATGCTATGAATTCATTCCTTAAGTCAGGATTTGAAGTACAGGTAACAGAGCTTGATATTACAAATAAGGGTGATGGCGATATGGCCAACTACTCTTACGATCTCTTCAAGAAGATCAACCAGATAAAGAAGAACGGCGGAAACGTTACAGGTATTACATGGTGGGGATTGTCAGATCAGACAACATGGATCAACAACTCAAAGCCTTTGTTGTTCTCTTCACCCGGACAGCCTAAGCAGGCTTACAACAAGGTTATTCAGGCATATACGGATGTTATCGGTCAGCCCGGCAGCGGACAGATCAATCCACAGCCACAGCCACAGCCTCAACCACAGCCTCAGCCTCAGCCGGATAACAAAAACAATAATGGCAATAACAACAATAACGGACAGACAAATCCGCAGCCGCAGCCCACACCTCAGCCGAGCGGCAATCAGACAAACAACAATGCGGCATCAGGTGTTCAGGATGGATGGTATTATCTGAAGGATGTTAATTCTCAGAAGTATCTCACGGTAAAGAATGACAAGGCAAAGAAGACTACTAATGTACAGATTGAAAAGGGTACAGGAGCCAAGGGCCAGAAGTGGTACGTTCAGAATAAGGGTGACGGTTATATCACACTTAAGTCAGGACTTGGTGAGTTCATGCTTGATGTTGTATACGGAGAAGATAAGAACGGTACAAATGTTCAGATTTATGATGCGGTAGGACATGATGCGCAGCAGTTTATGCTTAAGCCTACAAAGAAGAGTGGCGTTTATATAGTCGCTACAAAAGCATCAAAGGGAACAAAGAATCTTGATGTATATCAGCATAAGACATCCGATGGCACAAATGTATGCCAGTGGAAGCATAACGGCAATGCAAACCAGCAGTGGGCTTTTGAACCTGCACAGTAATGATTATAGATTTTTTCAAAAAGGTATTGAGAGGTTTTATGGTTAAGTCAATTAAAAGAATGCTTGGCGTAGCAATGGCGTGCACGCTGGTTGCAGGCTCTGTTGTGACGACAGAAGCTGCAGGTGTTGAGAAAGGAAGCTATGTCAAAGGCGATAATGAAAATAACCCGCTTGTAACACAGAGTTACGGTGCGGATCCCGGCGTACTCGTTTATAACGATACGGTATATATATATACAACCAATGACTCACAGGAGTTTGCGGGAAACAATAAGAATACATATCAGAAGATAAATCAGCTCAACTGCTATTCTTCTAAGGATCTCGTAAACTGGACAGATCACGGAGCATTTAACATCGCAGGAGGAAACGGTGCAGCCAGATGGGCAAGCAATTCATGGGCACCGACGATCTGTTCAAAGAAGATCAACGGAAAAGATAAGTTCTTTTTATATTTTGCAAATAATGCAAGCGGAATCGGTGTTCTTACAGCGGACAGCCCTACAGGCCCCTGGAAAGATCCTATCGGACACGCTCTTATAACTAAATCAACTCCCAACTGTAACGTGGAGTGGTTATTCGATCCCGCTGTACTTGTAGACAGCGACGGAACAGGATATCTGTATTTTGGTGGCGGAGTACCTCAGGGACAGGACGCTCATCCAAAGACTGCAAGAGTAATAAAACTCGGCGCAGATATGGTAAGTACATCCGGAACTGCAGCTACAATTGATGCTCCTTATCTTTTCGAAGATTCAGGTATCAACAAGATCGGTAATACATATTATTATTCATATTGCTCTAACTGGAATTGCGGAAACGGATTCAGAAATGCGACAATTCAGGTTATGACAAGTAATAACCCTATGGGACCTTTTAACCATCAGGGCGAGATCATGGCAAATCCTGCATCAACATTCAGAGGATCTGACGGAAATAACCATCATCAGATTTTTGAGTTCAGAGGCAACTACTATATGGCATATCATACTCATACGGTAGAATCCAAAGTAGTAGGCAATAACCTCGGATACAGAACAACTCACATTGATAAGGTTAATGTATCAAACGGCAGGATCAACGCTGTTCAGCAGTCACTTAACGGCGTTCAGATGAAGCCAAATGTTGATCCGTATAACTGGGTTGAAGCAGAGACAATGTTCACTCAGGCAGGAATTTCCGTAAAGGGTAATTCAAACGGAACAGCTTTTGTTTCTAATATAGATAACGGCGATTATACAAAGATCAAGGGTGTAAACTTCTCTAATGGTGTATCTTCAATTACAGCAACTGTTCAGAGTAACGGAAACGGAAGTATTGAAGTAAGAGAAGGATCTCCTTCGGGCAATCTGCTTGGAACAATCAATGTTTCGGGTACAGGCGGATCGTTTAAGGATTTCACAGGTGATGTGAAGAGCGTATCAGGTTCAAAAGATATCTGTCTTGTATTTAAAGGCTCATTCTCTTTTGACCGTTGGAAGGCAAATAACGGAAATGCCGGTGGAAATACCAATCCTCAGCCACAGCCTGTGAACGGAGATAACAGCAAGAAGGATAATAAAGACAATAAGGATAACAAGAATAACAACGGACAGAATAATTCTCAGCCACAGCCTCAGCCTACACCACAGCCACAGCCACAGCCGACTCCTCAGCCTCAGCCGAGCAACGATCAGTCAAAGAACAATACTGTAACGGGAGAGGTTCAGGATGGATGGTATTATCTGAAGGATATTAATTCACAGAAATACCTTACTGTAAAGGATGATAATGCAAAGAAGGTTACAAATGTTATTGTCAGCAAGGGTACAGGCGTAAAGGGACAGAAGTGGTATGTTCAGAACAAGGGCGACGGTTATGTAACTCTTAAGTCTGCACTCGGAGAGTTCATGCTCGATGTAGCTTACGGAGAAAATAAAGACGGCACAAATGTTCAGATTTATGATGCAGTTGGTCACGATGCTCAGCAGTTTATTATAAAGCCTACAAAGGCAAGTGGTGTTTATACGGTAGGAACAAAGTCATCAGGCGGTACAAAAGTGCTTGATGTGTATCAGCATAAGACCAATGACGGCGCGAATGTATGTCAATGGAAAGCTAACGGAAAGAAGAACCAGCAGTGGAAATTTGAGCCTGTCAATTCTTCAGGTCAGCAGGATAACAGAAAGCAGGCTGACAATAATAAGCAGACAAACGATCAGAAGCAGAATGATAATAATAAACAGGCCGACAACAATAAGCAGTCAGATAATCAGAAACAGGCAGATAACAAGCAGAACAACCAGACAGGTAACTCACATGCCAATCCTACTGCAACGATAGCAAACAGCATTCCTTCAAAGTATTCGGCAATAAGAAACGGTGAAGGTTCGGGAACTGTTAAGAACATTTCTTATACAGCCCATGATGCTTCGAACGGACATACATATACAAAGAAGGCAAATATCTACCTTCCCGCTAATTACAGCTCTGACAAGAAGTATAGTGTACTTTATCTTCTTCACGGAATCGGCGGAAATGAAAATGAGTGGGGAATGACAGGAAATAATTCCCAGGTAAAGGCTATTATGGATAACCTTTCATACTATGGTGACATTGATTCATTCATCGTGGTAACTCCTAACGGAAAAGCTTCACAGAGCGGATCGACAGATTCTTTCTATTCTTTCGGAAAAGAGCTTAGAAACGATCTGATTCCGTATATTGATTCTAACTACAGCACATACGCTGACAGAGATCACAGAGCTATCGCCGGCCTTTCAATGGGCGGAATGCAGACTATTAACATTGGTCTTGGAGAGTGTGTTGACTTATTTGGATATTTCGGAGCATTCTCAGCTGCACCTACGAGTAATACTGCGGATAAGACAGCATCTCTTTTGAAGGATAACAAGTATCCGATCCACTATTTCTACAATATCTGTGGACTTCAGGACGGAACAGCTTATCAAAGTGCATCTGCTGCTGCAAAGAATCTTCCGGCAGCATGCAATCAGTTTGCGGCAGGAAAGAACTTTACATGGCAGGAACTCAACGGTTCACATGATTTCAATATCTGGTACCTTGGATTCTACAATTTTGCACAGATTGCTTTTAAGTAATAACTTTAAGTGAAAAATAAAAAAAATCTAATAATTTATGAAATTTTGTCTAAAATATGATATTATTTAGTAGAAGATGTACTTAGCGTATTCAACCGTGTTTTTTGACGAGAAAGGAGCGACTTCCTATGGAAAACAGCCGGCTTCAATATTCTCCGTTCAAACCGAATTTGAAGACAGCCGAAGTATTTGCGTGGGGCGATCCGGAGTATAATCTTTTTGACCAGCTCAATGAGAAGTATGAGAAGAGTCATCCGGAGTTTCATGATCTTTCTGCATATGAGAAGATGGTCATAAGAGAGCAGATTCATCATGAGGCAATAGGGCTTACACCTTTGAATCTCATTATGGATTTTGTGGAAGACCCACAGTTTGATGAGTTTAGAATCATATCGACCTGATAAATAAGACAAAACAAAAGACCTAAGCACTATATAAGATGCTTAGGTCTTTATTTTTACTTTATATAGAGATTAAATTAATCAGGTCTTTAGTAACTGTGCTTCACGGATCTGTTCATTTACGTCCGATAAAAACTCGTGATTTGTGGGATCTGTGATGAAGGTGAGAAAATCGGTTGCTTCTTTTACCGAGAGATTCTGTATACCTATAAGATAATCGAGGATTTCCTCGTTCGTCTTGCCCTCACTCAAATAATGATCGACTATATCAAAGAGAAGCATGAAACGGCGCATTTTTGCCCGTGTACTTATCTGATGTAGCTCAACTACAATCGAAACAAATATAAACATTGATATTCCCGAAAAAAGAAAGAATAAAATGCCATAGATATATTTGGCTGATTGAATATGTATGAATCCCGAAGAAAAGCCGGACACTGCGAAAACAAGCAGTGATGTGAGTACAATCCCAAGCCTTGCTTTGTTCTGTTCATAGACAGTCAGAGTCATAAATTTAACGGTAATACCGAAGATTAAGTAGAAGACAAATGCAAAAGCAATCCCCAAGTAAGACAACTGAAGCATAATTTTATTCCCCCTTTAGCTAATTGTAGCAAGCATAAGTGATTAATGCAACGTAAATAGAGCTAATATTGCATTATTAATTAGTTTGATGTACTTTATATGTATTGTTTTGGGGGTTCGGTACACGTGATGACTAGAATAAAAGCCATTTTATTTGCGGTTAATTTTGTATTTCTGGTAGCACTGGTCTTTTTGTGCATAGGAAGTGAAGATTACCTCTCTGATCATATAATTGACAGCAACAAGTTCGAAAAAATAAAGAAATCAAGGACTCTTTCGGATGATATGAACATTCAGCCGGTCTTTGATGAACAGAAACTTTTCTATGATAGGGCAGCAGGAGCTTTTTTCTATTCTCTTATAGATGATGATAAAACGGCTTATAACCCGTCTGTTGATGTAGCAGGCGATTCAAATGTGCGATTCGCCTTTCTTAACTTTGGGATCACAGATGATGCGATCGCGAATAATATTCCTCTTACATGTATTTTTTATGACAATAACAGTTATTGTGTCCGCAAGATTTTCTGTACCTTTTTGCCAATTATGAATATAGATTTCGAGGGTAAGATAACAGAATTCGATACAGAGATGAGCATGCAACTTTATGATAATGGGGAGCAGTGTGAGACAAGGGATGTCTCATCTGACGGTATGATCAGGATTCGAGGCGGCAATACGAGATCTTTTCCCAAAATGCCTTTGAAAATAACATTGATACGCAGGAAGGAAGGCAACAATTATCAGAAAAATAACATGTCGCTTCTTGGGATGCGCAAGGATGACGATTATATTCTTTATCCTGCATATAACGATGCCGAGAAAGTGAGAAATGTTTTCAGTCAGAATCTTTGGTACAACAGCTGCAGAAAGAATAATCGCTACGGAATCACGACAGGAGTGGAATACAGATTTTTAGAGCTTTTTATAAACGGGGAGTACAGTGGACTTTATGCACTCGGATACACTCCGGATGAGAAGATGGTCGGTATTTCCAAAGATGATGAGCATACGGGGTTCTTTAAAAAAGTTGTAGGTATTGATTCATCAAATATAATATATGACCAATACGGCGGGATATTCGGATGGCGCGCCGAAAATGTGCCTGCAGGCGCCGGTGCTGAAAGCTATGCGGAAAAAAGATGGAAACTTCTGAGGGATTATCTTGAAAATCTTCAGGCTAATTCAGAGAATGTGGAGGAACTTAAAAAGAGTATTGATATAGATAATGCGATTGATTATACGCTTTTTACCAATCTTGTTCAGGGTGATGATAATCTTTTGAAGAATTTTTATCTTTGTGTAAAAGAAACACCGGGCGGATATTATTCATATTTTTGCCCGTGGGATCTTGATGTTACATGGGGAAATATGTGGGTTTCGAATGCTGAGAACGGCTATCTGCAGTATGGTCACAAACCTTATTACAATCTTCTTTTCGAGGACCTTTATTTGGGGCAGATAATGGCGGGGAACAGTAGTGACATTGTGGAAAAGAGTTGTGACAGATTTGCGGAACTCAGGAAAAATGCCTGGTCCGATGATACAATCCAAAGTATGCTCGATGAATATGAAAAGGATGTATGCTTTTCCGGTGCATATATCAGAGATAAAGAGCGTTGGAGCGGCGGAAGCTACAGAGCTGACGATGAGCCCGATAATTTTGACAGATTCAGGAAATATGTGGCTCAGAGACTTTCGGAGGCCGATGAATATTATGCCCGATTAAAGACGCTTGCCGCAGAGGATATCTTTATCAGAAGAGCGGCGCAGTATAAGTATTTTGATGATTCAAGCTTTGTTATTGAGATAAATGACAGAGAGTTTCTCGGCAACAGCGCTTATGTGGCACTTCTGAACAGAATCGGCGGTATAGATGTTGAAAAGATAGACGAAGATGTAAAGTATGTGATCAAGATTCCCGGAGAAGATGTTATATATCTCGAAGATTTTGCAGAAGAAACTTCTCCTTGTGAGAAGCCGGTCGAGAAAACTGTCGAAGGTCATAAGCTTGTACTAAAGCAAGGAGCCGAGCGCGATTACCTGGATGAAGACGCGGGATATACCGTGTATCTTGACGGAGTGGCTTGCTATGATGCTTATACCGATGATAAGGAGCCGTTTATTGTTTCACTGTTTTATGAAGGATTCGGCGAAAAGATGAATCTTAAGAGAGAATACAGAATAGATTTTAATTAAACAAAGTGTTGACTTTTTCCCTATGATAATTTAACCTTTTAAAATAAAAACAAGATTGTATACAAATATACATTTTGGTTTTGGTATTGTGATTAGGAGGAAAAAATTATGAAGAAGTTTAGCAAAGCAGTTAGTGCGCTTATGGCTTCCGTAATGGCAGCATCAATGCTTGCAGGCTGCACAGATGCAGCAAGCACAGAGACACCTGACACTCAGGCGCAGGCACAGGGAACAGAGAGCTCGGCAAATGGCGGAGCTACATTCAAGATTGGTGCTATTGGACCTCTTACAGGTGCAGCAGCAGTATATGGTAATGCTGTATGTAACGCAGCGGAGCTTGCAGTTGAGGAGATCAACGAGGCAGGCGGTATCAACGGATATCAGGTAGAGTATAGCAAGGAAGATGACGAGCTCAATGCAGAGAAGTCAGTAAATGCGTACAATACTCTTAAAGACTGGGGCATGCAGATTCTTGTAGGATCAACAACAAGTGCATGTTCAATCGCAGTTTCAGAAAATACAAAAGCTGACAATATGTTCCAGCTTACACCTTCAGGATCGGCTGAAGAATGCGTTAAGTATGACAACGTATTCCGCGTATGCTTCTCAGATCCTAACCAGGGTATTGCTTCAGCGCAGTACATTGCAGATCACAATCTTGCAACTAAGGTTGGTATAATCTACGACAACTCAGACGTATATTCAAACGGTATTTATCAGAAGTTCAAGGAAGAGGCAGCAGGAAAGAACTTTGAGATTGTTTCAGAAGAGGCTTTCACAGCGGACAATGCAACTGATTTCTCAGTTCAGCTTCAGAAGGCAAAGGATGCAGGCGCAGACCTTGTATTCCTTCCTATCTACTATCAGGCAGCATCACTTATCCTTACACAGGCTAACACAATGGGATATTCACCTGTATTCTTCGGTGTTGACGGTATGGACGGAATTCTTTCTGTTGAGAACTTCGATACAAAGCTTGCTGAGGGCGTAATGCTTCTTACACCTTTCGCAGCTGATGCTAAGGATGATCTTACAGTGAACTTCGTTAAGAAGTATCAGGAGAAATATGGTGAAGTTCCTAACCAGTTTGCAGCTGATGCTTATGATGCAGTATATATCATTAAGCAGGCACTTGAAGCTAAGAGCGCAACTCCCGATATGAGTACATCAGATATCTGCGAAGCTGTTAAGGCAGCTATGACAGAGATCGAGGCATCCGGCCTTACATCTGCGAAGATGACTTGGGATGCTTCAGGTGAGCCTAACAAAGAGCCTAAGGCTGTTGTTATCAAGGAAGGTGCTTACGTTTCAGCAGAGTAATCGGCTAATCAACGCTTATTAAAGTGTTTAACGCGTAATCCGCGTAACTGCACAGTGAAGTGCTACGCAGGATACCCTCAAAAGGTGTCCTGCGTTTTCATATCACGGAATAGGATAAAAGTCCTGTTTGTGTGGTATTATTTATAACATAAGAAATATTAGGAATTATTTTTGGAGGTATACGATGAGCTTTCTTACTTATCTCATCAACGGACTTAGTCTTGGTAGTATTTATGCCATCATTGCACTTGGATATACCATGGTTTACGGAATAGCCAAGATGCTCAATTTTGCTCACGGTGATTTCATCATGGTAGGATGTTACGTGATATTCTCTGTGATCGGAGCAATGGGCGGCAATTCTACAACGGGAGTTATCATTGCTGTGGTGGTTTCCATAATTTTGTGTTCTCTTCTCGGAATCACAACTGAATTTATCGCGTACAGACCGCTCAGAGGAGCAGCATCTCCGCTGGCAGTTCTTATTACCGCTATAGGTGTCAGCTATTTCCTTGAGAATCTTGCGCTTATTATTTTTGGTGCTGACGTTAAGTCTTTTTCATCTGTAATAACATGGAAAGGAATTTCTTTTGCAAACGGAGAACTCAAGATCCAGGGGGTTACCATCGTTACTATTGCGGTTAGTATCATTATTCTTGTATGCCTTCAGCTTTTTATCAATAAGACAAAGCAGGGACAGGCAATGCTTGCTGTTGCAGAGGATAAGGGCGCTGCAACTTTAATGGGAATAAATGTAAATAAGACTATCATGCTTACATTTGCGATTGGTTCTGCTCTTGCAGCTGTAGCCGGTGCGCTTTTGTGTTCGGCTTATCCGAATCTGTCTCCTTATGTCGGAGCTATGCCCGGTATTAAGGCATTCGTTGCGGCAGTTCTTGGAGGAATAGGTTCTATTCCCGGAGCGATGATCGGCGGAATTGTGCTCGGAATCGTAGAGATTCTCAGTAAGACATATATTTCTTCACAGCTGTCTGATGCCATAGTTTTCGGAATACTTGTAATCGTGCTTATTGTTAAGCCGACAGGAATTCTCGGTAAAGTCATTCAGGAAAAGGTTTAAAGAGGTGACGACTATGCGTATAGACAAAAAGACAAAAGACAATCTGATAACTTACGGAATCGTTGTTGCAACTTTCCTTATTGTACAGGCACTTGCTTCAACGGGACATCTTACAAATCATATCAAGGGACTTCTTGTTCCGATGACATATTATGCGATAATCGCAGTTGCGCTTAATCTCTGCGTTGGAATTCTCGGAGAGCTCAGTATCGGACACTGTGGATTTATGTGCATCGGTGCTTTTACAAGTGCCGCTTTTTCTAAGATTACTGCGGAGAAGATACCTTCAGGTCCGAGATTTCTTATCGCATTTGTTATAGGAATAGCATTTGCGGCATTGTTCGGATTCCTTATCGGTATTCCTGTACTCAGACTTAAAGGCGACTATCTTGCAATTGTTACACTTGCTTTCGGTGAGATTATAAAGAACGTGATCAATGCTTTTTATATCGGAATAGACAGCAAGGGAATGCATTTTTCCATGGAAAACCAGATGGCTCTCGGACTTGAGCCGGATGGGCTGATGGTTGTAAACGGAGCGATGGGAATTACGGGAACTCCACATGATGCAAGTTTTACCATAGGAATAGTAATGCTTCTTGTTTCACTTGTGGTAGTGCTTAATCTCATCAATTCAAGAGACGGCCGTGCGATCATGGCAATCAGGGATAATTACATTGCTGCAGAGGCATCGGGTATTAATGTGACAAGATATAAGATGCTCGCATTTACCATTTCAGCTGCGATCGCAGGTGCTGCAGGAGTTCTTTATTCACATAACATTACGACACTTACTGCTTCATCACAGTACTTCGGATACAATGCATCTATTATGATCCTTGTATATGTGGTTCTCGGAGGAATAGGAAACATCAGAGGAAGCGTTGTTGCTGCCTGCATATTGTACCTTCTTCCCGAGCTGCTCAGAGGCCTTAACAAGTACAGAATGCTTATTTATTCAATCGTTCTCATTGTAATGATGATCGTGAACTGGTCACCGAAGGTAATTGAGTGGAGAAAGAAAACATTTGCAAATTTTGGGATTAAGAAAAAGGTTTAAGGTGGTGAAATAATGGCACTTTTAGATGTAACCAATCTGAGCATTTCCTTCGGCGGATTGCGCGCGGTTGACGATTTTAATATGACGATCGAAAAGGGTGAGCTCTACGGACTTATCGGACCAAACGGTGCCGGTAAAACTACGGTGTTCAATCTTCTTACAGGCGTATATAAGCCAAACGAAGGCAAGATAAAGCTTGACGGCGAAGACATAACAAGAAAAAACACAATAGAAATTAATCATGCGGGAATAGCCAGAACATTCCAGAACATCAGACTTTTTAAGCAGATGTCTGTTATCGACAATGTTAAGGTCGGACTTTCCGAGAGATTTAAATACAGCACACTTGAAGGGATTCTTCATGTGGGAAGATATAAAAAAGTCGAGAAGCAGATTGATGATGAAGCTATGCGACTTCTGAAAGTTTTTGATCTTGACGGTGAAAGAGATACTCTTGCATCGAACCTTCCTTACGGAAAGCAGAGAAAGCTCGAGATCGTAAGAGCTATGGCGACAGATCCCAAGCTCCTTCTTCTTGATGAGCCCGCTGCCGGAATGAATCCCAACGAGACAAAAGAACTCATGGAAACTATCGCGCTTGTCAGAAAAGAATTTGAGATGACGATTCTTCTTATCGAGCATGATATGAAGCTTGTTTCAGGAATCTGTGAGAAGCTTACGGTTCTGAACTTCGGTAAGGTTCTCTGCCAGGGCGAGACAAAAGAGGTTCTTTCCAATCCGGAAGTAATTAAAGCTTATTTAGGTGAGTAGAGCACTTGCCGAGGTATTATCGAGGCTAGTGCGAACCATGGGGATACACTTAGCGAGGTTTTTTCGAGCTTAGTGTATATCCCAGAGTAGAGCATTTACCATAAAAAATTAGAGGTATTATATGGAATCAATTTTAGAAGTAAACGATCTAAGCGTATATTACGGAGTTATCCAGGCTCTCAAGGGTATCTCCTTCAAAGTAAATAAGGGTGAAGTTGTAGCACTTATCGGTGCAAACGGTGCGGGAAAAACTACAATACTTCATACGTTGTCAGGGCTTATCAAAGCGGATGCAGGTCTGATAAAATATAAGGGAGAGGAGATAACCAAAGTTCCCGGACATAAGATCGTGTCTATGGGAATGGCTCAGGTTCCCGAGGGAAGACGAGTATTTGCTGAGATGACGGTTCTACAGAACCTTAAGATGGGAGCTTATACCAGGGATAACAGCGCAGAGTTTCAGGAAACACTTGAGAAAATCTACACACGTTTCCCAAGACTTAAAGAGAGATCCGGTCAGCTTGCCGGAACACTTTCAGGTGGTGAGCAGCAGATGCTTGCTATGGGAAGAGCACTTATGTCTCATCCCGACATTATCCTTATGGATGAGCCTTCAATGGGACTTTCTCCCATATTTGTAAATGAGATTTTTAATATCATCAGAGACGTAAACAAAGACGGCGTGACAGTTCTTTTGGTTGAGCAGAATGCAAAGAAAGCTCTTTCAATCGCGAACAGGGCATATGTCCTTGAGACAGGCAAGATCGTAAAAGAAGGAAATGCAGCCGATCTTTTAAATGATGAATCGATAAAGAAGGCTTACCTTGGTGAGTAGAGCACTTGGCGAGATTTTTCCGAGCCTAGTGCGAACCATGGGGATACACTTAACGAGGTTTTTAACGAGTTTAGTGTATATCCCAAGAGTAGAGCACTTGGCGAGATTTTATCGAGTCTAGTGCGAACGTGTCATGGCGAGCGAAGCGAGAGCATGACTTCATTCAGCTTAGTGTAGGGGGTATCGTATGAAGAACATTACTATCACTATTGCAAGACAGTATGGAAGCGGCGGAAGGACAGTCGGCAAGATGCTGGCAAAAGAGCTTGGAATCAATTACTATAACAAAGAACTTTTGCGTCTTGCTTCCGAAGAGAGCGGAATAAATGAGGATCTCTTTTTGGATGCCGATGAACGTTGCAGAACTATAGGCTTTTTTAAGATGCCGGCAAATGTTTATACGGGCGAAATACTTGGGCCTGACAGCAAGGATTTTACTTCGTTTGATAATCTCTTTAACTTTCAGGCAGCGACTATCAAGAAGATTGCTGCAACTACAGGCGGTGTAATAATCGGAAGAGCTGCCAATTTTGTGCTCAAAGATTATGATAATGTAATAAGCGTATTCGTCCATGCTCCGCAGGATTTCCTTATGGAGCAGGCCGGAAAGGTACAGAGTCTTGAAGGCGAAGAACTGGAAAAGTTCATTGCCAGAGAAGATAAGTACAGAGCTGACTACTACGAACATCATACAGGATGCAAGTGGACAGATGCCATGAACTACGATCTTTGTCTTGACAGTAGTAAGCTTGGCTTTGAGAAATGCGTTGAGGCTATAAAGGCTTATGCCAAAGTAAGATTTGGGGAAATATAATATAGTTTTACAGATGATAAAAACTCCACGAAATATGTGGAGTTTTTGTGCGCTTTTTGGGGAATGTAGTATAATGTCTGATGATGTCAAAATGAAAAGATTTGGGGATGCTTTATGGAACGGATACAGATAATTATAAAAAGAACTCTTATTCTTTTTTCAATGTTGGTAGCGTGCGGAGTTATTGGCCAGTTGTTGCTTATAATGGCGTACTGCCTTCCGACAGAAGTTATTGCTCTTAATATTGGGAGAGGTGCTGAATCGCTGGTTCATCAAGGTGCAGAATACAATTATGCAGAGGATTATACCGAGAGCATTTTGGATAATGAGACAGATGCTATTATGTTAAGTGAAGCGCTGTTTCCAAGTGAGTCATGCGTGGAAGGCGCGGCATTGGTTCCTCATTATGTTTATGCTGATAAGGAGTCTCAGGTTTTTTCACTGATGGCTTTCCTTAATCATGATGATTTGTCAGATGTGACAATACTAAATTATCCAAGATACTGGCATGGATATTTGACGATATTAAAGCCGTTGTTTTGCATGTTTGATTATTCGGATTTTAAGATCATAAATCAGGCTATACAATTGACGATTATTTCAACAGTGTTGGTTTTGATGATGAAAAAGGGGCTGAAAAAATATATTGTTGCATTTTTACCCATGCTCGTTATATGGAATCCTGCCACAATGGGAGTTAGTCTTCAGTATGCAGCATGTTTTTATGTTTCGATGATTGGAAGCATAATTGTGCTTTGCAGGGAAACAAAGAAGGACTGGTTGCTATTTTTTGGGCTGGGAGTTGCTACTTCATATTTGGATTTTTTGACATATCCTATAGTGACATTTGGCATTCCGATGATATTCCTGATAATAAAAAAAGCTGAGAATCTTGAAAAACCGATTGAGAGAATTTTGGTTAACGGAGTACATTGGGCTATCGGATATGTTGGCATGTGGGCTTCAAAATGGATAATAGGTACAACCATTAGCCATGAAAATATCATTTCTGATGCTTTTTCCAATATTGAATCAAGAACGTCAATAGCTGTTGATGGCGAGAACATCACCAGGATTGGTGCGGTTATAAGGCTCACCGATGCAGCATTTTTTAAGTGGACGTATGTCTTGATGTTACTTGGAGTTGTAGTATATCTTTTTATCAAAAACTATAAAAAATTTAAATTGAATCCGGCAACAATCGCATTACTGGCGATTTCTATTATGCCAATAGTTTGGTTCATGTTTACTGCCAATCACAGTTACATACATACCAGATTGGTTTATAGAAACTGGGGAATAACTGTTTTTGCCTTATTGAGCGTTCCGGTGACCGGAGCGAGAGAAAAGGTGCAAGGAAAGGATGAGTAAATAGAATTTCAGGTAGTGTTTATGAAGAAATTTTTTGTTAATAAGAAGAACATTGTAATAACTATAGTCCTTGCAGAACTTATCTTACTTGTTTTAAATGCTTTCAGATTCAACAGAAGTGAGAGTTATTCTTTTACGCAGGATGATTTTCTGGTTGATTATTTGAATCGCGAAACAAATGAATATGAACGTGAAAGCGGAGCTTATGCGGATCACACCGACAAGGAGCAGTCATATGTTGTAACTAAGCCGCTGCGCCTGGGGAAGGGTATATATAACATCTATGTGAGTTATAGTTCGAATGCTGATGATAACTGGCATTTATGTTATACAACGCTTCAGGCATGCCTTGATGTATCAAAGGATAAGGCTGCACATCTTGCTTATTGCGATCATATAGCACTACCTATGGAAATGACTGAAGTCAGCTATGATTCATGGGTCAGATACGGAACAGATTTTGAAGTGAGAATGGGACCCGAGAGAGATGAAACCGGAGACGGTTTCTTTGTCCTTGCAAATGAAGTACGCATCACGTATTTAAGGGGCAGAACAATAATCTATGAGACGGCTAAGCTCTTATTACTGTTCATGACTCTTGATATTGTGCTTTACCTTATTTTGGCAAAAAAAGAAGAGACAAAGCGTTTTTTGGAAGATAAAGCGTTTACTGTCGGAGTGCTTCTTTTTACTGTTCTTTTTGCAAGCTATCCGCTTCTTAGCGATAAGCTTTATTTTGGTGATGACATTTTTTACCATCTTAGGCGAATCGTATATCTTGGTGAAGGACTTAAGTGTGGTCAGTTCCCTGTGCACATATATCCCGGATGGGATAGGGGCTACGGTTATGCTGCAGGTGTTGGCTACGGGGATCTGCTTCTTTATCCTTCGGCGATATTGGTGAATCTTGGTTTTACGCTGCAGGCGGGCTATAAGTTCTATATTTTTCTGACAAATGTGCTGACTGCATTTATTTCATATTATTCCTTTGGAAAAATAGCCGATGATAAGAATGTGGGACTTGCTTCATCGGTTCTTTTCACGCTTATTGGATTTAGACTTCACAGCGTTTACACAGGGGCAACGGTTGGTGAGTTTGGTGCGTTTACTTTCTTGCCGCTTGTCGCACTTGGCTTGTGGGAAATATATGCAAAGAAGAGTAAGAACGCTTATATCTATCTTGCTTTTGGAGTTACGCTTACATTGTCGTGTCACGTGCTTTCGACATTTATACTTGCACTTGTGATACCGGTTTTTTGTCTGGTTCTTGTGGAAAAGACATTACAAAAAGATATTCTGATTCCTCTGTTAAAGGCAGCTGCAGCTATTATACTTTTAAATCTGCATTTTGTGGTTCCGCTCGTAGATTATATGGTATCTAAAAATGTGAGTGGAAACAGTATAACGGATATGATCTGGGCAAGAGGCAGAGATTTTGTTACGTTCTTTGGCTATTCGCAGGCAAAAGGCCTTGATACGAGCGGGTTTTTGGGGCTTGGAATTTTTTCGATAGCAGTACTTACAATTGCATTTGGTTTTATTATTGCAGGAAAGTTTGAAGGGAAAAGCCTGATATATGCAAGAGTATTTGCTTTGAGCATTGTTTTTGTGCTTCTTAGTACCAACTCGATGTTTTATTTTGCGCTTTATCAGGATGTTCCGATTCTTTACAAACTCCTCGCAAATATGCAGTTTCCATGGCACTTTTTGGATGTTTCCTGTGGTATGGTTGTTTTCTGGTTTGCGGTAACTGCGAAGAATGCGGTATGCAAACCTAATATAAAGAATGCGACATATGTTGCGATGACAGTCATATGCTTTGCCTGCGTTATTCAGGGCAACACACTTCTGGAGGATGTTGTGAAGACGGCGCATCCCATCACAATGTACGATGAAGCTGAGCTGGACAGAGTTACAACTGCTGAGTTCAGTATTCCGGACATAGAAAAATCTATTCCGTACACTGACAAAGATATGATAATAAGGGGAGACGTTGGCGCGACTGCACAGATACTTAAGAAAAACGGAACGACCATTTATGCGCAGGTGGATAATCCTACGGAAAATGCGGTTGTGACGGAAGTGCCTCTCTGGGGATACAGACACTATGCTGCAAAATCAGGCGGAAAAAAGCTCAAAGCGTTCATGGGAGATAACAAGAAGCTTTGGGTGGAAATTCCTGCAGGATTCAGCGGAAAAATAAAGATATGGTTCAGGGAACCGCTTTTGTGGAGATTATCGGAACTCATCACACTTGCAACATTAGTCTTTATCGTGCGAGAATATATGAAGACTAAAAAGGATTAAGCGGGGAAAAAGATAGTATGAGTGATAACCAAAAATTTATTCTTATAGACGGAAGTTCCATGCTGGTTACAAACTATTACGGCAACCTTCCGAAGGCTCTTTTATTTGAAAAAGATCCTGTGAAAAAGGAAAAGCTCTTTTCACAGATAATGCATAATGACGCAGGGCAGTACACAAACGCTATGTACGGAATGATGCGTGCAATCCTTAAGATAATCAAGGAGCAGAAACCGACGCATATGATGTTTGCCTTTGATATGACGAGGGATACGTTCAGAAGGGAAAAGTACCCGGATTATAAAGGAAATCGCAGTGAGACGCCGGAGCCACTTAAGGAGCAGTTTGTGAATATGGAAAAGCTGCTTGAAGATATGGGATTCCAGGTTATGTATGACATGCAGTATGAGGCCGATGACATTGTCGGTAGCGTTGCCGCAAAGTTTGAGAAGGAGATACCTTCATATATCATCACCAAGGATCACGATTATCTTCAGCTTGTAAATGACTACACAAGAGTGTGGCTTATTCAGACCAAGCAGGAAACAGCTGATGAGCTCCTTAATAAGTATGGTGCGGAATACGGATTTAACAGTAAGATGGTGTCAATCCCCGATAAGGCGTTTGAAGTGACACCGCCTCTTTGCCTTTCGGAATATGGAGTTCGTCCTGAGCAGATTCCCGATCTTAAGGGCATTCAGGGTGATACAAGTGACAACATCCCGGGAGTTAAGGGCGTCAGCAGCGCGGCAATGCCGCTCCTTGCAAGATACGGAACGATGGAAAAAATCTATGAAGCGATCGAGGAGTGCAAGGATGCCAAGGAACAGAAGGCGCTTAACGCAATGTGGAAAGAAGAGCTTGGAATCACAAGGAGCCCTCTGAAAGCAATGATCCAGTACAAAGAGATGGCTCTTTTGTCAAAGGATCTGGCTACAATCAGAAGAGACTATGAGTTTGGAAAGTCTCTTGATGATTTCAAGATAAATATAGATGCAGACAAAGCGAAGAATGAGTTTGAAAAGTATGGGTTTAAGTCGTTAATAGATAAGATGTAAAGACTGGGAGAATGTTATAGAAAATGAACAACTATAAGAAACAAAGATTTCCTGTAAAAAGAATATTTATAATTGATGAGCTTGCGCTTATTTTTACCATGGCTACAGAGCTTGTCATGAAATTCGGCACCACATTGATGGTATGGGATAATTCTTATACGATATTGTATTTTTCAGTTACAGTCACTGCATGTGTTATTCAGGTGATTGTATTTTTGCTTTACGATTGTAGAAGAAAGCACATTTTTTTGCTGGATCCCTTCGAAAATTTTATGATGGTGGTTAAAGGGAAGTTTATTGTATATGCCTTTTCTATGATGTATTTATTCGCCATTCAGCGAGGAGGAGCTTCATCAAGAACTGTAATGGGACTTTTCTTTCCTATCAGTATTTTGTATTCATATGTTTTTAGAATGCTGTACAGGAAGAAGAATAAGGATAGATTCCTGTCTATGGGAGACAACAAGACGTATAAGGTATTGCTTCCGGTTACGAATATCGTTGATGTTATTGAAAAATTTTATGTATCGGGCTGCGATGATATGCTTCTCATAGGTGCGGATAATGAGCATGCGTCTGCAAAAGAAATGTTGGAAGAAACGGAGAAACGCGGAATACGTACATATCTTGCGCTTGGCGTAAATGGGTATAATGTCAGATCCGGAATTGTGACAGATATTGAAAATTATGCTGCAATACCTGCTGCTGTTCGCAGCGAACGTTTTGATGTTTTCGGGATAAAATATGCGGTTGCAAGAACGGAAGAAGCGGTATTTCACGTCCTTAAGCATTTAAAAGAGTTATCTGGAAAATATATCTGCTTTTCTAATGTGCATACTTCCGTTATGGGGAGAGAGAATCCTGAGTATAGAGATGTGCTCAATAGTTCGGCGTTTACTTTTGCTGACGGAAATCCTATAGCAAAGCTTCAACAAAAGGAAGGCTATATTGGTGCTGAGAGAGTTGCGGGACCTGACTTTATGGAGCACATGTTTAGAAACACAACTGACGGAAAGGTAGCACACTTTTTCTACGGGGCATCGGAAGAGACTATTGAGAAGCTGCGTAAAAATCTTCTTGATAAATATCCGGGAATAAATATTGTCGGAATGTATTCGCCTCCGTTCAGACCCCTTTCTGAAGAGGAAGATGCTGCGGATGTTGAGATGATAAATTCGTCGGGCGCCGATATAGTATGGATCGGACTTGGAGCACCCAAGCAGGAAAAATGGATGCTTGCCCATAAAGATAGGATTAATGGTGTTATGATGGGTGTTGGAGCCGGTTTTGATTTCCATGGCGGAACAATTAAAAGAGCACCTGAGTGGATCAGAAAGATTGGACTTGAGTGGTTTTACAGGCTTTTTCAGGATCCCGAGAGATTGTTTAAGCGATACTACGTTACGAATACTAAGTTTATATGTTATCTGATAAAGGATTATTTAAATAATAAAAATAAATAGGGAAAAGAAAATGACTGAGTTAAAGGTAAGAATGCAGGAAAAGTTTGCTTACTTCTATGGCAATGAAGAAATAGGGGAAATGGTATATTTGCTTTTTTTTGCTATAGCTGTTGGAATGAGAGCTATTGGATGGTATGATGACAGTTCTGTTCGTATTAAAGTGGGGCTTTCTGTATGTGCATTCTTATTTTTGTGCAAAATAATACTAACGAGGCATACAGTAAAGGAGTATGCGATAATAGGGGGATTCTTAGCTTTAGCCGGAATGGTATATTGCTGTTCCGGAGAAAAAGGCATGATCGTGTATTTCATGATGATGCTGGGAATGAAAAAAGTTGATTCCAAAAAGGTTATAGAATGCGGAGCATTGATTGCGGGAATTCTCATTTTCTTCAGAATTATTACAGGAGTTTTCGGGCTGGCATCTGCGGTTGATAAATATTATCCACAGACCAGAAACGGAGTTGGGACAATGTTTCGACATGGGCTTGGGTATGCCCATCCCAATACTCTTCATATGAATGTGATCATGCTGACGATGATGGTTATATACCTTATAACAGTTTATTTGAAGGGAAAAGAAAATGCAGTACTCCTTCTTCTTATGGCATCGGTGGCGGGAGTCTTTTTCAATCTATATATTTTCCAATATTCAGGTAGCAGAACAGGCATGATGGCATGTGTTGTTTATGTTGTTACTAATTTTTGTTTCTTTATAAAGAAAGAAATGGGACTTTTTGAAAAGGTTTTAAGCTACGCAGGATTTCCGATAACAGCTGTTATTTCGATAATTCTTCCGCTTATTCTTCCTGAGGATATATTTGAACTTTTAAACAGGACTATATTCCATTCGAGATTTATGCTGGCAAAGCTTTATTGGAGTCATAATGGGATGTCGCTTTTTGGAAAAAGGCTTGTAAATCCCGGAGGAACATATACAACTTACGGCATTGATATGGCACAACTGTATCTTTTTTTGCAGCTTGGAATAGTTACTTTCATTGTGGTCTGTGCGCTTACTATATTTTTTATAAATAGATGCTTTGCATATGATAAGAGGGCAGAACTGTCTGTGATGCTTACCATGCTTTTTATCGGGATATGGGAACCGCTTTTGTATAATATGGCTGCAAAAAATTTTGCGTATGTGTTTATGGGAAGCGTTATTTATACATATATGGAAGGCATGGAAAAGGATAGCAGTAATCAACAGGAGCTCTTTTTTGATACAGATAAGGCTTGTGTTTTAAGACTTATAAAACGTGCTCTGATTGGAATTTCTGCCGGTGTAGTTGCGGTTGTAATATTTGTTATGATGACAAAAGAACCCACGGCTCTTTATGGTGCAAAAGAAAAAGATGAGAGCAATAAGAGTTTGGGGATGACACCTGAGTATTATACATCTCAAGAAATAAAAGATTTTAAGACGAATGGTGATATTGTTCTTGACTATGCGGGTGAAGATAAGCCTATGTACAAATATAACGAAGATATCGCTGTAGGGGAGTATCACAAGAGAATGTCGAGTATAGGAGTATGGGCAGGGATTGCAGTTTTTTTTGCGTGTTGCGGCGTGGAAGCAGTTCAAAAGAAAAAAGACAACACCTGAAATATCTTCATATTAGCGAAAGGACATAAAGTAGGGTGATTGTTGCGAAATCATGCTATAATGGTTCAGTATGAGTAATAAAAATAAAACATTTCAAACGTACATGCTTTGGCTGATAGATATGGCATGTATCATAATTTCATATGCATTTGCCACATGGCTTAGATACAGTGATTATATGTTACATGTATTTTGGAGCAGATTCCCAAATATAGAGGGGTACGGAGATGAGACAGAACATCGTCTTGTATGTGTTGTCTTTCTCCTGTTTTGTGTTGTCTATTCTTTTCTTGCTGACTGGAACAGGGATTATGCAGTAAGAGGATATATCAGGGAGTTCTTTTCCATTGTAAGATTTATAACTGTAATGTTGGTGGCATCTTCTGTTGTCATATTCTTATTTAACTGGGGAAAGAGTGTATCGAGACTTTTTGTTGTCATATTCGTATTTTTAGATATTCTTCTGACTTATTTTGCGCGAATAATCTTTAAGGATATATTTAGGAAATACATTTCGAGTGATAACAATGCTGTTCGTGTGGTTGTCGTGGCTGAGAGGAATCTTATGGAGGATACTGTCCGCAAATTGATCGGTAATGCCGGTAATCTTGGCTATAAGATTGTAAGAGCTTATGCAGCGGATGCAAAAGAGGAGAGCACGGGCGGTATAAGCAAAGAAAAAGCAGATACGCAGAAATCATCAAGTGATCCGTGGTACATAGACGGTATACATGTCCATGACGGAATAAATAATCTGACATCGCGTCTTATAACGGATCCTTTCGATGAAGTGTTCATCAATACTCCCAATATTCCGCAGAAGGATATGAAAGATATCATTCAGGGATTTGAGGAGATGGGAATCACAACTCACTATAATCTGGAGCTTCCGGGATTTGGCAAGGCCAATACGCAGTTTGATGATTTCCTCGATTACTCGGTTCTTACTTATTCGATGAACAGAACAAGTTATAAGCGTCTCTTTATAAAGAGAGGACTTGATATACTCGGCGGCATCGTAGGACTTATCATTACAGGCATCGTGACACTTTTTCTTGCACCTGCGATAATGATCGACTCAAAGGGACCTGTTTTCTTTTCCCAGACAAGAATAGGAAAGAACGGAAGGCGTTTCAAAATATACAAGTTCAGATCGATGTATATAGATGCCGAGGAGCGCAAGAAGGAACTTGCCGATAAGAACGAGATGAGCGGACTTATGTTCAAGATGAAGGACGATCCCAGGATTACCAAGGTCGGAGCCTTTATCAGAAAGACAAGCCTTGACGAGCTTCCGCAGTTTCTCAATATCTTAAAAGGTGAGATGAGCCTTGTCGGTACAAGGCCGCCTACGGAAGAAGAGTTCAAAAATTACAACGAACATTACAGAAGAAGACTTTCCATGACTCCGGGGCTTACCGGACTTTGGCAGATAAGCGGAAGAAGTGATATCACTGACTTTGATGAAGTGGTTAAGCTTGATCTTGAGTATATAGATAACTGGAGCCTTACCGAGGATATCAGGATAATTTTGAAGACTGTTTATGTCGTGCTCTTTGGAAGAGGAGCCGAATAAGAGGTTAAAAATGTTAGCAAGTAATATAGATCTTAGCGGAAAAAGAGTTTTTGTAACGGGAGCAGCCGGTTTTATCGGATCGAATCTCGTGCTTGAACTTATAAGAAAATATAAAGATACAGGTATTTCTATTCTTGGAATAGACAATATGAACGATTACTACGATGTAGGGATCAAAGAGGACAGACTTAAGAAGATTGATGAACTTACAGGCGGGGATTCTAAGTCTTTTACACTTGTAAGAGGCAGCATTTCAGACAGAAGTGTTATCGATAAGATCTTTAAAGAGTTTAAACCTGAAGTTGTCGTAAATCTTGCGGCTCAGGCGGGTGTCAGATATTCGATTGAAAATCCCGATGCGTATATCGATTCCAATATTATCGGATTCTACAATATTCTTGAAGCGTGCAGACATTCCTATGATGAGGATGTAACAGATGACTCATATAAAGGCGTTCTTCATCTTGTATATGCTTCAAGCTCAAGCGTTTACGGAAGCAACAAGAAGATTCCTTACAGCGTTGAGGATCAGGTCGACAACCCGGTATCTCTTTATGCTGCGACTAAAAAATCAAATGAGCTTCTTGCCCACGCTTATTCAAAGCTGTACGGAATTCCTTCAACGGGACTTAGATTTTTTACGGTTTACGGACCTGCCGGAAGACCGGACATGGCTTACTTTGGATTTACCAATAAGCTTGTAAAGGGAGAGACCATCAAGATCTTTAACTTCGGTAATTGTAAAAGAGATTTCACATATGTTGACGACATCGTTGAAGGTATCGTGAACGTTATGAAGAAGTCTCCCGATGAAAATGAGAACGGTGTAAAGTATAAAGTTTATAACATTGGAAACAACGATCCCGTCAATCTTTTGGACTTCGTCGATATCCTTCAAAAAGAACTTATATCTGCGGGAGTTCTTCCAAGTGATTATGATTTCGAGGCACACAAAGAGCTTGTACCTATGCAGCCGGGCGACGTTGAGATTACATATGCCGATGTGACGGCTCTTGAAAATGATTTTGGATTTAAGCCTTCTACTTCGCTTACGGAGGGACTTAGAAAATTCGCAAAGTGGTATAAAGAGTACTACGGCTAAGGAGTATAACGTAGATGTTTGAATACAAACTTCCTGTTTGGAAAAAAGAGATATCCGCAAAAAAGTTAAGCATCTTTTTTACGGTTGCGTATATTTTGTGTGTGGTTCCCATGCTGATTATGGCGTTCTATAACTTTCCCAGTGCAGATGATTTTTCTATGCCGAACTGGCCGCATCGTTGCTTTGTAGAAACGGGAAATGTATTTTTGTCCATAATAAAAGCCGTTGAGAAAGTCGGTTATGTATATCAGGTTGATGAAGGGTATTTTTTCTCAATTTTATTGACAACACTTGCTCCTGCGGCATATGGTGAACAGTTTTATTTTATCGGAACTTTTTTGGTTCTGGGAATGCTGACATTCGGAGTGTGCTTTTTTTTCAATGCTCTTTTTGTAAAAGCACTTAAGGCAGATAAATATCTTGCTAATACGGCGGCGATGATAACGCTTATTATGTGCACTCAGTTCATTGGCGATACTGAAACCAGAGTCGAGGCTTTTTACTGGTACAGTGGTGCAATAAATTACACGTTTACTTTCGGAATGGCATTTTTCTGGTTAGGGCTTCTGATCGGATGTGTATATGATGAAGATGCCGGGAAGAGAAAGCGCATGTTTATATGGGCGTGCATATGGGGCGTTTGCATGGGGGGAGCAAATTTCATGACTGCTCTCGAGCTTGCGATATGTTCCGTGCTTCTTTTGATAATTATTTTTTTGGAAAAAAAGAATGCTATAAAATTATATGATGCAGATGACAGAATGAGTAAGAGCTTTAGGCAGCTGTATATTCCTGCAATATGCAATCTTGTCGGCTTTGTAATACTTTTGATCGCGCCCGGTAATTACGTGAGAAAGGAAAGTACCAATGGATATCCGCCGGTGAAGGCAGTGCTCATATCGCTATATTCAACGTTTGATGTTATTATTAATAAAATGATGAGGTGGGAAACATTGGTGTTCCTGCTCTTATTGGTTCCCATATTTTGGAAGATGGGAAAAAGCATCAAATACAGATTCAGGCATCCTTTTGTATTTACGGTTTTTGCTTATGCAATGATATCGGCTAATATGACACCGGTGTATTTTGGAACGGGTGATATGGGATCCGGAAGAGTGCGTGCGCTTCCGTGGATGGAATTTGTAATACTTGCGGCTCTAAATATTTTTTATGTTACAATCTGGATAAGGCAGTATCTTGAGGAAAATTACGGCCTGAAGTCAAAAGGTTCTGAGGATGATTTTTCCGGAGCTTCAGTGTCTGTTGTTATGACATTGCTGCTTCTTTTTGTATTCGGATCGGTTCTTTGTATTAAGCCTGATTATCATTATTATTCGGTGACATCATGTCTATATGATCTTGTATCCGGAACAGCTGCGGGATATAAGGCTGAGAACAAAGAAAGACTTAAAGTGTTGCATGATTCTTCGATAAAGAAAGTTGTTTTTAAAGAACATCAATATAAACCTGAGATACTGTATCATTTCGATATAGGGGATGGTCCTGTAGATTGGGCATATAGTTTTACACTGGGGTATTACGACAAAGACGAAATTGTAATTGAGAAGATAGAAAGGTAAAAAATGAGAAGTGACTTTGACGAGAACTATAAAGTTCTTGAATTTAAAGAGTTCGGAGATGAGAAGGGAAACCTTGTAGTTGCCGAAGGATCGGGATTTGACATCCCTTTTGACATCAGAAGGGTTTTCTATATATACGGATCTGAGAGGGATATCAAGAGAGGCAATCACGCCAACAGATATACCAGGTTTGTGCTTATAAACGTAAGCGGAAGCAGTAAGGTTCTTATCGATGACGGCAAGAAGAGAGAAGTTGTGGCTCTCGATAAGCCCAGAATGGGGCTTTATCTGGGACCAATGGTGTGGAAGGAAATGTATGATTTTTCACCCGATTCGGTTCTTCTTTGCCTTGCAAGCGAACATTACATCGAGAGCGAGTACATTCGCGACTATGATGAATTTATAAAAGAAATTAATGGGTAAAAGATATTATGAGTAAACTTTCTATTGTTATTCCGGTTTATTACAACTCGGATACACTGGAGCTTTTATATGACGATCTCAAGGAAAAAGTTCTCGGTAAGCTTGAAGAATATGAGATAGTATTTGTCGACGACGGATCGGGCGACAATTCCTGGGAGATTATAAACAAGATTGCCGCTATGGATAAAAATGTCATAGCTACAAAGCTTTCAAGAAACTTTGGGGAGCATGCGGCACTTCTTGCGGGACTTTCCGTTTGTACAGGTGACTGCGCCGTTACCAAACAGGCCGATCTTCAGGAAGATTCAACACTTATCCTTGAAATGTACGAAAGCTGGAAACGCGGCAATAAGGTAGTTCTGGCTATCAGAGGCTCAAGAGATGAAAATGCCGTTAAGAAGTTTTTTGCAGGCTGCTATTATTGGCTTGTAAGAAAGACTATCAACAAAGATATGCCTCAGGGCGGATGCGACTGCTATCTTGTAGACAGACAGGTAATAAAGGTGCTTGAGATGATGGATGAAAAAAATTCATCTCTTACACTTCAGGTTATGTGGGTAGGCTTTAAGACAGAGAAAATCTACTTCCACAGAAAAGACAGAGAAGTCGGTAAATCCCGCTGGACCCTCGGAAAGAAAATCAAGCTCGTTGTGGATTCAATGATGAGCTTCTCCTACTTCCCGATAAGATGCATGGCGACGGTAGGATTTGTATTTGCGTTGTTATCGTTGATAGGTATCATACTTACCATAAAAGAAAAGCTTACAACAGGAACCCCGATACTTGGATACGCATCTCTTATGAGCGTTGTCCTTTTCGGATTCGGACTTATTTTTATCATGCTCTCAATGCTTGGTGAATACATCTGGCGTACACTTGAGGAATCACGTAAACGCCCTCCGTTCATCATCGACGAAGTACACCGCTCACAAGGCGATAAGGGTGAGAAGTGATTTTTGCGCATGAAAAAATTAAGAACAAATGGAATGTAGTTACTAAGTGAATATGTTGAAACCATATATATGTAAATATTTGCACGAGTTGATGATTTCCGGGATGAAATATCAGAAAAAAGTCGAATGCTTTGAATGACCATGAAATGAGACTTTTTTCTGATATGAATCCATGGAAAACACAACGAGGAAACATTTACATATATATGGTTTCAATATTTGAACTCAGTAACGGAAAGGTACCATCAAAGTATGGAAAAGATCATGCAGGGCCGTATGGACCGCGGATATTTCAGATATCAGAAAGAATATGAGGAGAAGGCTCTCGAGGTTCTTCGCTCGGGATGGTACATCCTTGGAAAAGAAGTCGAGAAATTCGAGGAAGAGTTTGCTTCTTATGTAGGAACGAAGCATTCGGTCGGAGTTGCAAACGGACTTGATGCTCTCTGGCTTGCCTTTAGAGTACTTGGAATCGGCAAGGGCGATGAAGTCATTGTTCAGGGCAACACCTATATCGCAAGCGTAATGGGAATAACCATAAATGACGCGACACCTGTATTTGTTGAGCCTGATGAATACTATCAGATAGATGCAGATAAGATTGAAGAGAATATAACGGACAAGACTAAGGCAATCCTCGTTGTCCATCTCTACGGTCATGCCGCAAACATGGACAAGATCTGTGCTATCTGCAAGAAACACAATCTTAAGCTCGTCGAAGACTGTGCACAGTCTCACGGAGCAAAATATAACGGCAAGATGACGGGATCTTTTGGTGACATCGGATGCTTTTCTTTTTACCCGTCCAAAAACATGGGGGCTTACGGAGATGCAGGCGCTATAACCACTGACGATCCGGAGCTTGCAAGACTTGTTAAAATATACAGAAACTACGGAAGTGAGAAGCGCTACTACAATATGGTGGTCGGTGCAAATTCAAGGCTTGATGAACTTCAGGCTGGACTTCTTAGGGTTAAGCTTACTCACATGGACGAGATAACAAAAGAAAGAGAAGAACTTGCGAACTACTACACAGTAGGAATTGATAATCCAAAGGTGATAAAGCCGTCTGTTGCCGATAATGCAACCTGTGTATGGCATCAGTTTGTACTTAGAGTTCCGACGGAAGGTGCCGGAGAAAACGGTAAGGAAGCATCTTCGGAGCGCGACAGATTAAGACAATATCTTGAAGATAACGGCATAATGACTTTGATACATTATCCGATTCCGCCTCATATGGCAAAGGCTTACGAGTACCTCAGTGTGCCCGCGGGAAGTCTTCCGATCACTGAGCGCTTTGCTTCGGAAGTAATATCGCTTCCGATGTATACGGGACTTACAAGAGATGAGCAGGACAGAGTTATCGCCTGCGTAAATTCTTTTAAATGACGGAGAATAATATACATGAAGAAAGAACTTGCATTGGACAAACTCATAAGAAACCTTATAGATAAGTATTTATTCGAGATAGCTATCGGATTACTTATTCTTATTTCTGTATTCATAAGGTTCAAACTGGCGCCCAATACAGAGCTTTCTCCGGATTATAATTTTTATTATAAAGAATGGGTTGAGTTTTACAGACAAAACGGAATCATCAAGGGACTTTCAAACGCTCCCGGGGATTACTATGTTCCGTTTAACGTGATCTATGCACTGTCTTCGCTTTTTCCTTGCGAAGCATGGGTGCCGCTCAGCATTGTCCCTGCAATATGTGAATTTATATCAGCGTTTTTTATCTACAAGATTTTTTATCTTCTTACGGAAAAAAAGCGCTGCTCTGTTTTTATCGGTGTTATGACGCTTTACCTGCCCTTCGTTATTTTTGACGGAGCACTTTGGAAGCAGGTTGATGCGGTATACACATGCTTTTTGATGATTGCGATGTACAAGCTTTTAAAGCAGCAATACAGGGGCTCAATGATCTGGTACTCTGTTGCTTTTGCGTTTAAGCTTCAGGCGATACTTTTCCTTCCTCTTTACCTGATAATTTACATTACAGGCGGATTTAACGGTGCTGAGAATGAGGAAAAAGAGCTTTCTAAAAAGACGGCTTTCAGTATTCTTGAGTTTTTGTGGATTCCGTTTGTCTATCTTGTTGCCGGACTTCCGGAAGTTCTTGCAAAGCATGGACTAAGAGCAACTTATTTCGCTTATCTGGAACAGACGGGGGAGCTTGATTCGGAAGGATACGGAATGGTATCTTATTGCCCCAATATTTATAACTGGGGGTTCGACGATCATTACAAGCTTCTTTCGACGGCGGCTGTAATGGTACTTGCTGCTGTACTTGTTGTTATCGCGTTTTTTTGTTACAGATTCAGGGAAAAGATAGACAGAAATCTTGTT
The DNA here is from genome assembly GCF_000686965.1 of Butyrivibrio sp. AE2005. NCBI lineage: Bacteria > Bacillati > Bacillota > Clostridia > Lachnospirales > Lachnospiraceae > Butyrivibrio > Butyrivibrio sp. AE2005. The sequence goes on from NZ_JMMD01000010.1 coordinate 82,298, forward strand.
CTTTACCTTGCGATATGGACATCCTGGACTTGCGTGATCCTTCTTCCGGGAATGCATGAGAGATATGATTATGCGATGCTTATCCTTCTTACTCCTTTTGCGATGATGGTGAGGAAGAAGATAATGCCTTTTATGATAGTTGCAAATATATGCTCGTTGATAGTTTACGGCATTACGCTGTTTGGGGCGGAAATAATTGATATTGCTTATATTTCGATATTTTATGTCGCTTCATATTTGTTTGTTACCGCTGATATCATTGGCCTTTTGAACGGAGGTAATGAGAAAAGTGAAGCTTAAAAAAGCCTTTAATATGGCAATTTGCGCATGTCTTCTTCTCGGTGCGGTGCTGATCCTTGGGTGCAGTTTTTTTACAACAATTTATTACAAGATGCATCAGGAGAATGATAAGCTGTACTTTAAAATGGAAAATATCCCGCTTCTTGTTATATCTGTCGGGCTTAGTCTGTTTATCTTTTACATTCTCAAGAAAAAAGAGATTTTTGCAAAGAACAAAAAGCTTGTGGTAATAGGGCTTGTGTTCTGCGTTTTGTATTGCCTGACGCTGATCTTTTCAATAAAGCCGATGCCGGTCAATGACTCAGATACGCTGGATGAACATATAAACAGCTTTGTAAGAGGTGATTATTCGCAGCTTACGGAAAAAGGCGGCTATCTTTATATCTGGCCTTTCCAGCTGGGATATGTCTTTTTCGGCGAGTTTATGACTAAGGTTTTTGGCTCCGGAAATTATCTTGCGTGGGATATTGCGCAGCTGATATCGATTCTTTTTACAATGTATTTTCTGGATAAAATATGCATGGAGTGTTTTGAAGATGCGGAAATATGCGGCATTATGTCGCTTTTATCTATGGGAGCATTGTTTTTTTACAATTATGTGACTTATATTTACGGCGATATTCTCAGCATGGGACCGCAGACGTTGGCGCTGTATCTGATGATCAGGTACATGAAGACCGGAGAGCAGAGATACGGGCTTGGATCGGGCTTGGCCATTGCTATCGGTGTCATGTTGAAAACCAATTGTGAAATTACTGTAATTGCGCTTATAATGATACTGTTTATTAATGGTATCGGATCCAAAGACGATGATGTCAAAGTGAAGCTAAAAAACAGAGTGATCATAGCAATATGTATGCTGATTTTTGTGTTCGGCCAAAAGGCGTATATAAACAATCACTACACGAAGGTTACGGGACTTGAGCAAATACCCAAAGGTAATCCTTCCGTGGCACATATAGCAATGGGACTTCAGGAAGACGGAGGTCTGGAACCCGGGTGGTTTAACGGTTATAATTATGCCGTTTTTGGAGAAAATAATTACGATACGGAACTTACGAAGAAAGCGGCTATCGCAAATATCAAAGAGAGGATCGATCTTTTTGCACATCATCCTTTTTATGCCGCAAGATTTTTTACAAGGAAATATATAACCCAGTGGGCCGATCCTGTTTGCATTTCAACGCAAAATCTTGATTATGTGAGCAGACATCATGAAATATCGGCGCTGGGAAATAGTATTGTATTTGGATTTGGAAGTACTGTTTTAGCTTGGATTATGAATGTTTTTATGACGCTCTGTTATTTGGGGGTAGTTGTATATCTTATAGAAGTTCTGAGGAAAAGGCATGTTTCGGATTACGAGATGCTGATGTTACTGTTAATCTTTGGTGGAATGGTTTTCCACGAATTTTGGGAAGGGTCCTCACGCTATGCAATGAGATATTACATTTATCAGCTTCCTTTTGCTGCGTGCGGATTAAAGGTGCTACTTGGACTTATTCATGAACATAAACTCAAAAAAATATGATACTCCGGATGAGAGGAGGGACGGGCTGCTTTCATTTGTCTGGTGCCTTATAACGGGTGCCGTGATAATGACAATATGCTCAAGATCTTCTTTCCTGTATGCTTTTAATATATGGGATGATTCGAACAGTTATTTTACAGTCGGAAAAAGTATGCTGAGCGGTATGGTGCCGTACAGGGATCTTTTCGATCAGAAGGGAATCTTTCAGTACAGCATATATATGTTGGCTTCTCTTATCTCTAGAACAACGTTTCTGGGTGTGTACATAATTGAGATATTGGCATGTACAATGGCTCTCAAAGCGGCATTTAGGATCATGCAGGTGTACTTAAGATCTGTTTCCATGCCATACATCCTAACGCCGGTTGTGGGAATTATCGTATATACATCAAGATGCTTTTACTGGGGCGGAAGTGCTGAGGAGTTTCTTTTCCCGTTTATTATGTGGGGAATGTATATTTCGATAAGGCACTTTAAAGAGAACTATCCGGAACCCATGAGATACAAAAGAGTTCTTGTTGGCGGAATTCTTGCGGGATGCGTTTTTCATATCAAGTTCAATTCACTGGGATTTTTCTTTGCATGGATGGCGATGGTATTCTTTGCGGATATCATAGGGGCTAAGGCTGTAAAAAAAGCTTTTGTCAGCTGTGTTGTATTTCTTGGCGGAATGGCGATCACATTTATACCGGGACTTGTATATTTCGGAATGAATAATGCGATCGTCGACTGGGGACGTGTGTACATCTACGAAAATGTTTTCGGGTATTCGAAAAAACTGTCTTTTGCCGAGAGAATGGCCGTTATCTACGATAAGATGACCGATCATATTTACGATAATAAATTAGTGTATTTGACTATTTTTATTGGTGCGTTATACTTTACTGTGGCTCTTGTATTTTCTTTTATTCCGGAAGACAAATACAAGCTTATAAAAAGAGATATAGTTGTAATTCCGGTCAAAGTTGCGGAATATGTCAACATAGCCATGCTTTTGGGATTCCTTACGCTGATCATTTTCATCGGGGGAGTCAGCATAACATATTACCCGTTTCCAATAAATGGATTTACGGTGTTTGGGGTTACCGCGATAGGATATTTACTTGAAGGGTTGTATCTTAAGCTAAATCGCGACGGCTTCAAAGACGAACTTACCGGGCTTACAAGTGCGGTTATGGTATTGATGCTGCTTGTAGCGGGAATTACTGCGTATAATATCTCACCAAATGTTTCGTATATGAAAATTGCGAAAAATGACCTTTGGCTCTATCATTTCCGTGATCATGTGCTTTCAAGCGGAATAGAGAATCCGAAGATCATAAATGAGAACGGTTTTGATGCGGGACTCTACACGGTGACGGATACATTGCCCGTATGCTATTACTTCCAGACGCAGACCGTGAATGAAGAGCATATGCAGAAGGTTCTTGAGGAACAAAAAAGGTTCACTCATGAAAAGATTGTTGATTTTGTGATATCTGTCAATAAACCTGCGGAGGGTGTAGATGATTATGATCTTGTTCTGCAGGAAGACTTTATCGATCCATGGGATCCGAATCAGACCGCTACATACTATTTGTATCAGAAAAAAGCTGAGTGATCGGCTGAGTGGTAAGGAGATTTTTTAATGCCTATAAGAGTAAACAGTTTTATGGGAAAATTTGGCTGGTTTGCGAGAAAGCATTTTCCGATGCTTGCAAGTAACGCATACCTTAAATTACAGTTTTTTACAAGAAGTAAGTCTCAGAAGGCTTATTGTGATTACTTCCTTAATTCCAAGGAAGTTCCGATGCCCAATGTTGTAAATATCGAGACTATCAACAGATGTAATTCCACATGTGCGTTTTGTACAGCCAATGTTCATGCGGAGTGCAGACCTCTTGCAAAGATTGACGACGATGTTTATAAGAATATCATCGATCAGCTTGCAGACTGGGGATATAAGGGACATCTTACACTTTACGGAAATAATGAGCCCCTCTTGGATACCAAGATTGTTGAGAGGCACAAGTATGCGAGGGAGAAACTTCCGGACAGCTTTATTTTCATGTCTACCAACGGACTTATCCTTACTATCGATAAGGTAAAAGAGGTTGCACCATATATCAATCAGCTTATCATCAACAACTATTCGATGGAGATGAAGCTTCATAAGAATATTCAGGAACTCTATGATTATGTAAAGGCTCATCCCGATGAGTTTAAGGACCTTGATATCCAGATTCAGATGAGATATCTTCAGGAAGTTCTTACAAACAGAGCGGGAAGTGCGCCCAATAAGAAGGCAACCGAGAAGGTTATTAAGGAGACTTGTCTTCTTCCTTTCACAGATATGTGGATCATGCCCAACGGCAAGATGGGACTTTGCTGCTGCGATAACTTTGAGACTACCGATTTTGGCGATCTTACCAAGATGAGTCTTAAGGAAGCATGGGGAAGTCCTCAGTTCCAGGCAGTAAGAAAGAAGATTGCAGAGGGAAGACAGAACTATCCGTTCTGTAAGCACTGTGACTTTATTGATGCGGGCTTCCGTATGCAGATTGTCAATGCGATTTTAAGAGGTGACCAGGACGCTGCAAACAAGCTCGGCGGTCATGAGAGAATGAAGATCGGCAATAAGAATAACGAGGATGACAACATTAAATGATCGTCGGCGTTGAGGGGAATTTGACAAAATGAAACTCTTGAAAAGGCGTTTTGTTATATTTGCAGTTCTTTTGTTTATTCTGATTATTTCAGTATTTTATTGTGCCATTGGTGAGAACAGCTATATAGGGGTTCATGACAACATGGACCTCTTTATCGCTCAGTTTGCGATGCTGAGAAACACCGGCACTTTTTTTTCGCACGGAGTCAGCGCACCGTTTCTTGGCGGAGTGTCAAGAGATGTGCTTCCGGGTGAAGCTTCTTTGTATACAGTTCTGTATATGATCTTTTCACCTTTTACGGCTTATATAGTGGGATATGTATTAAAGCTTGGCATTGCTGTCTTTTCCTGCGTGCTGTTATTTGTTGATTGCACGATTCTTTCTGGTGAAAAAATAGATTCATTCTTTGAGCGTGCAAGATTTTGTCTGAAAGAAGAATATGCGCCGGAACTAAATCTGGCCGTGGGCGCGGGATTTCTGTACGGAGTCTTAAATCTTTTTCCGGCGTTTGGGATTTCTTTTGCCTCAATCCCGCTTATAGTCTATCTTCTCAGAAGAATATATTTGACGGAAAAAAGTGACGATCCTAAGAGGGTTCGGAGAATGGCAGGGTATGTTGTGCTTATTTTCTGCTATCCTTTTGTTTCGTACTTTTCATACTTTGGTTTCTTTATTCTGGGATATCTTTTCATAGCAATAATTTGGATGTGGATTCGGGACAAAAGGCCGAGCTTCGGGCTTATCGCGGGGCTTGTGGCGCTTTCAGTGGGATTCGTGGTCTTCGAATACAGATTATTTGGAATGATGCTTTTTTCCGATGTTACTACTATAAGGGATACGATGGTTCAAAGCTATGTGCAGGTATCTGAAGTGCCTGCGCTTGTGGGAGATGTATTTGTAAACGGCATGATGCATGCGGAGGATTGTCACAAGTATTTCGTGATGCCTGTGTGTCTTTTGTATCTGATCTTTTTGAACGGAAGATATGTTTACAAAAAGAATTTCAGGGGTATTTTTACGGATGCATATAATCTCTGTGCGTTGATCCTTGTGTTTAACGCGGTTGTTTACGGTGTTTATTTTATCAGAGAAGTTGACGATGTTTTTGCGACAGTGGTTCCGCCTTTAAAAGGATTTCAGTTTAACAGAACGGTCTTTTTCAGCCCGTTTATCTGGTGCGCAATGCTGTTTATTATTGCATACAGAATGCGCAAGAAAGAAATTTTTAAGGGCGTTTTGTCATATGCGGTCATTGCGACGGCGGTGGTGTTCGTCATCATTACGCCGACAAGATACAATGATTTTAGGGGCACGCTCTATCATATAGTAAAAGAAAATGTCATGGGGAATAAGCTCGATGACCTCAATTACAGAGAGTTCTATTCTGAGGAACTTTTTTCGGATGTAAAAAAGGAGATTGGCTACAAAGAAGGTGAATGGAGCGTTGCTTACGGAATGCATCCCGCCATTCTTGAATATAACGGGATTGCAACGCTTGACGGATATCTGGGCTTTTATCCTCAGAGCTATAAAGAAGAATTTAGAAAAGTAATCGCGCCGGCACTTTCCAAAAATCCGGCTTCAGCAGCCTATTTTGATGAGTGGGGAGCGAGGTGTTATCTCTATTCCGGAACCGATGCGACGATAGTAATGGCAACAAAGAGTATGTATGGCGTTACCGATAACAATATTTATATTGATGCGGGGGAACTTAAGAAACTTGGGTGCAAATATCTCTTTTCACGAATTGATATATCCAATGCGCTTGAAGAGGGACTTGCGCCGATCGGCGAGTACAGCGGACACGGTTCACCTTACAATATCTATGTTTACGGATTAGAGTGAGGATAGGTTCGAAACAAAGGAAATGCTGAATAATGATGTGAATTATGTTATAATGCTATGGATTTATTAATTGTTAAGTGGTTTACCTTTTGGGTGTTTTGACAAAGGGAGATTTATACAATGTCAAAAAAAATAGAATTTGTTGCAGCATTGTGCATGACAATCGGTCTTATGAGCGGTTGCACTTCTTATAGTGAGGGCTCTTCTGCCGCTATCGAAGGGTTTTCAGACGGAGCATCTATAGGCTCATCGGAAGCGTCATCAAAGGAGTCATCCGATGCGCCGGTTGAGGCAGCGACGGCGGCATCAGAAGCATCATCAAAGTTATCTTCGGATGATGTTACTTCAAAGATCAGTGATGTAAGTAAGGATGTAAAGAAAGGCTCGGAAAGCAGCGCAGCGGCTGGTAGCGCATCAACAGGTTCGTCGGTGAGTAAGTCTGCAAGTGACAGCGCTTCTAAAGGAAAATCTGCGGACGACAAGAAAGCAGACGGAAAGAATTCCGATGAAAAGCCAAAGGAAAAGAAGAAATCCAAGAACGGAATTATAATACCTGAGATTGAGGACGGAGTTACCAAGATAGGTGACAGAGGAGTGGAAGTAACTTTCAAATGGGAACCTGATGAGAACATAGACAGGTATGAAATTTCCGTCGAAGGAAAACCTCATGAAAGCACATCATATTCTCATATTGAGGATGTGTATTCTGATGAGCCGAGTTATACATACAAAGATAAGATCAATTATGACATCAGGATTAAAGTAAGGGCATATAAAGGCGATGCGAAGAAAGCCATCTGCGGCGACTTTAGTGAATTTGCATACGGAAATACCTGCGAAGACGCTCTTACAGCTCCAAAAGTAAAAGACGGAGTTACCCGCAAAGGTGCAACCGGCACGGAAGTTTATTTTGCTTGGGAGCCCGTTGACGGCGCCGAGCACTATGAAGTGGTGGTCGAGCACAAGAAGAAGGCTGAATCTGAGTATGATCTTAAAGAGGTTACTTATACCAATGCGCCCAATTATACATATACCGGACAGGGCGAATATGATGTCAGAATAACGGTTAAGGCTCAGACCAATGCCTGGATCAACGGAAAAAAGAAAATGTTTAACAGCGCTGTAAGCGCCTATGCAAAAGGAAAGACATATTGATACATTACTGAAATTATTTACTTGAAGAGGATATTTATGGATAAGATTGCAGTACTGATACCTTGTTACAATGAAGAAAAGACTATAGCGAAGGTTATAAGAGATGCCAAGGCGGCGCTTCCCGAGGCAGTTATTTATGTATATAACAATAATTCGAAAGACCGCACTGCAGAGATCGCAGCAGCTGAAGGCGCTGTTGTTCGCAATGAATTTATGCAGGGAAAAGGCAATGTTATAAGACGCATGTTCCGCGAGATTGACGCGCTTGTATATGTAATGGTTGATGGAGACGATACATATCCCATGGATTCGGCTCCCGAGATGGTTGACCTTGTTCTTAATCATAATTCGGATATGGTAGTCGGAGACAGACTTTCATCAACATATTATCAGGAGAACAAAAGACCTTTCCATAACTTTGGAAATAACCTCGTAAGAGGAAGTATCAACAAGTTGTTCGGATGCAATATCAGAGATATCATGACAGGATTCAGAGCTTTCAGCTATGAGTTTGTAAAGACATTCCCCGTTCTTTCAAAGGGATTTGAGATAGAGACAGAGATGACCATTCATGCTGTTTACAACAACATGCAGATCGACAATGTTGTTATCGAATACAGAGACAGACCGGAAGGATCTGAGAGTAAGCTCAATACTTATGAAGACGGAATGAAGGTTCTTAAGACTATTGCAAAGCTTTACAGGAACTATAAGCCTTTTGGATTCTTTCTCATATTTTCGATGGTACTTGCACTTATATCGATATTCTTTTTGGTGCCGATCGTCACAGAGTATTGGCGTACGGGGCTTGTACCCAGATTTCCTACATTGATAGTTTGCTGCTTTATCATGCTTTCTGCGGTTCAGAGCTTTTTTGCGGGAGTTATACTGTCCACACTTGCGGTTAATAACAGACGTGAATTTGAGATGCAGCTTAACATGCTTCAGCGTCACAAAGAAACAGACATGATGAAATAAGGATTAGCGATCAAATGGAAGATAGTAATACAAAAAATAAGTCGGGGCTTGTAAAAAAAGCCTCCAAAGACTTTATATTCAGTGTTTTGGCGCTGATTATCTATAACGGTGTTCTACAGCTTCTTGTTTATTCCAATATTGAAAAAAGCATTGGAAGGAGCGGATTTGACACCGTTCTTTATTTAATTTCCATCATTTCTGTAATGGGTGCGGGATTTGGAACTGCAGCCAGTTACTCGAGAATGATGGCAAAAAAAGACAGAGAGGAAACAAACGGAGATTACAATGTATTTCTTTTGATGATTGCCGTTCTTTCTATTCCTGTTACTTTCGGAGCTATTTATCTGGCGGAGGGAATATCGCTAAAACTCTTTGTTCCCGTACTTGTTCTCATGATAGTTACGGTTTTCAGGTACTATTCGGACGTTCAGTACAGGATGAACATAAGATTTAAAGAATATTTCTTTTTCTTCTTATCTGTATCTGTGGGATATGTGCTGGGACTTATGTTGTACCCGGTTACCAAGAACTGGGTTCTCGTGATGTTCCTCGGAGAGATTTTCGGTATCATTTTCACTGTTATGACCGGAAAAATATTCAGGGCGCCGTTTTTTAATTTGTCGGGTGCGTTTAAAGAGAATATGAAGTCTGCATGGTACATAGCCATGGGAAACGTGCTGGCAAATCTGATACTTAATTCAGACAGAATTCTCTTAAAGCATTTTGCCGAGGCAGGTCAGGTTACAGATTTTTATACTGCCAGCCTTATCGGTAAGATCGTAGCAATGCTCACGACTCCGCTAAACGGTGTAGTCATAAGCTATCTTACAAATTATAAGATTAAGATGAATAAAAAGATATTTGCCACAATCGGATCGGCTTTTTTGGCACTTACGTTCCTCGGAGCGCTTGTGTGTAGCGGCTTTTCAATGATATATGTAAAGCTGTTTTTTACTCCCGATGTATATGATGGGGCTTCGAAATTTTTCTTTTTGGCAAACCTCGGACAGCTCCTTTATTTTATCTCGGGTTCATTGATGGTTGTGCTTCTTGCGTTTACGGAAGAAAAACTTCAGTTTATTATCAATCTCATTTATGGAATTGTTTTTGTGACCATAGTGATCCCGGTTACGTATAAGTGGGGAATGGTAGGATTTGCCTATGGCCTTGTTGCGGTGAACATCGTGAGATTCGTTACTGTAATAATACTTGGAGTTGTAAAACTCGGAAAAAAGAAAGAGACGGAACAGTAATAGTTATTGATATTACACATGTATGTTGTTGAACAAAAGACAACTTCTTAAGACTTTCTTAAGATTGATTGTAGATTTCATTAATTTTTGTACTCCTGTCGGAACGTTTTGACAGATTGGTGTTAAAATAGGACTTGGTGAAGTATCAGCGAGGAGGAAAAATGAAGAAGAGAAAAATAATTAGTTTTATTGTGGGGGTAACAACGGTAGCTATGCTGACTTGCGGATGTACTGCAATTGATAAAAATGCAGACACTGCACTGGAATTTATAAATGACGATCTTGCCGCAAGCATGAGCGGTAAAAGCGATCAGGCTTCAGAAGCCGGAACGTTGGTTTTGGCAGAGGATATTTATAAGCCGACACTTGATGAAGCCAATGCTGAAGCTTCAACTTCGGTTGAAGATACTAAAGAGGAAGAGCAGCCGCAGGAAGACGAAGACAAAGTAGTCATGGTATTTATCGGCGACAGCCAGATTGAGAACGGAAGAGACAGCGGCAACGATCTTGCTTCTCTTGTATCTGAAAGAGTTCCGAATTCTGTCGCATATAATCTCGGAATCGGTGGAACAACCGCTGCACTTGAGCATTCAACTACAGATTCATCATTGTCTAAGTGGGATTCTATTTCTTTTAACGGAATAACCTACGGTCTTGCGGGAAAGATTGACAGAGACAGAGTTTTTCAGAATTATCCCCACGTTCTGAGTAATATGAATAATATAAATCCTGAGAAGGTTGATTATTACTTTATAGAATATGGTGCAAACGATTTCTTTGATAAAATGCCGCTTGATAAAACACAGTTTGAAGGCAATCCGCTTCATTCATATTATGAAGCTCTTGAAGAAGGCGTGAGAACTCTTAAGGAGATCAGTCCCAATGCAAGAATTGTCCTTATGACTCCTTTCTACGGAATTTATAAGGATACCAATGGAAAGTTCCTTGGCGATTCTTATGTAGTAAGTTACGGAATAGATACTCTTGCAAATTATGCAAGAAAAGCACTTAATGTAGCGGAAGATCTTGATCTTATCGATTTTGATGCGATGAACGACGACAAGAAGTGCGATCTCTACCTTGATACGGCGGAAGAGTATCTTTTGGACGGAACGCACCTCACATTAAAGGGAAGACAGGTATTTTCAAGGCTTCTTGCTCATATCCCCAACTACTATGAGGAAAATGAGCCATTCGCATACCTTGAGAATGACACTATCAAAATTGGCCAATTCGATCCCGATGAGTATTTCATGATCTCGGATGACAAGCTCAGAGATAATTATCCCGAGGCTTATGAGAAGCTCAAGTCCGGAGCATATCCGCTTGCCAGAGAGCACGGCGCAGGAGCTGAGTAACGCCGGGGGTATATGTAAACGGACGACCTATATAGCCATTTTTCACAGCCTGCAGCGATGGTATCAGTTTTGAAATGCTTGTGTTCGGCTGCGCAGTGATTTTCATAATTTCATAAAACCCGAAAATGCCTCCTTTCGACGTTGCTCAGGGAAGTCGGCATTTTCGGGTTTTATTTAATTTGAAAATCATCTTGCTCGTCCGAGAACTGCACATTTCAAAACTGATACCGTCTTTGCCGTCTGCGAAAAATAGCTATATAGGTCTGTTGTTTTACCATATCCCGCTCGGCATATATTGATGTAAATGAGTGCGTTTCATATCCTATAAATAATGTAATTGCTATATAGCCAATATTGTGATAAAATGTTAATACTTTGTTAATGTAGCGTATACTTATGAAGGCGTACAGGTGGGCTATTCGCCACTACGCAGTTCCATAAGTCAGGTTTTCACAGTATTTATGTGAGTTGTAACATTCAAGAGCATAAGCAAGCGGAAATCTTTATTCTGTTCTCGCTCCGTTTGTTTGAGCCCATTTATGGGCGAGTTTAGGAGCGAAGAATAAAGATTACCGCTTGCTTATGCCTTGAATGTCAACGAACATAACCCCTGTGCAAACCTGACTTATGGAACGCATATCGCCAATACCCCCAAATGTCGCACATGGAGTGCTATCTTGAAGAATGTTATGGGGTAGGGTATACTACTATTATTGTTCGTCTCCAAGATAATGAACGGACGATTATTTAGAAAATGAGGGTAAATGTGATGAAGAAGGCCTTAATTATTGGTGCGGGTCCTGCGGGGCTTACTGCTGCTTATGAGCTTTTGACCAAGTCAAAGGATTATCAGGTAGTAATCTTTGAGGAAACCGACCAGTTTGGAGGAATATCAAGAACTGTAGAGTATAAAGGAAACCGCATGGATATGGGCGGTCACAGATTTTTTACCAAGGTTCCCGAAGTTAATGCATGGTGGGATAAGATGCTTCCCGGACAGGGAAAACCCACTTATGATGATATAGTTCTCGACAGACCGATGAAGATGACAGAGGGCGGTCCTGATCCTGAGAAAACAGACAGAGTAATGCTTAAGAGACATCGTGTCTCACGTATTCTTTTTGATTCAAAGTTTTACGATTACCCGATTTCACTTAAGGGTGAGACTTTTAAGAACTTTGGCTTTTTGACTACAATGCAGGTTGGATTCTCATATATGGCTTCTGTTTTCCACAAGAGACCTGAGGACAATCTTGAGAATCTCTATATCAATAACTTTGGCAAGAAGCTTTATTCAATGTTCTTCGAGTATTATACCGAGAACCTTTGGGGCAGACATCCAAGCGAGATTGATGCTTCATGGGGCAAGCAGAGAACCAAGGGCTTATCTATTTTCGGAATAATCAAGGACTATCTTGGAAGACTTTTTAAAGTTAAGAACCGTAAGGTTAACACTTCGCTCATAGAAGAGTTCAAGTATCCCAAGCTCGGCCCCGGTCAGCTCTGGGACGTAACTGCTGAGGAGATCAAGAAACTCGGTGGTACAATTATTGTAAATGCAAAGGTTACCGGAATCAGGAAAGACGGCAATCATATCAAAGGCGTATCTTATCTTGTTGATGGAAAAGAGATTGAGATTGACGGCGATGTAGTTATCAGCTCAATGCCGATAAAGGATCTCGTTGCAGGAATGAATGATGTTCCCGCTGATCCCGCAAGAATTGCCGCAGGACTTCCTTACCGTGATTATATGACTCTCGGTGTGCTTGTTCCTAAGCTTAATCTTGAGAATAAGACCAAGATCAAGACTATCGGAAATATCGTGCCTGATAACTGGGTATATGTTCAGGATAGAAGTGTTAAGATGGGAAGATTCCAGATTTACAACAACTGGTCTCCTTATCTGGTAAAAGATCTTGAGAATACAGTATGGGTCGGACTTGAGTATTTCTGCTTTGAAGGCGATAACATGTGGAATATGACCGAGGATGAGTTTGCCAAGATGGCAATTGATGAGATGGTCAAGCTTAAACTTATCGACAAGGCAGATGAAGTTATCGACTATCACATGGAGAAAGTTAAAAAGGCTTATCCTGCTTACTTTGATACATATGATGAGATGGACAAGCTCATCGAGTATCTTGATACTATCGACAATCTCTATTGCGTAGGCAGAAATGGTCAGCATAGATATAACAATATCGATCATTCAATGTGTACATCCTTTGAGGCTGTTAAGAATATCATAAGTGGAGAGACAGACCGCAGCAACATATGGAACGTTAACACTGAGGAGGAATACCATGAAACATCTACTTCCGAAGATGAAGCAGATGAGGTGGAAATAGATTGACGATACATTAAATTTTAATGCGGTGCTTTATGATGATACAGCACCGCATTTTTTAGGAGTATTATGAAAAAAATAAGTGTTTTGATCCCCTGTTTTAATGAGGTGGAGAACGTGGAGGGTATTTCCTCCGCAATTGAAAATGTCATGAAAAAAGATCTTTCAAACTATGATTATGAGATCGTTTTCATAGACAATGCGTCTACAGACGGAACAAGAGATAAGATTGAGAAAATCTGCGAGGGAAATAATAAGATAAAGGCGATATTTAATGTCACAAATTTCGGACAGTTCAATTCGCCTTTTCATGGCATGTGCTCTCTGGACGGAGACTGCGTCATTCCCGTGTGTGCCGATTTCCAGGATCCGGTTGAGCTTATTCCCGTATTTGTAAAAAAGTGGGAAGAGGGCCACAAGATCGTCAGCGGGGTAAAATCTTCAAGTAAAGAAAACGGATTAATTTATTTCCTCAGAACTGTCTACTATAAGACTATAAAGAACATTTCAAGTGTTCAGATGATAGAGCACTTTACAGGTTTTGGTCTTTATGACAAGACCTTTATAACACTTCTCAGACAGCTTAACGATCCGATTCCGTTCATAAGAGGAATCGTTGCTGAGTACGGAGCCGGTTTCAATATGACAACGGTTGAGTATGAGCAGCCTAAGAGAAGAGCAGGCAAGACACACAATAATTTCTATACCTTATATGATGCGGCAATGCTCAGTATTACATCATATACAAAGGTGGGATTACGTCTTTGTACTATAGCGGGATTTGCTTGTGCAATTATAGATATGATCGTTGCATTTGTATATCTTGTACTTAAGCTTACTCACTGGTACAGCTTCCATGCAGGTTACGCGCCGATGATCATCGGAATGTTCCTTATCGGTGCAATACAGCTCTTTTTCATAGGGCTTACCGGAGAGTATATCCTTAACATCAACACCAGAGTTATCGGCCGTCCCATAGTTGTTGAGGAAAAGCGCATCAATTTTGAAAATGATAAATAATGTGACATTACACTGATTTACAGACCACAGGGAGAAACAATGACCTTTATATCATTTGCATTCATGGTATTTTTGCCATGCGCCGTTTTGATCAACTTCATAGTTCCGATAAAGTATCGCTATATCTGGCTTCTTATAGCAAGTATGATATTTTATTCAACTGCAGGCATAGGGGCGATGGTTGTCCTCGTACTTTCTATGCTGTCGGTGTATGCAACAGGTATTTACCTGGGAAAAAAGAAGAAGGCAAAGCTTGTATTTGTTTTGTGCCTGCTCTTTAATCTCGGAATTCTTTTTGTGTTCAAATATTTTAATTTCTTCATGCAGATTCTGGGTATTGCCACAGAAGGAGCCTATGGAAATATTCAGCTGAATAATATGATCATTCCTCTCGGACTGTCTTTTTACATACTTAAGTCCGTAGGCTATCTGATTGATGTTTACAGGGGAGATATTGTCCCAGAAAAGAATTATCTTAAATTTGCTCTTTTTGTTTCATTTTTCCCGCAGATTCTTGCCGGACCTATCGAGAGAGCGGGAAATATGCTGGAACAGTTCGATAATCCCAAGCCCATTGATTTTGACAGATTCAGAAACGGTTTTCTTCAGGTGCTTTGGGGATATTTCCTTAAGCTTGTTGTTGCGGACAGACTTGCTATTTTTGTAAAAGCTGTATTTGATGCCGAAGACGGTATAAGGGGAACGATATCTTTTGTTGCGATCCTGTTCTATACATTTGAGATTTACGCGGATTTTGCGGGCTATTCACATATTTCGATCGGAATAGCAAGGATTCTTGGAATTGATGTAATGAATAACTTTGAGTGTCCTTATCTTGCAAGGTCGATCGCGGAGTTCTGGAGAAGGTGGCACGTTTCACTTTCGTCATGGTTTAGAGATTATCTGTATATTCCGCTTGGTGGAAACAGAAAAGGAACAATCAGAAAGTTTATCAATATACTTATTGTATTTACTGTGAGCGGCCTTTGGCACGGCGCAGATTTTACTTTCCTTGTATGGGGACTTCTTCACGGTGTATATCAGGTGATAGGAAGTATAGTTACTCCTGTCAGGGACAAGATCACAAAGACATTTAACATTGGAAGAGCAAGTTTTTCACACAGAGTTGTAAAGACGGCGGGAACTTTTATTCTTGTAGCTTATGCGTGGGTGTTCTTTAGAGCGGACGATATAATGCAGGCTGTAAGGATCATCAGATATTCTTTTGTATTCACTCCGTGGAAATATGTTGACGGAAGCATGTACCAGTTCGGGCTTACAAGAGGAAACTTCCTCCTTGGTGTATTTGGCATATTGCTTATGATCATCGTTGATCTTGTGAACAGCAGGGGTATTGTTTTAAGGGAAAAGATACTGTGCCAGGGATTGTGGCTTAGATGGATCATTATGATAGTGGGAATCGTGGTTACCGTAGTGTGCGGCATCTGGGGACCCGGCTACGATGTGTCTGATTTCATCTATAAGCAGTTTTAATCTATTTTGAAAAGAGGAGTAGTTTTCGGTTGATCGGAGGAAGAAAAGTAAAGAGCATATGGCTCATACTGGCGCTGCTTGTTGCGGCATTGTCGGTAACGGTTTTTCTTATAAAGGATAAAGAAAGAAGTGCAGAGAAGTACAAGGATTACAATCTTGCAATATGGGAGAGTGTGGGATTTGTGGCTTACGGCAATCCTGTTGAAACGGCGAGCGGAATAAATGCGCATTTTGACAGTGACGGTAAGCTGTGCTATGACGTATATCTTCCTGTGGATGAGGGAGAAGAAATCGAACTTGTTTGTGATGAAGGTATTGAAGTTACTGTCGGTAATGAAACTTATACAGGTGGAGATGTTTTAAATGTACCTTTATTTGAAAGATTGAACGGTGAGATAAATGTTCCCGGAGTGGGCACCGAAACGGCTGATTTTAGATTTATAGCGGCAAGTGGGATTCCTTCAGTATATCTGGGAACATATAATGATACAAAAGATTTTTTGAAGGAAGTAAAGGGAAATACCGCTGCAGGTTTTTGCACAGTTTTAAATGGAGATGATTCCAAAGATTATAGCGGAAACTGCAATATTCGTGTTCACGGAAATTCATCCTTTTTTTTCGATAAGAGTTCGTATCAGTTCAATCTTGAATCTGATGTGGGAATACTTGGGATGCCGGCGCAGCGAAAGTGGGTCCTTATATCGGAGTTTATTGATGGATCATTTATGAAAGATGCCATAATGTACAGGCTTTCTAAGAATACTGGAGATAAGTATTCTCCTGAGTTTCGCTATGTGAATGTCTATCTGAACGGGCAGTATGAGGGACTTTATCTGCTTTTGCAGAAGGTTGATATCGATGGCGGAAATATTGATCTCAATAATCTTGAGGTTGTTAATAATGTTGCCGGCGATAGGAAGATGAACCAAAATAATACCGGAGGATATCTCGTTGAGCTTGGAGCGGCCGATGCTTTTCAGGATACTCCTGAAAATCTTATTGTAGAGACACCTAACAGATGGATGGAAGTAAAGTCGCCGTCCAATCTTACAGAAGATCAGCACAAGTATTTGACAGATCTTGTTAATGAGGCGGAACAGGCTCTTTATCTTTCTGACGGTGAAAAGACCGAATCGGGGAAAACATGGTCTGACTATTATGATCCCGAATCATGGATGCGCCAGTATGTGTTTCAGGAGATATCGATAAATTATGATACGGAGTATAACAGCGAGTTTTTCCATATTAAAGAAAACGATAGGAAGTTATACGGCGGTCCGGCCTGGGACTTTGATAAGTCAATAAACGATTATGTTTCCTTTATTCAGAATGAAAGATTGAATTATATGATCAGATCGATTCACAATAATTCAATAGTAGTAAAGGATAAAGACAATTCGGGAGTAATGTGGCTTAGGCAGTTTGATTCGCACAAAGATTTCCATGACGGAATGAAGAAATTTTTCTTTGAAAAGGCTGAGCCGCAACTTAAAAAGATTCTTTCGGAAGATGTGCCTGTATGGGAAAAAGAAATTGAGAAATCGGCAATTGCAGATACTTACAGGTGGTCCGTCGAAGATATTGATAATCCGAATGATCCGGCAGATTCTTTTGCAAATTCGGTAAAGAAAATTACCGGAGTCTTTGCTGACAGGACTAAGTTCCTTGATGCATATTATAAGAATGAAGATGCTTATTATATTGTGACTTTTGTTTTGGATGAAGCCAGAATTGATCTGATGGTTCCGGTTAAAAAGGGAGATACGATAGGCGAAGATTCGCTTCCGATTTACAAGGACAGTAATGATTGGTACTATGGCAAGGAGTTATTTACTCCCGAAACCGTGGTCACAAAGGACATGGTACTTACGCAGAAACAGCATTAGGAAGGACAGAGCAGAATTTTATGGGTAACAGATACAGAAACGAACAGAAGTATCTTCTGAATAAATCTGACGTCGCTATCCTTAAGATGAGGCTTGATGCCATGATGGAAAAAGATCCGCATGTGCGTGACGGCACGTCTTATCTGATTCGCAGTGTGTATTTTGACGATCCGAATAATTCCTGTCTTCATGAGAAAGAAGACGGAGTTTTTTTCCGAAGAAAGTGGAGAATCAGAATATATAATTGCAGCGACAAGGTGATACATCTTGAATGTAAAGAAAAACTGGGCAATATGACACATAAAGACAGCATCACTGTTTCAAGAGCGGATGTTGAAGCGGCAATGGCGGGAAATATTGAGCCGGATAAGAACAGAGAACCTTTATGGAATGATTTTGCATTGCAGGTCATGACAAAAGGCTTCAGACCGGCGACTATTGTTCAATATGAGAGAATCCCGTATATCTGGAGGCCTTCAAATGTGCGTGTCACGATTGACAGATGTCTTTCTTCGAGCGAGATGTTTGACCGATTTTTTGATGAAGATCTGCCGGTAAGGCCTATTATGGCGAGGGATCTTGATCTTCTGGAGGTGAAGTATGATACGCTTTTGCCCGATCACTTAAGACAAGTGATGATTCTTGATAATATGAGATATACTTCTTTTTCTAAATACGAATTGTGCCGTCGAATGCCAATGCAGGCATTTTGAACGGATGGCATACGAAGCACAGCATTATAACGGAGGATGAGAAATGAGTTTTAAGGATATTTTAAAGAAATCTTTTTTGGAGAATTACGCTCAGACGGAAATGAGCATCAGGACAATAGTAATTGCGATCGCGCTTACATGTGTATTTGCGGTATATATTTATCTTTTTTACAGAGTTGTTACAAAAAAGAGCTTTTATTCAAAGAGCTTTAATATCTCTCTTGCATCGATTGCGATCATAACTGCGGCAATTATTCTGACTATCCAGTCAAGCGTTGTGGTTTCTCTTGGTATGGTGGGTGCGCTTTCTATCGTAAGATTTCGTACCGCAATAAAAGATCCCATGGACCTTGTGTTCCTGTTCTGGTCAATTGCTGTCGGAATCATCTGCGGCGCGGGATTGTTTGGAATAGCACTGGTGCTTTCCGCATCGATCACAATACTCATTCTTGTTCTTGAGCTGGTTCCTCAGGCGAAGGCTCCTCAGATTCTTTTGATAAGCTTCAGAGACAGTGATGAGACCAATGACGGTGTTGAGAAGATTCTTACAGAGAGCAAGAGCTATTACAGTGAGAAGAGCAGAACAATAACAAACGGACAGATAAGTCTGGCTTTCGAGATCAGAACATCAGACGGAAGAAAGCTTTGCAGCAGCCTTTCGGGACTTGACGGAGTAAACAGCGTATCACTTCTTAAGCATGACGGTGAAGTTACATATTAAGCGTAGTGCTGAAGGCACTGACAAGGGCATGAATTTATGAAAAGAAAGATAAACATAGCTTTAAAGTGCATATTTTTTACTATAACCGTGGGCATTATTTTATATGCAACGACGATAGTTTTGGAGAGAAAAGACAGCTTGTATAAGTATGCCGATTTTTTTGAACTTGCCAAAAAAGATCAGATAGACGTTCTTTTTATCGGATCTTCTCACGTAATAAATGCGATAAACCCTACGGTTCTTTATAATGAGTACGGATATACTTCTTACAATATGGGAGGACACGGTTCGCTCCTTCAATCAACATATTGGGAACTAAGGGAGGCGCTTCAGTACACGACTCCGAAGTGGGTTGTTGTTGATGCCTATATGCTTGAGAAGAACTATCGTTACCTCGATGACAGAGATGCAAATCCCGATGAGGATGAGGTAAATACTTCTGTTGAGCAGCTTCACCTTAATATGGATGTGTGGCCGTTTAACGACCTCAAAGTTGAGGCGGTAAACGATCTTATACAGGATAAATCGATCCGAAGAGAATTCCTTTTTAATTTCCTTGTTTATCACAACAGGTGGGAATACATTTCCGAGGATGATTTTAAATCGGTATTCGGAGATGAATCAAAGAACGAATTGTTCGGCGCAGAGATGAGATATGACGTTGAGACTTCTTTTACTTTCTGTAAGGAACCTGAAAAGGGAGAGGTTCTTCCGGAGGAAACGGTCGGAGAGCGTTATCTCAAAGCTATCATTGAGGAATGTAAGAAAAGAAACATCGGGGTGCTTGTGACTTTCGATCCTTTTAATCCTGAGTCAAAAGATATTATTGCCGCAAATTCGGCTGGGGCTATAGCAAAATCCTACAATGTGCCTTATCTTAACATGCTTAATTCGGATGTTATCGACATATACTCAGATTTAAACGATCACGGCCATTTGAACGCCGTTGGATCCACCAAGACAACCAAAGCCATAGGAAAGTGGCTTAAGAACAATGCCAAGCTTGTTGATCACAGAGGCGACGAGGCTTATGCATACTGGGATGAAAAGAGTGATAACTTCTATGAATCGATAAGATCGGATACAACCGATGAGGACAACCTTATTTCCAAATTAAGCCTTTTGTCTCTTGGAGAGTATGGCTTTGTTTTATACTGCAATGAAGGTTCTCAGGTTTTTACGGATAAATCAATGGAACATGTCATAAGTGGAATAGCGGATTCAAATATGATCAAAACTACGTCTGGGCCGTATATACTTATCAAGGATCCAAAGACGGGCAAGACATATGAAGCTTCCGGCGACGGAAATCTTGAGAATGTTGAGACAGCGATGGGACATATGTATTATCAGCCTGTTGAACAGAATTTCAGGCTTTTTTATGAGGCGGACGATCAGGATACAAACTATCTGTATGACGACGCTCATGCGAGTGCCGATATTCAGATAATAATATATGATAAAGAAACCGGAGAAGTGGTGGAACATGAGTATTACACTTCAAAAGGAGGAAGATATGCAAGGTAAGATCTGTATTGTCGGAATTGCAGGTGGTACCGCTTCGGGCAAAACGACAATAGTAAGAAAGATAAAAGAGAATTTTGGTGATGATATTGTTGTCATCAACCATGATTCATATTATAAAGCTCACAACGACCTTTCATATGAGGACAGGTCCAAGCTTAACTACGATCATCCGGATTCATTTGATACACAGATGATGATCGAGGATGTAAAAAAGCTTAAGAATAACGAGGAAGTTGATATTCCCGTTTATGATTTTTCTGTTCATAACAGGGCGGATGCCACGGTACACATTGTTCCTAAGAATGTTATAATCCTTGAGGGAATCCTGGTTCTTGAAAATAAAGAATTAAGAGATCTTATGGATATCAAGGTTTTCGTTGATACGGATGCGGATGAAAGACTTATGCGAAGGATAAGGCGTGATATGGCGGAGCGTGCAAGGAGTATAGAGTCGATACTTAATCAGTACGCAGATACGGTTAAGCCTATGCATGAGCAGTTCATTGAACCCAGTAAAAAATATGCAGATATTATTATTCCCAGAGGCGGCGAAAATCTTACGGGAATCAACATTTTACAGCAGCACATAAAGAGCATGCTTGTTATATGATAAGCATGGTTTGCCGTGATGCGGTTGTAAGTATAAGAAAATTGCTTTGGGAGAATGACATATGTTAATGGTTGCATGGTCCGTAGTGCGCCTGATCTATTGGATGTTGGTAGTGCCATATCTTATCGGACAGCTTTTCAACTTTATATTACCTGAGGGGAAAAAGACAATAGGAATCACATTTATTCTTGGATTTCTTATTTACATTGCTATATTTGAAATGGTCGCGATTCCCTGCATAATCAATTATGTTTACGAGTCGTTTACGCATTGCAGACAGATTTATGTGGTGATCGTATCGCTTTTGGCAATCGGCGGATCTTTTAGGTTCAGTAAGTCGATCTTTAAGAGGGATATTGTCTGTGACCTTAATACAGAGACCAAAATTTATTATGGAATCTTTATAGCACTTGTTCTTTTTCAAGTGGTAATGAACTTTATATATGCACCGTTCAACGGTGATGATGCCGAATATGTGACAAATTCACTTATAGCGCAGCAGTGGGGATCTATGAACAGGATCGACCCTAATGTTGGAGGCCCAATTGACCTTAAAACGAGAAATGTGCTTGCAGCTGTTACAATGTGGATTGCCTTTATAGCCAAGAGCTCATCTGTACATGCCACTATAGTTTCGCATGTAGTAATGCCACTCTTTGTTTTACCGCTTGTTTATTATGTGTATTATCAGATAGGGAAGAGTCTTTTTAAGGAGAAAAAAGAAATCGTTCCCGTATTTATGATTTTTATAAATGTACTGTTTATGTTTGGAAATGTTTCGCTGAGTACGCCTGCGACATTCCTGCTAATGAGAAGTTGGCAGGGTAAGGCTCTTTTTTCAAATCTTGCACTTCCGATGATCTTTTGGCTCTTTTTGCTTATGTTTGAAGATGTATCCGCAGTGAACGAGGCGGCCGGAACTAAAGAAAAACTTAAGATCACCGCACCCTGCTGGATAATGCTTGCGCTTGTAAATGTACTTTCATGTATCTGTACTGAGCTTGGTGTTGCGCTTGGATGCGTACTTGTTGCAATCCTTACGATTGTTTTGTTATATGCATCAAAGAGATGGACTGTGCTTGTAGGAGCTTTTTTGGCGGTTATTCCCAATCTGGCTTATGTTGCCTTTTATTTAATTCTGGGGGGTGGAGCATAATATGTACGGAATTTTTATGGAATGTTATGTGGCGCTCAGACAGTATTTTGGAGGCGAATCGGCCGGAGATATCAGGGCATATCTTAACATGATCGTTTTTATTGCTTCGGCGATATTTATCATGATCAAGGAAAAAGACAAAGTAAAAAAGATACTTTTTGGAATAATGCCACTTGTGATAATTGCGGGATTTCTTTTGCCGATAACAAGGATAATATATGTCGGTCATGTTGATAAAGACAGCCCGGAAACGTATTATAGAATATTGTGGTTGATACCCATGTATATTGTTATTGCATACGCTGCATGTCTGATAATGATGAAAATGAAAAGCGATGCGATAAGAAGAGTGGTAATGGTTGCTGCGGTTCTTGCGATCATGCTTACAGGCAAACTTGTATATACAAACAGATACATGTATAAGGCAGAGAACATTTATCATATTCGCCAGGATGTTATTGATATATGTGAGCTTATAAAGCCTGCAGAAGGAGAAGATAATCCGAGGGCGGCTTTTCCCGAAGAACTGACATGGTATGTAAGGCAGTATGATACTCATATCCTTATGCCTTACGGAGCAGATATTATTGAGGGTGAAGCTAAGGGAATGTACTGGGATCCTGTGTATGATGCGATGAAAAATGCAGAGGTCACGGCCGAAGGCGTTGAGATAGTTGATGCCAAAGCGATTGTTGATGCGACAAGAGAAGAAGAGTGTCGATATGTCATCATGCCCGAGGATACAGAGAAAAGGAAGCTGAGTAAGGATCTTACGACATTCGGTCTTAAGATTGTTGATAAAGTCGGTAAGTTTTATGTCTATGAAGATCCTGTTGTAGTTGAGAAGCTTGAGGAAAAGAAAGCGGCAGAGAAGAGTTAAGGAAATAAGTTAAATGGATAAAGAAGTACAACAATACCTCGACAGGGTGCATGAGTCGGATTTTGCCATGCTCTCGGAGGTAGACAGAATATGTAAAAAACATAATATACAGTATTATCTTCACGGAGGTACGTTCCTTGGTGCTGTAAGGCATCAGGATTTTATTCCGTGGGATGATGATGTGGATATTCTTTTTTTGCGTGAAGATTACGAGAGGTTTATTGACGTATATGAGAAAGAGGCGGATAAGAGATTTAAACTTCTTAGATTTGAGAGATATCCTCAGTTTTTTGATTTTATAACAAAGATCGCGGATTACGATCTTACTTATGAAGAGACCTCTTTTGGAGCGGAAGATTTCTACGATCACAGGTATTCTCATCCTACGCTCGATCTTTTTGTATTTGATAAAGAGGCGGATAATCACAAGTGGCAGCTTATCAGGATGAAGCTTCTCTATGCGCTTGCCATGGGGCACAGACCGTACGTTGATTATTCAAAATTTAAGGGCGTGATGAAGATTGTATCTTTCCTTCTTACAACTGTCGGAAGGTGCATACCTTTCAAGGTTATAGCATATAAATATATTAAGCTTCAGACACTCGGAGGACTTGCAAAGAGAGCTCCGGGTAACGAGAAAGGCTCTGGAGATGAGACAACTCTTTTCATCTCAAATGAGCAGCCCGATCCAAGGTACTGGGGACTTGATTTTGATGCGGATCACCTCATATACGGACCTGATACAGCTAAGATAAGAGGCAAGGAATTCCCAATTCCGAAGAACCACGACAAGTGGCTTAAGAAGACTTATAAGGATTATATGAGTCTTCCGCCTGAGGATAAAAGAGTTCCCATGCACGTGAATGTTATAAAGAAAAACGAGGACCTATAATTATGAAAACAATAGCACTTATAATTGCCGGCGGTACGGGAGCCAGAATGAAGCAGGACATTCCCAAGCAGTTTCTTACGGTAAATGAGAAGCCTGTTATTGTATATACGCTTGAAGCGTTTCAGAATCATCCCGAGATTGATTCTATCGCCGTAGTGTGTGTTGAAGGTTGGGAACAGATGCTTATGGCTTATGCCCGCCAGTTCAATATTTCAAAACTTGAGCATGTCGTTCCGGGCGGAGAGAACGGGCAGGGTTCCATACGAAACGGTGTGTATGAACTTGAGAAGAATTTTGATGCCGATTCGATAGTGCTTATCCATGACGCGATAAGACCGATGGTTTCCGCGGAGATCATATCCGACTGCATCATGAAGACCAAGCAGTACGGAAATGCCATCACGGCTATTCCTTGTGCGGAGGCTATGCTTACCACAACGGACGGCGAAATGTCTGATAAGACATACCCCAGAGATAATCTTAAGAGAACTCAGACTCCGCAGGGATTCAGACTCGGAGAGATCTGTGATCTTCACAGAGAGGCTCTTTCAAAAGGAATAACAAATTCTGTCGCATCTTGTACGCTTATGACAGAACTTGGCAGGAAAGTATATTTTTCACAGGGCTCTGAGAAGAATATAAAACTCACGACAGTAGACGATATTGACATCTTTAAGGCGCTCCTCATGAGCAAAAGGAGTGAATGGTTGAAGTAAAATGCTTTTTAATTCATATGAGTTCATGCTTTTATTTCTGCCGATATTTCTTGCGGCGTATCTTCTGATAAGGACAAAGATCAAAGATTATAAGAAAAAAGAAAGCCTTTTGAATATATTGATGATTCTGGGCTCTCTTATTTTCTATAGTCTTTTTGAGATTAAAAACACAGTTATTTTATGTATGAGTATTTTCCTCAACATAAATGTCATAAATTGCATCAGGTTAAAGAAGAACACGAAGATCTGGATGATCGCGGGCGTAGCGGTAAACATTGCGATATTGTTTTTCTTTAAGTACAGCGTTGTTTATGCGGGAATGTTCTTTCCTGTTGCAATCAGTTTCTACACATTCAACCAGATTTCCTATATTGTTGATTTATATCGGGGTGAGATAAAAGAATATGATCTGATGGACTATCTCATCTATATTTTGTTTTTTCCAAAGATTCTGCAAGGGCCTTTGATGGGATTTGCGGCATTTAACGATGGGCTTAAAAAAGCTTATAAAGATGATATGGATTGGGAAAAACTGATGCGTGGATTGCTTCTTTTATCCATGGGATTGTTTAAGAAGGTAATCCTTGCGGATACTTTTGCAAAGGCTGTCGAGTACGGATTTTCTGCGATTCCCAATCTTGGAAGGATAGAGGCGATACTTACCGCTGTGTTCTATTCTTTCCAGTTGTATTTTGATTTCAGCGGTTACTGCGATATTGCGGCATCTGTCTGTATGATGATGGGATTTGAGCTTTCGCTTAATTTCAATTCACCTTATAAGGCTGTTGATATAGGTGATTTCTGGGGCAGATGGCATATCACACTCACTAAGTTTTTTACCAAATATGTATATATACCTCTCGGAGGTAGCAGAAAAGGGCAGCTTAGGACGTATCTGAATATCTTTTTCATATTTTTGCTCAGCGGAATCTGGCATGGCAACGGAAGTACGTTTGTTGCCTGGGGAATCATGCATGGCGTTCTGAGTATCATCACAAGAATGTTGAAAAGAGCGAAAAAGACGTCAAAAAAGAGTGAGGAAAACCGGATTGTCGCAGAGGGTAAAAAGATTTGCGGAACTTTTTTTACCTTTGTCTATGTAACTGCTGCATGGGTGTTCTTTAGGGCGAGCAGCATTTCCGATGCGCTTCTTCTTTTTAAGAGAATGTTTGTCGGCGGAATAAGACCTTTTTACAGCACGTTTGCCGATGGCTTTAATCTCGATGAGATATGGTATGTGATAAAGATGACACCGCTTATGAAGTTTAGCTTTGCGTGGGATTTTTGTCTATGGCTTTTTCTTATTGCGGGCGGTGTGATAATCTTTTTGGGAAAAAATGCTGTTACGTATTCTAAGGAGTGCAAGATAAATCTTGGCACGACTGTACTTACTGCGGTGCTTTTAGTTTGGAGCATAATCAGCTTTTCGGGCGTAAGTACATTTCTTTATATGAATTTTTAATGTATTTTCAAGTTGATAATACATTTGTGCCGGTCGGAAGAACGGACGGCATGGGGCGGAGAAAATTATGAAAAGCTATAAAAAGTACTTTTTCATCTTAATAAGCATGGTTCTTGCGGTGTTTATCATCTGCGGGGGAATCGTGGTGTATGTGGATCCTTTTTTTCATTTCCATACTCCTGTTGCGGGATTTCCGTATATTGTAGACAATCAGCTCAGTCAGAATCCCGGAATGGCGAGGAATATGGCATATGACGGATGTATCATAGGATCGTCCATGACGGTTAATTTTGACACGGACGATTTTAAAGATATTCTTGGAACGGATACCGTAAAACTTAGTTACAGCGGGGCATATCCCAGGGATGACTACAATATCCTTTCTTTCGTGTTTGATAAAAATACCTATGCGAGGAAACAGAAGCCTGTAAAGCAGGTGTACTTTGCCGTAGATATCCCGACTATGACGGCAGATCCGGATGAAACAAAGTATCCGCTTCCGATGTATTTATATGACAAGAGTGTCATTAATGATGTAAAATATCTCATAAACAAGGATGTATTATTTGAATATATTTTTCGTCCCGTTATCAGGGGAAAAGGTTCGGATATTTCGGAAATCTATTTTAGCTGGTGGACACCTGAGTATTACAATATTCAATGGGTTATGCACAATTACGAGCAGCCTGAGATAAATCCTGTGGAAACTGAAAAAGATGGGCTGATCGAGAGAACGGAAGTAAATCTTTCAAGGAATATTCTTCCTTTTGTGGAGTCAAATCCGGATACAGAGTTTTATTTCTTTTTTCCCCCTTACAGTATCCTGTATTGGAACAATGTGAAGCGCGAGAATACATTTGAGGCGACGATGAAGCAATACAGATATGTCGCCGAGAGGCTTCTTGGGTATAAAAATGCGAGGGTGTTTTATTTCCAGACTATGGAGGAAACCCTGGACCTTAGTAATTATGCGGATTATTCACATTATAAACCCGCAATTAACAAATTTATGGTAGAATGCTTTAAGGATGGAAAATATGAAATTAAATCCGTTGAGGAAATGGATAAGGGGTTGTTAACTGTCAGAAAAATGGTGGCAGATTTTGATTATGCAGACCTTTTTTCGAGGAAATGGTAAGAAAGATTGCGGGTATATGAAACACGAGAGAACGCAAAGAGTATTGAATTGGGGAATGGTGATCGTATCGGTTCCGGTTATCGCGTTTTTGATAGAGACGATCGTAAGGACAGCCATGTTTGTTGTGCCGGTATCGGATGATTATTGGTACGCGGGATCGGGAATCGGAGTCGATGGATTCTTTGATCGAATTGTTTCTGCATGTAAGTTTGCACATGAGGCGTACAGGCATGAACAGGGCGCATATTTCACTTCATTTATAGGTTCGTTTTTTAATCCCATAATCTACGGCGGCTTTTCTGCAATGAAGGTCACTATGGTGATCAATGCGGTGCTTGTCTTTGCGGCGGTTATATTCTTGACCGGTGTCATAATGAAGAAAACTGCGGATGTTGGCGTGCATGTTGTATTATTTGTGATCGTGATCGCAGTGTTTCCGCTTACGGCGTATGATTCGTTCAGGGAAGTGTTTTACTGGTTTTCCGGAGCCTGTACGTATGGGGTTCCCATTTCATTTGGACTTACGTCGATCGGTCTTTTTATCATTTATAACCTTAACAAGGAAGTTGCGCTGACAGGAAGAGAACCGTTGGTTCTTGCGGCAATACTCGGAGCGGCGACGGTCGGAGCATCCCTTGCAATAACGGGGATATTTGTGTATTTTCTTTTGTGTACTATTATCTATTTTGCGATTAAGAGAAGAAGACTTGAAAAAGATAATATGATAGTATTTATTACATGTCTTGCAGGGGCGGTTATCAATATGATCGCGCCGGGGAATTTGACGGGACATGGAATTGAAAACAGCGGCGCAGTTGATGTAAAAGCCGGAATCGGTTATGCGGCAGAGCATTATAAGTATGTGGTAAGGTGGCTTTTTTTTAACAGGAATTATCTTGTTCTTGTTATCAGCCTTATGGTTGTCGGATATCTTATCTATGACAGGATAAAGCTTTGCAAGACAGCTTGGATAGTGGTCGGAGCTATGCTTTTTGCTTCTCCGATGGTAACGGCTTTTGCGCAGGTAATGGGATATGGCATGGAGCAGATTCCGAACGGATGCTTTTTTATCACAGTGATGGCTACGACTGCCGCATTTGATAATCTGGCATTGTTTATCGGATGGTTAATGGGAAGAGCTTTGAAAGGACATAAGAAGATGTCCGTTCTTGCGGTTCTTTATGCAATTATTTTCGTGTGCTTTATAGCGACACCTTTTTCACCCGGAAAGTATAGCGTTGTTATGCTTAACAAGAAGCTTTATAGTGGTGAACTTCAAAAAAATTATGTTGAGACAAAGAAACTTACAGACAGCTTTGCAAATATGAAAGATAAGGATGTTAAAGTTGATGTCCCGACAAATCCTGAAACTATCGGGGATTTTTATTCCTTCTTTTTGCTTGACGATCCGGACAGCAGGATCAACAGTGATGTGGCAAAGGTATACGGATTGAGCTCTATATCCAATATAAGAGAGGAATGATGCAGTAATGAGAAATAAGAGAAATAAAAGAGAAGATTTTGATATATACAGCGATGATGATTTTGATATCTTCGCAGGAGACAGTATGGAAGAATTCGAAAACGATGATGACTTCAGAGACGCCGACGATTATGAAGATGAAGCCGGATATGACGGCGATTACAGAGATGATTATGAAAACGACGGCTATAGGGATGACTATGAGGATGATTACGCAGAGGGCTTTGAAGAAGGCTATGAAGATGACTTCAAGGATGACTTCTATGATTTTGATAAAGAGAATGTAAGATCGTCGGGAAAAAGAGGCCGTTCCGACGATTATGAAGAATATGAAGACGATTATCCTGCAGACTACGAAGATGAAGATCATGATGATGAGCTTTTTGAAGACTACGAGGATGACGGGCAGGAGGACGAGTATATGAGAGATTACAAAGGCAGCAGACGTAAGGATAGTCGATCGAAACGTTACAGAGATGATTATGACGATGAAGAGTATTATGAGGATAGCAGGAGCGCAAGGAGAAGCGGGAAGAGAGGATACTCCGAGGATGATGACGACGGAGACTACGAGAAAAAAGGTAAGATTCCGCGTTGGGCTCACTTTGTTGTATTAGGTGTAATTGTAGCTATTGTCTTATATTTTGTTTTGCAGATCGTGAAATGGGATCACAGCAGTATTGAGCTGAAAGAGTCCGATGAAAAAAATATTTCTGCAGAGCTTCAGGATTTTATCACCTATAGATCTGACGAGCAGAAGGCAGGACATAAGGATGACGGTGAAGAGACGATACTTATGGTCGGAAATGACGCTATTACCCATGATCTGGGAGATACGGGAATTGCCGCTCAGATTGAAAAGGCTTCAGGTGCGAAATGTATAGCTGCGGGATTTCCCGAGACTACCGTTGCGCGTTCAGCAAACGGCAACGATCCTCTTGATGCTTTCTGTTTCCCGAGCGTAATAGATGCGATCACAAGCGGAGATTATTCCAAACTTCACGAGGCTACAAGTTCTGTTGATAATTCTTCAATGTTTGAAGACAGTATAAAAACACTTGAAGATGTCGATATGGATAAGGTTGATACTCTGGTTATCTACTACAATGCGCAGGATCTTCTTAAGGGAAGGATCGGTAGAAACCCTGACAACCAGTTTGACGAAGTGACATATAACGGAGCGCTTGCTACCGGAATTAAAAAGATTCAGGAAAAGTATCCTTATATGAGGATTATAGGTATGACCGTTACTTTCTGTTACGGCTTTGACAAGGACGGAAATGTAGTTGCGGGAGATAAGCTTGAACTTGGAAACGGTGATCTTTTCCAGTATTACCTTGGAATGATGACGGTTTGCTCAGAGGCTGAGAATCCCGGCGTAAGTGTTGTTGACAATTATAACGGAGATATTTCTGAAGAAAACAGTAAGGATCTTCTTGTTGACAATATTCATGTAAATGCCGAATGTAATAAGAATATAGCGGAGCATTTTGCGGAAGTCTTTAAGAATATTGTAGATACAGAAAAAGGAACGGGAGAAGAAGGGGAATCGGAAGAATGAAAAAGAACAGTATAGCCGGTATTTTTCAGTTGCAGGGAGCAGTTATTGTCTATTCTCTTTCGACTGTTGCTGCTAAATGCGCTTCCGAATATCCGACATTATCTCTCGGATGGATTGGCTTTTTTGCACTTGAATTTGTTGTTTTGGCAATTTATGCCGTTATATGGCAGCAGGTTATTAAGAAATTCCAGCTCTCTATAGCTTATTCCAATAAGGCAGTAACATTGATGTGGTCAATGCTCTGGAATTTTGTAATTTTCTCGGAGAGCATTACACCCGGAATGGTGATCGGCGTTCTTATTGTTATCGCCGGAGTTATAGTTATGAACAGTTCATCGGAGGAGGAAGCGGAAAGTGTATAAGTATTTTTTAATGATGCTTTTGGCTGAGCTTATAGCATCCTCTTCTCAGATCTTTTTGAAGATGAGTTCGAAAAAGAGCTATCTATCGACCATAAGGGAGTATCTTAACTGCCTTGTTATAGGTGGGTATTCGCTGCTTATGGTGTCAATGGTCATTACGGTGGTCTTTGGCTATAATAAAGAAAAACTTGGATATATGGGAACGGTAGTAATGGAGCCCATAAGCTATGTTTTTGTATTGATCCTGTCGAGGATTGTTTTTAAGGAAAAGATATCGAAGAGAAAGATTGTGGGGATGAGTCTCATTATATGTGGGATTGCAGTCTTTTTCCTAAATAAACCAATGTAAAAAAGAAAATGCAGATTGGGGGCGTGAATCTGCGATATACGATATATAGAAATAAAAAATCCGAATGATAACAAAAAGTTGTTATTGTATTTCGAAAATGTTAAAATGCTATATATGGTATAGGGGGTTATCGAGGGAGGATATATTTAGTTACGTAAATTGATCAATCGTACGAGGAGTGTATATGAAAAAGATAACTAAGCGCGGATTATTTGTCGGCCGCAAAACTTCTAAAGACAGAAAAAGACGAGACAACAGGGAATATAGGGAAGAATACGACAGAGATGTTCGTGACGATCGTGAGTACGACGGATATGATGATTATGTAGATGATCTTGGATATGATGATCGTCGCTATGACAGGGAGTATGAGGTTTTTGATGATAATCGCGATTACAAAGTTGAGAGCGATTATGATGATTACGATTGCGACCGCGATTATGAAGACAATAAAGATTACGTAGATAGCCGCAAATACAGTGATGCAGGCTATGACTACGACAGAAGATATGAAAAAGAAGATTATGATAGGGATTATGCCGATGATGATCGTGACTACGAAAACGGAGATGATTACGGTCACGGATATGCGGATGATGATCGCTATTATTCAAATGATGCCCGTGGTTATGACGATGAAGTTCGCGGGTATGATCGCATGATTGATGAAAAGTATGATGATTCTGATTATGACAGAGATTATGCGGATGACGATCGCGACTATGCGGAAGATGACAGGCAATTTAAGAGTACCGATCTTGCAAGCGCATTTAATGGCGATAATGAGTATGATACAAGATATTGCGACAGTGATTATGAGTATGACGGCGGATATGATGACAGATATGATAATGAAGAATTCGGCCGTGGACATAAGGCATCTAAGAAGGGTGCACGCAGATCCGGAAAGACAAGAAAGAGTCTGAGTGCGGTAGAAAGAACTGCAGCAGTTGTTGCTGTTGTGATTCTTGGTGGTGCGATCGCGACAGGAGTTTTCTATACAAAAGCGCTTGGCAGAAGTCATGAGATCAGTGCTTTTGCAGATGTCGGATCGACTATGAGCGATGTTCAGATTGTTGGACAGAGCGGACTTGTTGCTGTTGCCGATGCTCAAAAAGCAAAGCAGATGACCGCTAATATCATTGATGAAGCAAAAGAAGAAAAGGTTGAAGAAGTAGTAGAAGAGAAGGTAGAGGAAGAAGTTACCGGCGGAAAGGTAAGCTTTAGTGTTTCTTCTATCAAGAGCGACCTTAAGATAAAGTTTATCGGAAGTAACAAGAAGCTCGTTGCAAAAGTTCCTTTTAAGGTGACTGTTGAAACTCCCGACGGATCTAAAGTTGATTACGAGGATGACGATAAAGACGGTATCATCTATAAAAAGGATATGAAACCCGGCACATATAAGGTTACACCAAATGCGCTTCCTGCCGAGTTTTCACAGTACAGCCTTGATACATCTACAAAGTCTGTAACCGTAAAAGACAAGGTAGAGATGAAGCCGGTTGATGTCAGCAACGAGGTTAAGAAAGAATCACAGATCAACGTTGCAAAAGAAGATACAGCGGTAAAGAACGTTGTGGAATCAACACTTAAAGATACTGTTGAATATGTTGAGAGTGAGAAGATTCCTGCAGACGGATCGGCTGCCGATAAAAACGGTACATATAAGGAAATTGATAAAAACAGTATTGCTGATCCTATGTCACAGTCATCGATAATTGACTTCACTAACTTTAGGACTGTTGCGTTGTTTACTACTGATAGTTCTACTTTACCGGATGCCGACTCGGATAATAGAAGCGGCGACGATTCAAGTGATGACAGCAAAAATGCTAATAAGGATGCAGCAAGTACAGGATTGAATGGCGGAGGAAGTAACAAGACTTCATCTGAAGATGAAGATGCAGCCAAATTAGCTAAAGAGAAAGAAGAAAAAGAAAAGCGGGAAGCAGCAGAGGCGGAGGCTTCAAGAATTAAGAAAGAAAAAGAAGAAAAAGAGAGGCAGGAAGCAGCGGCAGAAGCTTCCAGATTAGCCCAAGAAGCTGCAGATAAAAAAGCGAAAGACGATGCTGCTGCGGCAGAGGCTTCAAGACTTAAGCAGGAAGCTGACAAGAAGGCACTTCTTGAGAAAAACGGCAAGGTTCCTGTAAAAGAGACAGCAATAACACTTACTGAAGGTGATAAAAAGGCTATAGAAACAAAAGTATCCGGATTGGTGATTCAGATTACTTCTGACAATACAGGATGCGTATCATGTAGTGGAAATACAATTACTGCCGTGGCTAAGGGAACAGCAAAACTGACTGTTACAGCAGAGAATTATCAAACTGAATATATCACTGTAACTGTTAATGCCAAGAAAGCCGGAGATCTTCCTATCAATTTCAAGAAGATCACACTCGTACAGGATGAGAAGACAAATATCGGAATAAATGCAAATGATTATCCGGGATTCTCAGGAAAAGCGAAAGATGCTTCTATCGTAGGCGTTTCAGGAACAGAACTTCAGGGTAAGAAAGCCGGAAAGACAACGGTCACATATACTGCAACCGGATACAATGCATTTGATGTTGAGGTAACGGTAGTAGATAAGAAGGCGCTTCTTAAGACTCGCGATGGTGAGCAGGTTTATGTAAAGAGCTCAGAAGGTGGCTTCAGAGAGGCAACATATGCCGATTACTATAACAAAGAGAATTTCTTCCTTAAGGACAAGGGAGAGGGTAACTTCAAATACAAAGGCTGGCAGACAATAAACGGAAAGACTTATTACTACAACAAGAACTGTGAGTACGTAACAGGTAAGCAGGTTATTCAGGGCGTTGAATATGTATTTGGAAGCGACGGTGTCCTTACAACTTCTGCGGGAGCAAGAGGAATCGACGTAAGTAAGTGGAACGGATCTATAGACTGGAAGGCTGTAAGAAACGAAGGAATCGAATTCGCTATCATCAGATGCGGTTACAGAGGTTCATCTCAGGGTGCACTTATCGAGGATCCTACTTTCAGAACTAATATTAAGGGTGCTCAGGCAGCAGGACTTAAGGTTGGTGTTTATTTCTTTACACAGGCTGTAAACGAAGCGGAAGCTGTTGAAGAAGCTTCAATGGTAATAGAGCTTTGTAAGGGATATGGACTTTCATTCCCTGTATATCTTGACGTAGAGGGAAGTAACGGCCGAGGCGATACTATCAGTGCTGAGCAGAGAACTGCCAACATCAAGGCATTTTGCGGAACAATCCAGAATGCGGGATACAAGGCCGGCGTATACGCAAACAAGACATGGTTTACAAGCAAGATCAAGACCAATCAGATTACAAACTACAAGATCTGGCTTGCGCAGTATGCTGCAAATCCTACATATAACGCTACAAGATTTGATATGTGGCAGCATACATCAAAGGGTAAAGTGTCCGGTATTTCCGGAAATGTTGACCTTAACATTTTGTACAGATAATAAATGTGAATATAGGTACAATATATGAGTAACATCAACAAGGACAAAGGATTGGAATCTTTTAAGGTTCTGTCCTTTGTTTTGCCTTTAATTTTTTATATCGGAATTGCGGTTTTGGACGGCCCTGTATGGTGCGTTGATTCCCAGAGCTATGTAAGCATGGATTTCTCAAGAGAGCCTGTTTACCCGCTTTTTTTGGCGCTTATCAGAAAGATATTTGAAACCTTTAAATTCTCAGGCGAATATAAGGGGCAACCTTCATATCTTTTCTGTGCCGTGATAATTCAAAGCCTATTGTGGGTATATGCGTCGTGGCGGCTGGGAAATAAAGTCTGCAATGTTGCAAGCCATTATCTGAAGACAGGTGGTGCTTTGTTTCTTGGATACGCGGGTGTCTTTTCGCAGATGGCGGTTGCATCGCTTAACAGATTTGCAGCCAAAAGAGGCTCGATGTATTCTGAGAGCATTATGACCGAATCACTTGCAATTCCTCTCTTTGTTGTTTTCACAATAGAGCTGTGGAATTTGCACAGAGTGTATCTTCAGAGAAATCTCGTGAGAGTATTCGTCCTCGCGATTCTTATTGCAAGTATCAGAAAACAGATGCTTATCTGTCTTATTTTATGGGGCTTTTCGGCATTTGTAATTTATCTTTTTATAAACAGGCAGGAAGGCATACATAAGTTTTTTATAACCATGCTTATGATAGTTGCGGCTATTGCAAGTATAAAAGGAATTGACAGAATGTATAATTCGGCTCTTCGCGGAAGGTTTGTTGAACATATCGGAAACAACAAGGGCGGACTTGATACGGTTTTATATACGGCAAGAAGCGAGGATGCGGAACTTTTTAAAGATTATGAGGGCTATCCGGATCTCGATGCGTTATATACGGATATTTTTAATGCCTGTAATGAGCAGCAACTTAACATAGAATATGCTCCGGGTTATGAAAAGAGAGATCAGGCAAATGTATTTAATTCGGACTGGGCAGCGATGGCATCTCATTATGCGGAGAGCTATGATGTCATAGGTTTCGATATCGTGCAGGTTAAGTGTGATGAATATGTTGCAAGTCATTTTCCGGGACTTGAGCTGTGTGATGCTCAGCTAAAAGAAGATGAGATAGAGGGAATTCTTTTTAAAACTCTTTTAAAACACGCCTTTGAGAGAATAAAAAAAGGCGACGGCAAGGCAATAATATATGTATTTACCGCAAATGTACTTAAAGCGTTTGTAATATCTGTTGCAAATATCAGTCCGAAGATTCTTATTCCGATATCATTCTTTATGTATCTGCTGTTTTTGACTTCGTTTGTGCTCTTGTTCCTGAGCAGCGTTTTTGGAAATCGTGGAAATGAAAAGGATGTGAAGGTTGATTTTTTGCTGTTTGCGTTTCTTGCGCTTTCGGGAATTGCAATAAACTCTGTGGTTACGGGATCCATGATATTCCCGCAGCCCAGATATATGTGCTACGGTATGGGACTCTTCTACTTGGCACTGACTTGTGATATAATAGCCACGAAAAAATGAAAAGGAAAGGTATACTATGATGAAAACTTATCTTGTAACCGGAGGGGCCGGATTTATCGGTTCTAACTATATTCACTATATGTTCAAAAAATATGGTGACGATATCCGTATCATAAATGTTGATGCACTTACATATGCGGGAAATCTGGAGAATCTTAAGGACGTCGAGGATCGTGACAATTATACTTTTGTCAAGGCAAATATTTGCGACAGAGACGCCATCAACAAGATTTTTGAAGAGAATGACATAGACAGAGTTGTTCACTTTGCGGCAGAGAGCCATGTTGACAGATCTATTGTAAATCCTGAGATTTTCGTTGAGACTAACGTTCTCGGAACGGCTACTATGCTCAATGCAGCTAAGAAGGCATGGGAGCTTCCCGATGGAACATTTAAAGAAGGCAAGAAATTCCTTCATGTTTCAACTGACGAAGTTTACGGTTCACTCGATGATGACCCGAATGCTTATTTCTATGAGACAACACCTTACGATCCGCACAGCCCTTATTCAGCAAGCAAGGCAAGCTCAGATATGCTTGTAAAGGCTTATATGGACACATATAAGTTCCCTGCAAACATTACTAACTGCTCTAATAACTACGGACCTTATCAGTTCCCTGAGAAGCTCATTCCTCTTGTGATCAACAACGCACTTGCAGGTAAGGATCTTCCTGTATACGGAGATGGTAAGAACGTTCGTGACTGGCTCTTTGTTGAGGATCATGCAAAGGCAATCGACATGGTACAGGAGAAGGGAAGACTCTTTGAGACATACAATGTCGGAGGACACAATGAGAAGCAGAATATCGAGATTGTTAAGACAATCATCGATGTTCTCAGAGAAGAGCTTGATGACAGCGATCCCAGAAAGGCTAAGCTCAGCTATGACCTTATCAAGTATGTAACAGACAGAAAAGGTCATGACAGAAGATATGCCATTGCTCCCGATAAGATCAAGAAGGAAATCGGCTGGGAACCTGAGACCATGTTCAAGGAAGGTATCAGAAAGACCATTAAATGGTACTTCGATCACAACGACTGGATGGAGCATGTTACAAGCGGCGATTACGAAAAATACTACACAAAGATGTATTCAGGAAGATAAAAGAGGAGATTCACGATGAAAGGTATAATTTTGGCGGGGGGATCGGGAACAAGACTTTATCCGCTTACAAGAGCTATTTCAAAGCAGATAATGCCGGTATATGACAAGCCGATGATCTACTATCCGCTTTCAACTCTTATGCTTGCAGGTATAAGGGATGTACTTATAATTTCGACTCCGAGAGACCTTCCCATATTTGAAGATCTTTTTGGAACAGGTGAGCAGCTCGGAATGAATTTCAGCTATGCTGTTCAGGATCAGCCAAGAGGCCTTGCCGATGCATTTATCATCGGTGCGGACTTTATCGGTGATGACTCCGTTGCACTTGTTCTTGGAGATAATATTTTCTACGGACAGAGTTTTTCAAAACTTCTTCGTGATGTTGCGGCAAGAGAAAAGGGTGCCACAATCTTCGGATACTATGTAAGAGATCCCAGAGCTTACGGAGTAGTTGAGTTTGATGAGAACGGAAAGGCTATCAGCATTGAAGAAAAGCCTGAGAATCCTAAGAGTAACTATGCGGTTCCGGGACTTTACTTCTATGACAACGATGTTGTTGATATAGCAAGAAATGTTAAGCCTTCAGCTCGTGGTGAGATTGAGATCACGAGTATAAACAATGAGTATTTGAGAAGAGGAACTCTTCACGTTGAGACAATGGGAAGAGGATTTGCATGGCTTGATACAGGCAATCACGATTCACTTCTTGATGCCGCTGATTTTGTATGCGCATTCCAGAAGAGACAGGGACTTTATGTTTCATGTATCGAAGAGATTGCCTATAAGCGCGGCTTCATTGACAAGGAGCAGCTTCTTAAGCTTGCTGAGCCTCTTATGAAGACCGACTACGGTAAATATCTGGTTGAGGTTGCTAACGGACTTTGATCGGGCTTTAATATAAGAATCTGAGGTTGCAGATGGACTATAAGGTATTCAGGACGGCGGTGCTTGCTATTGTCAGTGCGCTAATTTTGGTGCTGGTCATAGTCTATGCTACAAATGCCGACAAAATTAATGAGATTTTCGGTAAGGGAGGAGCTTCCGGTGAAGGAGCTTCTGCCGCGACCTCTTCAAGCAGTGATATCGGTATGTACGGAGAGCAGATAGGTGATAATACGCAAGCCTTTTTGTTTGAAGAAGGTTTTTTTGATGCAAATGAGGAAATACCTTCGGTAGTGGTTACAAAAAAGGACGAGGCGGGCACTGCTGCTTCTGAAGCGTCTACTGATATTACAGATGATGAAGAATATAATGATTACATAGAACCCGCAGCAGTTGTGGGCTCTAACTAAATTGGAGACAAGAAATGGGTAAGATTAGCGTTGAAACATGTGAAATAGAGGGGCTTAAGGTTATAACTCCCACTGTATTCGGAGATGCCAGAGGCTATTTTGTTGAGACTTATAACAAAAATGATTTTGTTGAAGCCGGTATTGATGTTGAATTCGTTCAGGACAATCAGTCTGCAAGTAAACAGGGCGTTTTAAGAGGCCTTCACTTCCAGAAGAATTATCCTCAGGATAAGCTTGTTCGTTGCATTAACGGAGAAGTATTTGATGTTGCGGTTGATCTTAGAAGAAATTCTGCTACATTTGGAAAGTGGTTCGGTGTTATTTTATCTGCCGAGAACAAGAAGCAGTTCTTTATTCCAAAGGGATTTGCGCACGGATTCTATGTTCTTTCCGAGTATGCCGAATTTGCTTATAAATGCTCTGATTTCTATCATCCCAATGATGAGGGCGGACTTAAGTGGAACGACCCCGATATTGGAGTAGAATGGCCGCTTATAGATGGTGTAGAACTCAACCTTTCCGATAAGGACAAAAAATGGGGAGGAATTAAAGAGTTTTGAACAAAAGATTGAAAATCGGAAAACCCCCCAAGAAAAAATTCTTGGGCGTTTTCTATGTATTGGCGTTTATGGTTGCGCTGATAATTTTTTTACATAACAATCCTCTTGCAGACCAACATACAGAGATGCTTAAAAAAATATGCGGATGTATTTTGTTAGGTGTCGGATGTATTCTGGTCTATTTTTGGTATGACAAACTTACGGTTCTTCCTGTTGAACTTTGGAACAGCAGAAAACTTATTGTGAGACTTTCCGTCAATGATTTCAAAAAAAGATATGCCGGATCTTCATGGGGCGCTTTATGGGCCGCAGTTCAGCCTGTTGTTACGGTTGTTCTTTACAGCATTATTTTTGGAAAACTCTTTCCGACTGCTCCTCATGTTCTTCCTAACGGGGAGGAAGTTCCTCATTTACTTTACCTCACAGCAGGTCTTGTTCCGTGGTTCTTTTTTGTGGAAGCGCTTAATAACGGAACAACAGCACTTCTTGAATATAACTATCTTGTAAAAAAAGTTCTTTTTAAAATAAGCATTCTTCCTATTATCAAAATAATTGCTGCAATGTTTATTCATATATTCTTTTTGGGTGTGCTCCTTGCAATGGCATGGATTATGGGATATGAACCCAGTATTTACTGGATTCAGCTCATATATTACATCGGTTGCGAATTTATACTGGTTTTATCTATCAGTTATGCAACCTGTGCGCTCGTTGTCTTTTTCAGAGATCTCCTTCAGATCATAAGTATTATAATTCAGCTTTTACAGTGGTATACTCCTATTCTCTGGGATCTTAACAACGATATTATAGAGCGTGTCAGGAAACATTGTACTGATGATTTACATATGCCAATTGAACAAATAAGAATGTATGAAGATCTTATAAAGGTGTTTGTAAAGCTTAACCCCATGACATATATCGTGGAAGGTTACAGAAGCTCAATTTACGGTGAAACCTGGTTTTATGAACATTTTTATTCATCGACATATTTTTGGCTGAGTGTTGTAATGCTTTTCTGTATAGGAACAGTATTATTCAAGCGCCTTAAACCGCACTTTGCGGATGTACTTTGATACATAATTTTGAAACAATCCATAGATCATGGAGAAATTTACATGAAGAATGATATAGCTATTGAGGTAAAAAACCTCACTAAATCATATACGCTTTACGAAAAGCCGGGGGATAGGATTAAAGATTCACTCGGCCTTGCCAAGAAGAAAAAGTTTAAGGAAAAGATTGCCCTTAACAACGTAAATCTTACGGTTAAAAAGGGTGAGACTGTAGGTATCATCGGAACAAACGGTTCAGGAAAATCTACGATTCTTAAGATAATCACAGGAGTTCTTACTCCAACATCTGGCGAAGTAAACGTAAACGGCCATATTTCAGCTCTTTTGGAGCTTGGAGCCGGTTTTAACATGGAATATAACGGAATCGACAACATCTACTTAAACGGTATGATGATCGGCTTTTCCGAAGATGAGATAAAAAATAGAATGGATGCAATCCTTGAGTTTGCAGACATCGGAGATTATGTATATCAGCCGGTTAAGACTTATTCAAGCGGTATGTTTGTAAGACTTGCCTTTGCGGTTGCGATAAACATCGATCCCGAAATTCTTATAGTAGATGAGGCACTTTCTGTAGGAGACGTATTTTTCCAGGCAAAGTGCTATCATAAGTTTGAGGAATTTAAGAAAAAAGGTAAGACGATCCTCTTTGTGTCACACGATCTTTCAAGTATAAGTAAGTATTGTGACAGAGCGGTTCTTTTGAATCAAGGCGTGCTCATCGGAGAGGGAACACCTAAGAAGATGATTGATATCTACAAGCAGGTTCTTGTGGGACAATATCCTCTTCCGAGCAGCGAAGGCGAGAATCTTCTCTATGATGATGATATCAGGGAAGCTGCCGCCAAAGCAGACAAAAAAGCTGATTCCAAGATAAAGAAGAGTAGTTCCGAAGGCTCCGCAAATGCCGGTAAAAAAGGAAAAAGAAAAGACGGAAAGGAAACCTTTAGTGAATGGGCTTCCGAGGAAGATGCGGGTGCAAATCCCGATACTCTTGAGTACGGCGACGGATCGGCTAAGATTTATGAGTACTTTGCTACCGATTCAAACGGAGTGAGGTCGAACTCAATAATCAAGGGCACTGAATTTACGGTGCACATGAAGGTCAGGTTCGAAAAGGATGTTGCGGCACCTATTTTTGCACTTACCTTCAAGAATATCATGGGAATTGAGATCACAGGTACCAATTCCATGGTTGAGAAAGCCTTTTTGGAACCTGTAAAAGCAGGTGATGAGAAGGAGATAACCTTCACACAGAATATGTCTTTACAGGGCGGCGAATATCTTTTAAGCTTTGGGGTTACAGGATTTGAGCAGAATGATTTTACTGTATACCACAGGCTGTATGATGCCCTTAATATCACGGTCGTATCAGATAAGAATACGGTTGGATATTATGATATGAACACAACATGTAAAGTGAGAGATATAGATGCAGGAACAGATTAAGATTGGCAATGTCACACTTAATTTCAAACATTATTCCGGG
Organism: Butyrivibrio sp. AE2005; assembly: GCF_000686965.1. Taxonomy (NCBI): domain Bacteria; kingdom Bacillati; phylum Bacillota; class Clostridia; order Lachnospirales; family Lachnospiraceae; genus Butyrivibrio; species Butyrivibrio sp. AE2005. The sequence continues at coordinate 124,189 of NZ_JMMD01000010.1, forward strand.
GTCGATCTGTACAGTGACGGTGCTGTAGAGAACGATCTTCTTGAGATTGTAAAAAATCATAAAAAAGAAGAGTTTCAGGAGATCATTGAGAAAAAAGCAAGCTGGCCTATTCTCTACCATCTTTCTGAACAGAGAGCGAATATTGTCGAGTGGATTCCCATGGATCCAAACGCAAAGGTTCTTGAGGTCGGATCAGGATGCGGAGCGATAACGGGAATGCTTTCAAAGAAAGCAGCGAGTGTTGTTTCGTGCGATCTTTCCAGAAGAAGATCCGAGATCAATGCCTACAGAAACAAAGAATGTGGAAATGTGACCATTCACGTGGGAAACTTCAGGGACATTGAGCCTGATCTTGACAGAGATTTTGATTATATTTTTCTAATTGGCGTGTTTGAGTACGGACAGGGATATATCGGAACGGACAACCCGTACGAGAAGTTCCTCAGAATGCTTAACAGACACCTTAAAAAGGGCGGAAGAATTGTAATTGCCATCGAGAATCGTCTTGGACTTAAGTATTTTGCAGGATGTTCAGAAGATCATCTCGGAACATACTTTAAGGGAATCGAAGGTTATACGGCTGACAGCGTTGCCAAGACTTTTACAAGGAACGGACTTATCAATATATTTAAAAAGTGTGGAATGAATGATTATCATTTCTACTATCCGTACCCTGATTACAAGCTCATGACAATGATCCACTCCGATTCTTATTTCCCTAAGTTCGGAGAGCTTCAGGACAATGTCAGGAACTTTGACAGGGACAGAATGATCCTCTTTAACGAGAAACATGCATATGAGGATCTTGTCAAAGACGGAATGTATCCGGATTTTGCCAATTCTTTTGAAGTAATACTGGGACCCGGATTTGATACAGTATACAGTAAGTACAGCAACGACAGAGTTGATGAATTCAAGATAAGAACAGATATCGCCATAAGCAGAACGGGAAGAAAAGTTATTAAGAAATTCCCGCTGAGTGAGGCTGCACGAGAGCATGTTTTCGGTCTAAGGGATGCTTATCTCGGACTTCAGGAGAAGTTCAGGGGCGGCGATTTTGAGATAAATGATTGCCATATAGACGAGACGGAAGGCTGTGCTGTTTTTTCTTTTGTAAACGGTGTTCCTCTCGCGTCGCTTCTTGATCAGTGCATAGACAGGGATGATATGGAAGCCTTCGATGCACTTATAAATGAGTATATTAAGAGACTTAATTATAAGCCGGATTATCCGGTGTCCGATTACGACCTTATCTTTTCCAACATAATGGTAAACGGACCTATCTGGACTATAATTGATTATGAGTGGACTTACGGAAAATGTATTCCGCCCAAGGAGCAGGTGTGGAGAGCACTCTACTGCTACAGACTCGAAGACAGGAAGAGAGAGAAGTTCGATCCAAAGCCTGTATATGAGAGACTTGGGTTAAAAGAAAAAGAAATGAAGGTTCTTCTTGATGAAGAATATGCATTCCAGAAATATGTTACGGGAAACAGAAAGTCTCTCGTTGAGATCTGGAAAGATATAGGAAGAAAAGTTATTGTTCCAAAGGAACTCTCAAAGTCTGCGGATGCGGCAAGAGCTGCAGACTGCGTTCAGGTTTACTTTGACGAGGGATTTGGATATTCGGAGGATGATTCGATATTCCCCGAGGAGCAGTATGATGACAAGAATGAGATAAGTCTCGATATTCCGGTAGATTCAAGGTGCAAGGTGCTAAGGCTCGATCCTGCATTTGCTCCCTGCATGGTTACCGTGATAGAGGCTGCATGGAACGGATTGTCTATCGAGGACGGCTCGGCGGATATTACACTTAAGCCTGTAAACGGCGAGTGGATCACAGATGATTCCTTCATGTTTAATACAGACGATCCGAATATTGAGTTCGATCTTACGGCAAGCGGACTCAGTGTAAAGGAGAATAATCATCTCACGGTGAGACTTCTTACTACGATGGTTCCTAAAAACGCCGCAGATGCTATTATCAATTCCGTTGATCTTCAGCCTGGTGCTGAGCAAAAGGAAAAAGTGGGGATAATAAAGAAAATCGGAAGAAAGATTGTTGAAAAGCGTGAGGCACGTTATTACAGAGACGAGGAGTAAAAACGGGGAATGCTTAAGGGGTTAGTTAAAAGTACTCTTGCAACAAAAAGAACAGCTAAATACAACAGGATGGTCAATGCCAAGGCATCAGCTTATGACAAATGGCAAAAGAACATCGAGAAGAGCCCTGTTATCCAGGCGGAAGCACCCGTTCAGTATGAGACGGGAGAGAACGGAGAACTCATACCGCATAAGCTTCCGGAACCTAAGGTAAAGGTTGTTCCGTATGCAAAAGTATGGGAGATGACTGACGCCAAAGATGATGAAAACACGGTATACATTTTTGTAAGTCCCAAGGGAAAACTTACGAAAAGGGCCGGAGAAGTAATAAAACAGTATTTTATAGCGCATCCGGAGCATAACGTTGTCTATGCGGACGAGGATGAGATCGGAAGAGGCGGAAAGTTTATTCATCCTTTCTTTAAGCCTGACTGGTCACCGGATTCATACTTAAATGCATTTTATATTGGCAGTCTTTTTGCTTGCAGATCCAAGACTGTACATGATGCGATTCCTGAATATGACAATGCTGTCAAGATGCTTGGCGGAACAGCGAACAAGAAAAATTCGCCCGAGCAGATCGGACTTGAAGCTTCGCTTCTTTCAGCCGATGTTCTCTTTTGCATGCTGGCTATTCATGAGAGGGCGTTTGCAAAGAGGACGGGAACAGAGCTTCCGATCGGTCATATAAGAGAGGTTCTGTTTCACAGAAACGCAGGACAGGATGTCTTTTACGGAAGAAGTTTCCATAACTCAAGACATATGCTGCTTAAGCCCGTGACGGTGAGCATTATCATCCCGTCAAAGGATCATCCCGAGGTTTTCCAGCAGTGTCTTAATTCGATAATCGAGACAACTAAGGATGCCGGAATAACATATGACATTGTTGTCATAGACAACGGAAGTTCTGCGTCAAACAGGGTCAAGTACGGTGTATATGCATCGAGAGCGCCCAGAAAAAACGGACTTACCAAGATAAATTATATATACAAGCTTCAGGACTTTAATTTCTCGGCTATGTGCAATCAGGGCGCGAGAAGTTGCACGGGAGAGTATCTTCTTTTCCTCAATGACGATATCGAGGCGGTTAAAGACGGGTGGCTGACGGAGCTTATTTCACAGGCCCAGCTTAAGCATGTGGGAGCTGTCGGAGCAAAGCTTATCTATCCAAAGACCGACCTTATACAGCATGCGGGAATTGCAAATGTGAGAAGAGGCCCCGTTCACAAGCTTCAGAAGATGCATGACAATAAGAGCCATTATTTTGGCTACAACAGAGGAATACACAACATGATAGGCGTGACAGCGGCCTGCCTTCTCATAAGCAGACGCAAGTTCAACGACGTGGGAGGTTTCCCCGAGGAACTTAAGGTTGCTTTCAATGATGTGGATTTCTGCTACAGCGTTTTTGAAAAGGGCTATTACAACGTTTGTTGCAATCATACTTATCTTTTGCATCATGAGTCTCTTACAAGGGGACTTGATAACCTTGATCCGAAGAAGATGGACAGACTTGCGGCAGAAGGCGAGGTGCTTATGAAGAGGCACGCGCACCTGTATAACAAGGATCCTTTTTACAGCCCGCATCTTACGGAAGATGAGACGATATCGGCGATCATTCCGAGAGAAGACTACACGCCTGTTGAAGACATACCTTATATGTCGCCTGTTCTTCATGAGAAGGGAATTAAGGGGGCGAGAGAAGATCAGTGCCTGAGAGTCGGATGCGAGTACAACGCTTCTATGGACAACTGGCTGTATGGCGTTAATACCGCAGATAATATTGAGGGATATTTCCTTAAGGGATACAGTTTTGTTATAGGATCTGACAATGCACTCTATGACAAAAAGCTTCTTTTGAGGCTTGTAGAGAGGTATGAGGATGGGGCAGGACCTGTTGGGCCTGAAGTTTACAGTTTTACGCCCTATATCTGGTACAGACCTGACATCAGGGTAAGACTCCAGGATCAGGTCAATGTGGACCTTACGGGATATAAGCTAAAGATTAAAAAGGGTGAATTAAAACCCGGATTCTATCAGATCGGAATGCTTGCGATAGACAGAACGAGCAGGCTTAAGCTCATTAACTGGGTACCGAACATATTACATGTTAAGAATTGAATGTAAGGAATTGATTGGAAGTTTTTTATGTCAGAAAAAGATTTTGATTTTAAAGCAGCATATGAAAAAGAAAAGTTAAAGAGCGCAGATCTTGCGTCAAGGATTGCGGAACTTGAAGATAAGAACAGCGAGCTTGAGTTTAAGCTCTCAAGGATCAAGAACAATCCTATCTGGAAGGCAAGTACGCCTGCGAGAAATGCCATGCACTTTACGATAAGACAGATCGACAGGGTGAGAAATCAGGGCTCTGTAAAGGGAGTTATCGCCAAGATAAAGTACAAGCAGGTAGAAAAAAAGGCCATGACTCATTACGGAACGGAGAGCTTTCCAACTCCCGAAGTAAGAAAAGAGCAGGAAGAGACTGTTTTCGAGAAAGCGCCTTTGATCTCTATACTGGTGCCTCTTTATAACACTCCTGAAAAGTTTCTTCGAGACATGATCGAGTCTGTTCTTGTACAGACATATTCAAACTGGCAGCTTTGCCTTGCGGACGGTTCCGATGATGAGCATGTTGGACTTGTATCGCAGATTGTAAGCGAATATATGAAGGAAGACAGGGCTTTGGACAAAGAGGGAAATTGCAAGATTTCCTACGAAAAGCTTGAGAAGAACGAGGGTATCTCGGGAAATACAAATCACTGTCTTGAACTTGCAAAGGGTGAGTATGTCGGTCTTTTCGATCACGATGATATTCTTCATCCGGAAGTTCTTTACTGGTATGTTAAGGCTATAAATGAGGAGAACGCGGATTACATCTATTGCGATGAGACGACCTTTAAGGGCGATGATATCAACAAGATGATAACAATGCATTTTAAGCCTGACTATGCTATTGATAACTTAAGGGCAAACAATTATATTTGTCATTTCAGTGTGTTTAAAAGAACTCTTCTCGAGGGAACTGAGCTCTTTAGAACTAAATTTGACGGAAGCCAGGATCATGACATGATATTGAGGCTCACGGATAAAGCCGAGCATATTGTGCATATTCCAAAGCTTTTATATTACTGGAGATCTCATGCGGGAAGTGTTGCGTCGGATATAAGCGCCAAGCCCTATGCGATTGAGGCTGCAAAAGGAGCTGTGGCAGACCACTTAAGACGCCACGGATACGACCACTTTAAGATTACGAGCACCAGAGCTTTTGAGACAATCTTTAAGATTAGTTATGAGGTTGTCGGAACACCGAAGGTAAGCATTATTATTCCCAATTGCGAACACGCAGAGGATCTTAGAAGGTGCATAGATTCGATATATGAGAAATCTGTTTACGACAACTATGAGATCATTGTTGTCGAGAACGGAAGTAAGGGCTCTGAGATAAAGGGCTATTACGATGAACTTAAGTCTGGATCGCTTAAAGATATTGTGAAGGTCGTAGATTTCTACGAAGATAAGAGTAATCTTAATCCTGACGGTTCAAAACCTAAGTTTAATTATTCCAAGGTTGTGAATTACGGTGTGAAGGCATCTGATGGCGAGTACATCATCCTTCTTAACAACGACACCAAGGTCATAACCGTAAACTGGATAGAGGAACTTTTGATGTACGCTCAGAGATCGGATGTGGGAGCGGTTGGAGCAAAGCTTTATTTCCCCGACAGAAAGATTCAGCACGCAGGTGTTGTTCTTAAGCTCGGCGCCCACAGAACAGCAGGGCATTCCCATTACGGACAGGCAGGTATGAACCTGGGATATATGGGCAGACTTTGCTATGCTCAGGATGTAAGTGCCGTTACGGGTGCTTGCCTTATGGTTTCACGAAAGAAGTACGATGAGGTTGATGGACTTGATGAAACTTTTGAAGTGAGCCTCAATGATGTTGATTTTTGCCTTAAACTCAGAGAAAAAGGGTATCTTAACGTGTTTACTCCTTTTGCTGAGATGTTCCATTACGAATCTCTTTCACGGGGACTTGACCTTGAGGGAGAAAATGCGAAACGCTATGAAGATGAGTCGGAACACTTTAGAACAAAGTGGAAGGAAATCCTTGATAAGGGAGATCCTTATTACAATCCGAATTTTTCTCTGGACAGAAGTGATTACAGTCTGAATGTAGAGGGTTATTCGAGTTTAAGGGATCAATAAGGCGTGATATATCATAAATCATGCTATAATAAACCAGTAGTTTTATCCTAAGGAGGAAAGAAAAATGAGTGAAGCATCAAAACAGCTTGAATATTGGCTTAATGATTCATATTTTGATGATGAGACAAAAAAAGAATTGATGGCTATCAGAAACGATGAGGCCGAAGTTGAAGATAGATTTTACAGAGAGCTTGAGTTCGGTACCGGCGGACTTAGAGGCGTTATCGGTGCCGGAACCAACAGAATGAACAAGTACGTTGTAAGAAAAGCAACACAGGGACTTGCAAATTATATCAAGAAAAACGGCGGACCCGATGCAGCTAAGAAAGGGGTTGCTATCTCTTTTGACTGCAGAAGATTTTCACCCGAGTTTGCCGATGAGACGGCTCTTTGCCTTGCTGCAAACGGGATCAAGGCTTATGTAAGTGATATCTTACGTCCCACTCCCGAGCTTTCTTTTGCACTCAGAGAGTTTGGATGTATCGCAGGTGTAATGGTAACAGCTTCTCACAATCCTCCGGAATACAACGGATACAAGGTATATTGGGAAGACGGCGCGCAGATCACACCTCCTCATGACAACGGAATTATCGCAGAGGTTATGGCTATCAAGGACTATCATGAAGTTAAGACAATGTCCAAAGAGGATGCCATCGCACAGGGACTTTATGTTTCTTTTGGAACAGAGATAGATGACAAGTACATGGTTGAGCTTAAGAAGCAGATCATCCATCAGGATGTTATCGATGAGATGGCTGATAAGTTCACAATTGTATATACACCTTTCCACGGAACAGGTAACCTTCCTGTAAGAAGGGTTTTGAAAGAACTTGGATTTAAGAATGTGTATGTGGTTCCCGAGCAGGAAGCTCCCGACCCCGATTTCACAACTTTGGAATATCCCAATCCCGAGGATCCCAAGGCATTTAAGCTTGCGCTTGAACTTGCAAAAGAAAAGGATGCGGACATCGTTCTTGCAACCGATCCCGATGCAGACCGTCTCGGAATCTACGCTAAGGATCTTAAGACAGGTGAATATGTCGGATTTACAGGAAATATGTCAGGTATGCTTATCGGTGAGTATATCTTGAGAGAACGTACAAGTACAAAGACTATGCCTGCTAACCCTGCTTTTGTAACAACAATCGTTACCACAAATATGGCAAAACGTGTTGCTGAAAAGTACGGACTTTATTATACTGAGGTTCTTACAGGATTTAAGTATATCGGTGAGCAGATCAAGATCTATGAAGAGAACAATCAGTCTCATAACTATGTATTCGGTCTTGAGGAGTCTTACGGATGTCTTGCCGGAACTCATGCAAGAGATAAGGACGCTATCGTTGCCGTTATGTGCCTTTGCGAGCTTGCAGCTTTCTATAAGAAGCAGGGCAAGAGCGTTTGGGATGCAATGATCGATATGTATGAAGAGTACGGCTATTACAAAGAAGGTCAGTATTCTATCACAATGAAGGGTAAGGAAGGTGCTGAGCAGATCGCAGCTATCATGGAGAAACTCAGAAATAATCCTCCCAAGACATTCGGAAACTGGAAAGTTGAAGAGTTCAGAGATTATAAGACAGATAAAGTTATAAACATGGAGACAGGTGAAGAGTCCAAGACAGGACTTCCTTCTTCAAACGTTCTGTATTTTGCACTTAATGATGATTCATGGTGCTGTGCAAGACCTTCAGGAACAGAGCCCAAGATCAAGTTCTACATGGGCGTAAAAGGTAAGAACCTGGAAGATGCCGAAAAGCTTCAGAATGAACTTACCGAAGCTGTTAAGAATGCGGTAGGCTAAGCTGAGAAAACTTGCTGAAATAATATATAGTTAGGATATAAATAATTATGGGAATCAAAAATGCGGTCATAAAAACAATAACATATGCTAAGCGCAATGGTGTTGAGGCCGCATTTTTTGCTGCCCTTGAAAAATCTTCATTACGTGCTTCCGAAAATTACGAATTTCATTCTCTTTCCGAAGATGTTCTTAAGGAACAGAACCTTGAGTACAGAAGGTTCGCCGAGGAAGGGGAGACGGTGAACTTCAGCATTGTTGTGCCCATATACAACACTCCTTCGGAGTACCTTAAGGAGATGATCGAATCTGTTATAGCGCAGAGCTATGCAAATTGGGAGCTCGTGCTCGCAGATGCTTCGCCTGAAGCTCTGACTCTTGCGGAAGAATATGCGAAGAACGATCCGAGGATCAAGTATCACCGTCTTGAGGAAAATGCAGGGATTTCCGAGAATACAAACAGGGCAATTGAATTTGCAAGAGGAGATTATATAGGTCTTTTGGACCACGACGATCTTCTTACTCCCGATGCTCTTTATGAGGTCTTTAGAGTCATTAAAAAGAGCATGAAGCAAAATCATCTGTCCGGATATAAAAACTGTCCTATAAGGCTTATATATTCAGATGAGGATAAGTTTGAGGACGATAATGGTAAGAGGCGCTTTTACGAGCATCATGCAAAGCCCTCTTTTAATATGGACTATCTTTTTTCAAATAATTATATCTGTCACTTTACGGTTGTGAGAGGGGATATAATAAAGAGATTGAAACTAAGGTCAAAGTTTGACGGTGCGCAGGATTTTGACTTATTTTTGAGAACAAGTTGCGAAGCGGCTCTTTCAATAGACATGGCTTCGGGACAGATGGCACACATAGGAAAGGTTCTATATCACTGGAGATGCCACAGCGAATCTACCGCGGCCAATCCGGCAAGTAAGATGTACGCTTACGAAGCAGGTCTTCATGCGATTGAGTCGGCACTTAACGATGCAAAGATAGAAGCAGAAGTTTCCAATCTTCCGCATCTTGGCTTCTACAGGGTAGATTACAAGCCCGATATCCTGACATGCAGAAAAGATATAGGATGTGTGGGCGGAAAGCTCGTAGATGATAAAAAGAAGATTGCGGGCGGAATATATGAAAAGGACAAAACAGCTCTTTATAAAGGGCTTTTGATCGGATATAGCGGAGGACTTCAGCACAGAGCTGTAGTTCAGCAGGATTGCTATGCGGTTGATATAAGATGCATGGCGATAAGACCTGAGTTTATCGGCGCCTATGAAGAGATTACGGGCCGGAAATATATAGATACATTTAATGACAATGCTGCAGATGACAGATTTGCAGGGGTATCTGAGGAAGAAATCATAGAGCTCAGTTTACGTGTGTGCGATGAAGTCAGAAAACGTGGCCTTAGGATCATGTGGGATCCGCAGGTTGTTAAGAGGATATGACCCAGATGGAAAAAGTTACGGTGGTAATACCCAATTATAACGGAAAAAAATATCTTGATGACTGCCTTAGAAGTCTTAAAAAGCAGACGTATAGCGATTTTCGAGTTATCATTGTGGATAACGGCTCCACAGACGGAAGTGCCGGATATATCAAGGATAAGTACCCCGATGTCAAAGTTATTGCTCTTAACGAGAATACCGGATTTGCAAATGCCGTGAATGTCGGAATAAAAGCATCGGATTCCGAGTATGTTTTTTTGCTCAACGATGATACGGTATGTGATGAAAGGGCGGTCGAGTCTTTGGTCAGAACCATGAACAGGGGGAAAAAACTCTTCAGTGTTCAGGCTAAGCTTCTTCAGCTTAAGAATCCCGAGCTTATTGATGACAGCGGGGATTATTATTGTGCTCTCGGATGGGCTTTTTCACCCGGAAGAGATAAAAAGAGCAGCTTTCTTACGAAACAGACGGCTGTAACATCTGCTTGCGCAGGTGCTGCGATATACAGGCGTGCTTTGTTTGATGAAATCGGATATTTTGACGAGAAACATTTTTGCTATCTTGAGGACGTTGATATAGGATATAGGGCCAGAGTCAAGGGATATATCAATGCCTGCGACCCGGATGCTCTTGTTTATCATGCGGGAAGCGGAACTTCGGGCTCAAGATACAACTCTTTTAAGGTTGAATTAACAGCAGGTAATAACTTATACTTTATTTATAAGAATATGCCGGTTTTGCAGATAATTATAAATTTACCTTTTATTATTGCCGGGATAATTATTAAGCATGTCTTTTATATGCGAAAAGGGCTTGGAATGAGTCATGTCAGGGGAATCATGTCCGGTTTTTCCAAAATCTTGAAAAATGCGGACAGAAGACAGAAGTTTGGAAAGAAGGAGTTTCTTGCATGCGCAGGCCTTCAGCTTGAACTGTGGATTAATATTGCAAGAAGATTTGGGGCAACAAGAGTATGATCAAGGACAATCAGATACATTTAAATAGAGCGCATGTCATTGTGGACGGGCTTATTATAGCCGGTTCATATATTGCGTCTTATTTTATAATCAAGGATCCCACTATCGGACAGTATTCGCAGGAAGAATATTTTAGATATCTGTACTATGTTGTGCCCGCGTATTTGTTTCTGTATTACATGATGCAGCTCTATACATCAAGACGGGCACTTAAATTATGGGATGAATTTATTGATATATTTGAGGCAAATGTACTTGGAGTGCTGGGACTTTATGTACTTTTGTTCTGGATAAGTAAGCAATACTATTCCAGAAAGCTTACTGTTATCTTTTTTGCGATAAATGTTGCTTCGACGACGATAGCGCACGGACTTCTGAGGAAGTTTCTTCAGTTTATCAGGAAAAAAGGATATAACATAAAGCATATTTTGCTTGTCGGATATTCGAGGGCAGCAGAAGGTTATATCAGCAGAATCCTCGACAATCCTCAGTGGGGCTATGTGATCGCGGGTGTTTTGGATGATTTTGTGCCGATCGGAACAAGCTATCACGGAATTGAGGTTATCGGAAATACCGATAAGCTTGCAAGTTATCTGGAAAATAATCAATTTGATGAGATTACTATCACGCTTCCTTTGAATGATTATGACAGACTTGAGGAATTTGTTGCACAGTGTGAAAAATCGGGAGTTCACACAAAGTTCATTCCCGATTATTCATCTCTTTTTCCAAGTAATCCGTATACGGAAGATGTGCAGGGAATACCTGTTATCAATATCAGATACGTACCTCTTACAAATTCATTTAACAGGCTTGCAAAGAGGATGGTGGATATAATCGGTTCTTTGATCGGAATTATTTTGTGTTCGCCGGTGATGTTTGTTGTGGCTTTCCTTATAAAGAGTACGGACAACGGGCCTATACTCTTTAAGCAGGAAAGAGTGGGACTTAACGGCAAAACATTCAATATGTATAAATTCAGGAGCATGAGAGTTCAGACCGAATCTGAAGAGAAAAAGGGCTGGACCACAAAGGACGATCCGAGAGTTACAACGATAGGTAAGTTTATCAGAAAGACAAGTATTGATGAACTTCCGCAGCTTTTCAATATATTGATCGGACAGATGAGTATTGTCGGACCAAGACCCGAGAGACCTCAGTTTGTTGAGAAGTTCAAGGAAGAAATTCCCAGATACATGGTTAAGCATCAGGTAAGACCCGGGCTCACAGGCTGGGCTCAGATAAATGGTTACAGAGGAGATACTTCTATCAGAAAAAGAATTGAATATGACCTCTATTACATCGAAAACTGGTCGATGATGTTTGATTTCAGAATAATAATCGGAACCATAAGATACGGAATTGTCAATAAAAATGCATATTGAGCGTATAGACTTGTATATTTTTCACTTTTGTGGCAAAATGTATTGGGTATACGCTAACTTTTTTACGCAAATGTTAAAAAGTGTTGCACAGAAGTTTTAATAATCTATGACCAGTTTGTTGGGACAACATGGAGAATTGGAGAGGTAATATGGCTAATCGTGATGATGAATATTATGACAGAGGCGGTCGCAGACCTTCTCAGAGAGATGATAGATACAGAGACGATATGAGATCCTCAGGAAGAGGAAGAGACTCTAGATCTAGACGTGATTATGATGATTATGATGAGCGTCCTGTCAGAAGAAGAGAACCTGACGGAAGAGGCTCCAGATACGATGACCCCAGAAGAGGCGGTCAGTCATCAAGACCCGGTGCACCCAGAAATGGTAAGAAAAATAATAAAGCATTAATACTACTTATAAGTGAGATCGCAGTTGCGTTGTTGCTTTTGGTTGTTGCTTATAACATATTCTTTAAGATGGGAGCTACAAAGGTCGGAAGAGTTAATCTTGATGAGTCCGAGATCAATGATAGTATCAGTGAAGCAGCTGCAGACAGTGAACACATGAAGGGATATACAAATATTGCTCTTTTTGGTGTTGACTCAAGAAAGGGACAGCTTGATAAGAAGACAAGAACAGACTCGATCATAATCTGCTCTATCAACAATGATAACGGTGAGATCAGACTTTGTTCCGTATATCGTGATACATGGCTTAATCTTAGTGATGACTCTTATGATAAGTGTAATGCTGCATATGTATACGGTGGTCCTGAGCAGGCAATCAAGATGCTCAATATGAACCTTGATATGGATATTAAGCACTGTTATACAATCGGTTTCAGAGGATTGTCAGATGTTGTTGATGCTTTGGGTGGTGTAGAGATTGATGTTCCCGATAACGTTGTTAAGCATCTTAATAACTACGAGAATACAATGGCTCAGGAACTTAAGATGGAATATAAGCCTGTAGAGAAAGCGGGACTTCAGAGACTTACAGGTCTTCAGGCTACAGCTTACTGCCGAGTAAGATATACGGCAAATGGTGATATCGACCGTGCGGCAAGACAGAGAGAAGTTATTCAGGCATGTCTTGAAGAGGCAAAGAAGAAGAGCCCTGCTGAACTTGAAGAGATTGCAGAAAAAGTATTTAAGGAATCATATACAACACTTCATTTTGATGAGATAGTCAAACTCCTCAAGAAGGTTCCTAAGTATGAGATTGTGGATCAGGCCGGATTCCCCAGCGAAGGCATGATAAATCCTAATGCCAGAGTTGGAAAGAAGAGTGTTGTAGCACCAGTGGATCTTGAGAGCAACGTTAAGTGGCTTCACGGATTCCTCTTTAATGATACTGAGTATGCTGTATCTGATGATGTTAAGAAGTACAGTCAGAAGATCAGTACAGATACCGGTGCGGGTAAATAATTAACCTACGGGTATTAAGAAATATAGTAAAGTAAGAAGACTAGCGCAGTTACAGGAAAGTAAGGCGATTTTTAGCAGAATATAAATAGAAGGGCCGGGTTCTGTATGAGCTCAGCCCTTTTTGTTCATTAGAAATATCAGTAACTCTATGATTGGGACTGATTATTTAATATAATTGAGGTAGAGATGTATAAAGTTGATGTGATAATACCAACGTATAAGCCGGATAAATCTCTTTTCGAACTGATCGATGATCTTGAAAAGCAATCGATAAGACCTGAGCATATTATCATAATGAATACGGAAGAAAAGTATTGGAATGATTTTATAGATAAAGCAGGTGCGAATCCGGCGGATAAATACGACAATATTATCGTTGAACATGTCAGCAAAAAAGAATTTGATCACGGAGAGACCAGAAACCGTGGGGTGAAGCTTTCTTCCGCAGATTTTTTCCTTATGATGACACAGGATGCTTTTCCGAGAGACAAGGTGCTTATAGCTTCTCTTGCGAAGGCACTTGATGAAGATGTTGCCGCTGCATATGCAAGGCAGTATCCGAAGCCTGATTGCAATCTTGCGGAGAGATATTCGAGAAAATTCAACTATCCTAATGAGTTTATCAGAAAGACTCAGGCGGATGTTAGCAGATTGGGAATAAAAACTTATTTTTGTTCAAATGTATGTGCCATGTACAGGCGCGATATATACGATAAAATAGGTGGATTCACGCATAAGACGATCTTCAATGAAGATATGGTATATGCGGGAAATGCATGCCAGAAGGGATATGCTATATGCTATGTTCCGGAGGCGGGAGTGGTTCATTCACATAACTACACCTGCATGCAGCAGTTCCACAGAAATTTTGACCTTGGAGTATCACAGACAGATCATCCTGAGATATTCGGTAGTATAAGTTCCGAGTCAGAGGGAAAGAAGATGGTCGGACAGACCGTTAAGCATTTCAGACATATAGGAAAGGGTTACCTTATACCGCATTATATAATTATGTGCGGCTTCAGATGGCTGGGTTACAAGCTTGGCAGAAATTACAAAAAACTGCCACAGAGTTTGGTAACGGCTTTTTCGATGAACAAGGAATATTGGGTGTAAATAATGGAATTAGATCTTTCAGGAAGCAATATAAAAATATCCGATGACATACACACATGGGAGGAAGTAAACCTCCTTTATAATGCTGCGCTCAAACAGATACAGACCAAAATTGAAATCCTTAACGAGGAATTTCAGGAGGTTCACAGATATAATCCTATTGAGCACGTCAAGGCCAGAGTTAAAGGCCCTGAAAGTATCGTAAAAAAGCTTAAGAGAAACGGATACGAGTCCACAATCGAGAACATGGTGCGCTATGTTAATGATATTGCCGGAATTCGTATAATATGCTCTTTTACATCAGATATATACAGAATAGCCGAGATGATCAGCAGCCAGAAGGATATCCAGGTGCTGACTATCAAAGACTATATCATGAATCCCAAGGATAGCGGATACAGGAGCTATCATATGATTGTTTCGCTTCCTGTTTATCTTTCGGACAGAATAGTAAATGTCAAAGTTGAGATTCAGATAAGAACTGTTGCAATGGATTTTTGGGCTTCACTGGAGCACAAGATTCAATATAAATTTGAGGGGAAGGCACCGGTACATATCAATACCGAGCTCTATGAATGCGCCAAGATGGTAGCAGATCTGGATGCGAGAATGTTGTCTCTTAATGATGAAATACAGGCGATTGAGAATACTGCCAATAATTGATGGCAGTAACAGGCATTTTTGGGGATAAATGCCTTAAAAAGCCGTATTAATGAGGAGTGGCCAGACACATCGCTGCGCCCGGCCTATTATGAAAAAATCTATCTAAATTTTAAATTAAGTTCGTCGTTTTTTTGCTCTGAAAATACTATACAAGTTAAATATGAATAAAATATGAACGACCCATGAACAAATAGTAAAAGTACACAATAATAAACTTTTTGATATTACAATCTTGTCTAATTTGCATAATGGATGATAAGCTATATTGTATGCAGATTAGGGGAGTAATGCATATATGAGGAGGGAAAGTTATGGAAAACTTTATGGACAAACTTGCTGAAAAGTTTAGCCCACAGGACATAATAAAAGCCAATTCCCAAGCGGAGATGGCTGAAGCCCAGAGAATCAAGAAGGAAGCCGAGCATTACAGAAGAGAAATCGAAGAATTGCGCAAGCATGCTGCAGAGTACAGCCAGCAACTTGAACAGCTTGAGGAATTGATGGAAGCTTCAAGGGACTATACTGAAGAGTTTGAAAAAGTTATCAATAGGATACATGAGAGTGATTCAAAGACTCATGATGTCGGTGTACAGATATACAGAAATGTTCAGGCGATTGTTGATAAAAACCGTGAGAAGATCGAGGAAGAGATGGCAGAGATCAATAAGAAGATGGAAACGGTACTTGATATTGTTGAATATAAGAATAATGCGGTTGGACCGTTGTTGATAATTATAGTGCTTATGGTTTTTGCAGATCTTTTATTTAATGTTCTAAAGATATTCGAAGTACTTTAACCAGCTTATAGAAAGACTTTAATGCGATGAATTTAAGAGATACGGTATTTAAAAAGAAGATTAAAATATGGTTTTTGGAATCGGCTGTGGTAATTATCTTTTTGTGGATATTGTTCATGCCAAACATGACCAATTACGAAAAGAATGAGAATAACTACTTTACGATAAAGATAAATGGCAATGTTGTGGGTAACGTGGGTTCTCGAAATGAAGCTTACGAAGCTTACAGATATGCCAGAAGAGCAATAGCCAAGGGTAATGAGGGACTGACTCTTACAATGGCTGATCTTTCTATCGAAGGTGAGAACAGGATGTGGGGTGTCGTAGAATCCCCTGAGAGAATAGCTGCCAAGATGGCAAGTGTTCTCAATCAGAGTAAGTTTGATACGGTTCAGAAGACATATTCATTAAAAATAAATAAGTTTTCCTTAAATCTGGCAAGTATTGATGAAGTACAGAATCTTTTGGAACGAGTTATTTCAATGTACGATGAAAAGGATATGTTTGATGTAAGCCTCGAACTTGATCCTACCAGAGAAGTAAACGTACTTATGCCAAAGGTTCAGAGTAAGGAAGAAATTCAGGAAGAAGAAGGAACGCTTAAGCCTCTTCTTTCAAATATCGGTGTTAATAAGACTATAAGAGATGCAGCGGATGCTGCGGACTTAAAGGGCAATTATAAAGAGTTTGATGAGTTCAGATACGGACTGGTTAGCATTGATTTCAAAGATAAGATTGAAATTGTTGAAAGTTATCTTCCTGCCAACAAATTGGCAAATCCGGATACGGCTTTTACCGATCTTACAGGAGATAAAAATAAAGAAGAAACATATGAAGTTCAGACAGGTGATAGCTTATACAGTATAGCTGTTCATCATAATCTGACTGTCGATCAGCTTGTTGAGATGAACCGTGATAAGCTTCAGGATGCAGCTTCTACCATAAGAGATCACGATAACTTAACGGTTGTGATTCCAAGACATGAGCTTTCTGTGAAATATGACATGAGAGAGTTCCGTAAACATGAGAGCTATCAAGCTCCCACACAAAAAATTGATAATAAAAAATGGTTTACAACTGAGTCTGAGGTTATTCAGGAAGCGGTTCCGGGAGTACGTGATGCGGTTCTTCTTACTACTTATGTTGATAATCGAATGGAAGGCGTTCCGAAGGTCGAAAAGGTTGATAAAATAAAAGAGGCTGTTCCTATGGTTATAGAACAAGGAACAATCGAGCCGCCTTCATATATCAAACCTATATCCGGAGGAAGATTGTCCTCGGGATTCGGTCCGAGAAAAAGACCTACCAAGGGTGCAAGCAAAGTCCATAAAGGTGTGGACTGGGCAACGCCGGTAGGAACTACTGTTGTGGCATCTTCAGCCGGAACCGTAACAAGAGCCGGTTGGGGTAGTGGATACGGTTACTGCGTATACATTAAGCATAATGACGGAAGAGAGACGAGATACGGACATCTTTCTAAGATCACGTGTCAGGTAGGACAGAAAGTAAATCAGGGAGATAAGATCGCATTATCAGGAAATACCGGTGTTTCATCGGGACCTCACGTACATTTTGAAATTCGTGTCAATGATAATCCGGTTAACCCATTGGAATATATTAATTAAAATGATATAATCATTAATAAAATATTAGCAAAATGTATGTAAAACCTGCTCATTTTGTAGAAAAAACACGGTACCATGGGGGCTCTGCTTGTTTTGACACAGTGTTGGTATTGTGCTATTAATATTAGATGCCGAGTGTAATTAGGTTGGTGCTACATGTGTGGTGAGATTGCCCGGCAGGGAAAGGTTATATATGGAAAAGTATATTATAAAAGGCGGAAATCCGCTTGTAGGTGAGGTGGAGATTGGAGGAGCCAAAAACGCTGCGCTTGCGATTTTGGCAGCTTCAACTATGACGGATGAAGTTGTTCATATAGAGAATATGCCTGATGAGTCGGATACCAATGTGATGTTGCAGGCTATTGAGAGCATTGGAGCAATTGTTAAGAGAACCGGAAGACATTCAGTTAAGATATGTGCTTCGCAGATTCATGACTATGTTATAGAGAACGATTACATCAAAAAAATAAGAGCATCATATTACCTTTTGGGAGCCCTTCTAGGTAAATACAATCAGGCAGGAGTTGCACTTCCCGGAGGTTGTAATATCGGTCTCAGACCTATAGACCAGCATATAAAAGGATTTAACGCTCTCGGAGCATCAGTAAATATTGAACATGGGATTATCGCTGCACATGCTGATAAACTTGTGGGAAATCATATTTATCTCGATGTTGTCAGCGTAGGCGCTACCATTAACATCATGATGGCGGCTGTTATGGCAGAGGGACAGACTGTTGTCGAAAATGCAGCCAAGGAACCTCATGTAGTTGATTTTGCAAACTTCCTTAACAGTATGGGTGCCAATATAAAAGGTGCCGGTACAGATGTTATCAGAATTCAGGGCGTTGAGAAGCTTCATGGCACTGAGTATGCTATTATTCCCGATCAGATTGAAGCGGGAACATTCATGCTTGCCGCTGCCGCAACAAGAGGCGATATTACTATAAAGAATGTAATTCCCAAACATCTTGAATCAATAAGTGCCAAGCTTATTGAGATGGGATGCCAGGTTCATGAATCAGATGATGCGGTAAGAGTAGTTGCAACAAAGAGACTTCAGAATACACATGTTAAGACTCTTCCTTATCCGGGATTTCCTACGGATATGCAACCTCAGATGACAGTTGCACTTGGACTTGCAAGTGGAATCAGTGTTGTTACGGAGAGCATTTTTGAGAACAGATTCAAGTATGTAGACGAACTCACAAGAATGGGCGCCAGCATTAAAGTTGAAGGCAGCTCAGCAATAGTAGAGGGAGTCAGCAAATATACGGGAGCAACAGTTTCGGCTCCTGACTTAAGAGCAGGTGCGGCGCTTGTAATAGCGGCACTCACTGCAGACGGTATCTCTACGATAGAAGATATTAAGTATATCGAGCGAGGATATGAAGATTTCGACCAGAAACTTCGCGAACTCGGAGCTCACATCGAGAAAGTCGAGAGCGACAGAGATATGCAGAAATTTAGGCTTAGAAATGCATAAAGAATAAAACTTTGCCCTTCCGGTAACGGGCCGGGCTACAGTCTTTTTGCTGCAACATCTCAAAACATTATATTGACCGTTGGATTGGATAAACATATGCTGCGCTTCATAAACTCACATCTGCACCAAGAAATCTCCATCTGTCCATGCAGATGATTTTATAGCCTCGTCTGTTTTTCAAAAGGTCAAAAATCACTTTCCTGCATGCGGAGAAAAATGTCTGAAGCAGGGCGCATCTATGTATTAGCCGGTCATGGTCATTGTCCGCAAAGCGGACTTTTACAACAAATATAAAGCACGAATTTCCGAACTCAACGAGCTTGGAAATCGTGCTTTTATTTGTTTTAGGCGCTACGCGCCGTATGACCATGACCTATTAAGTTTTTTAGCGTCCTGCAAGTTCTTTTCGGAGCATGCAGTAAGGAAAGTGATTTGACCTTAAGAAAAACAAGAGGATATAACGAATCTGCATGGACAGATGGAATTTCTATGGTGCATCTGCTCAGACAACTTCGCGCAGCATATATCCAATCCCACGGTCAATATAATTTCGATGAAAAGCAGCAAAAAGACTGTAGCCCGGCCCGTTAGCGGAAGGGGCAAAGTTTAATGCATGATCAGATGATCTCTTTGATATAAACGTCCGGACACTTGGTCAGGTCGATATAATCATTACCGACTTTAACTGTGGGGCGTGAGAGATGCATCTTGTTTATGAAGATGATCTCACCTATCTCACCCGTGCTGAGACGAACAGTGTTAAGAAGGTATGTATTAACTATGTTCTGTAAGAACGCAATTATCATCTCGGGATCGTATTTCTGGTATCCTTCCTCTTCGAACATCGATATAGCGATGAAAGGACACAGAGGTCCGCGGTAGTAGCGGGCACTTGTCATCGCATCATATACGTCCGCAATGGCGACAAGCTTACCGAATTTATCAATCTGAGGACCGCGGATCTTAAGCGGATATCCGGAACCGTCACATCTTTCGTGATGCATAAGAGTAGCATTCTTGATATGCTGACTGATATTAAGATTCTTTATGATCTCATAGCCACGTTGAGGATGGGTCTGCATAAGAGTATACTCGTCCTCTGTGAGCTTATCGGGCTTTCTGATGATCTCATCCGGAATAAGGAGCTTTCCTATATCATGGAAAAGACCTGACTGAGTGGCAATCTCAACTTCGGATTCATCCCATTTAAGCCACTGGGCAAGGATGTTTGATATAAGAGCAACGTTGATGCTGTGCGTAAATGTGGCATCATCGTATGATCTCAGATTATGAAGCATATCGAAGATATTGGCTGACGATCTTCCTTTTTCAAGAAGACCATAAATGGGAGCCATCATATCATCGAATACAAGATCTCTGTTGTTTTCGATGATGTCCTTTATGGTGTGCTCGAATTTCTCGGCGCATTCCTCGAAACTGTGCTTAAATTCTTTAAACTCAGGTGATTGTTTGATACGCTCAGAATAAGTGAGTCCTTCATCGTTGGTTATGTCGACAAACTCATTTTCGAGTTCGACGAGTTCATCTTCGATAAGAACATCGATGATTGAATAGAAAGCTAACCTGGCAATGTCTTTGTCCTCCAGGACTGTACCTTTGTCAAGAAGCTTCAAACTTGAATTATAAGTGTGTACATCATTTGCAAGCACCATACCGGGTACGAGCTTGCGTGTAAGAATTCTTTTCATTATCCCCTCATTAAAAACAAAATACATCAAAATAATGATAATTTATTATAGTTACGCAATTGTTTTTTTGTCAAACATTCTTGACAAGAAAGAGCATTGAGAATACCATAATTTTGAATTTTTTACAATTTTTTTATACAAAATACGCTATTTTTATAGGTTAGTTGGGAAGGAACAGTACGAATGAACGAGAAACAGAGTGCTTTTGAAACTATTGCGCAGAGCTGGCAGTATTTTGCTGCGCTTGTAATATTGGTTGCGTTTGCATTTGTTATTACACTTGCGGTTGAAAAGGTTGCGGTAAGAAAAGAGGGTAAACAGGATCAGAAACTTTTGAGTGTCCGCAAGATGGCTATTATCGGAGTCTTTTCCGCTGTTTCTTTTGTACTCATGCTTCTGGAGTTTCCGCTTCCGTTCGCACCTTCTTTTTATAAGTTTGATTTTAGTGATATGCCCGCACTTGTAGGAGGCTTCGCAGCAGGTCCTTTTGCAGGTGTAATGGTTGAGTTCATCAAGATATTATTAAAGCTTGTTATCAAGGGAACAAGCTCGGGATTTGTCGGTGAGATAGCAAATTTCGTTGTCGGTACTTCTTTTGTACTTCCTGCAACGATCATCTACAGACTTCATAAGTCAAGAAAGGTTGCGCTTATAAGCTGCATCGTCGGAACAGCCTTCATTACACTGGTAGGTTCACTTCTTAACGCATTTTTCCTTCTCCCTGCATATGCAGTTATCTACGGCTGCGATATAAGTTCATTCGTGGAGATGGGAGCAGCTATAAATCCCGCGATCACGAACATAACAACTTTTTGCTTGCTTGCGGTCGCACCGTTCAACCTCGTAAAGGGCATTGTGGACAGCGTGATAACATTTGCGCTATATAAGCACATAAGCCCGATACTTAAGGGAAACAGCAACAGAACAAAATAAAACATCAAACAAAGAGGAGCGTTCGTAACGGAATGCTCCTTTTTATTTGATAGAGACAGCTTCTTTTGGCATAATAGAAAGAAGCAGTTGGGGGACGCTGATTTTATAAGAGTTACAAACTTTAAGGCGAGGAGAACGGGCATGATCAGGATAGCAGTTTGTGATGATTCGAAATTTATGCGTAGTGAAATAGGGAATAAGATACTCGATTATTCTGTGAAAAAAGATTTTGAGTATTCTCTGGATACCTATGATGTGGGGGAAAAGCTTGTGGAGTCAGGCGTAAAGTACGACCTGATATTTATGGACTATGAATTTGAAGATAACGGAGCGAACGGACTTGATATCGCAAGGAAGATCCGCGAGTCCGATAAGAATTCGACCATTGTGTTTGTAAGCAGTTATCCGTCTATTGTTTTTGATACTTTTGAAGTAGGTACATTCAGGTTTTTGACAAAGCCTGTCGATGATAAAAAATTCTGTGAAGTTCTTGATGCCTTCATGCAGACGCTTAAAGAGGACAATGTTCTCAAGATACGTCTGGACGGCGAAAATCATTTCTTTAAAGAGAGCATAATCTCATATGTTGAAGGTATGGGTAAAAACTGTATCTTGCATTTCTGCGACGGCCGCGATGAGATGGAGTGCCATGAGACTCTTGGTGCCATCGAAGGACGTCTTTCCTCAAAAAAGTTCTACAGATGTTATAAATCATTTCTGATCAATCTCGCTCAGGTTGATTCCTATAATCACAGCGAAGTGACCATGAGCACAGGGGATAAGCTACTTATCAGCAGACTTAAGTATAAAGAGTTCAATGATATTTATGCGGATTACCTTGTGAGGGTGGGAGTGTGATCGGATGGACGGTGTAGGGCAGGCGATATGGATCATATTGGCAATATATATGGTGGGAGGAATCGCTATATTTGCCAATTTTTGGATTGTCTTTGAGAATTTCTATTCTTATCCCAAACTGGAGTGGGAAAAGAAAAATTGGATATGGATTATCTTTTATGTTGTAAGTACGCTTTCGTATAGATTTGCAGCTAATTCAGGGGTACATATAATTTATGTCGTGATAGGAGGAATATACTTCGTTCGAATTGTGCCTTTTTTGTGGTGCAGATATGGATGGAAGCCAAGCCTCATGGTAATTGTACTGTTTTATGAAAGTGTTGTGGATTTCATTGCGCAAAATATTCGGTTTCTTTTTTTAGATAAGATGAATTTATTAGGCTATGCTGGAATAGAAACTGATATTTCTGAATTGATTACAGAAGTTCTTATATGCAGTTTTTTGATGATTATGTTGTTGCTTAAAAGAGTTAATATCCTTAGAGTATACTTTACAACTCTTACCGTTCCGGAATATGTAGTTTTATTTTTGACATGTGCGGCTAATTGTACATTGCAATACGCAATCTATATGGGGGCAAATATTCCATTAATGAAAAAACTAAGCGTTGTATCATTCGGATTGCTTATGGTGGTTGTTCTACATGTCATAATGGTCCGAGAACAAAACACATCCATGAATGATATGATAGGTAACCTGAGTGGGCCTATGAAGCAGATTACAGATTCATATATTGAGATGAACGAGAAAAGTACTGAGCTTAGAAGATTCAGGCATGATACAAAGAATCTTTTATTGGCATTAAGATCTCTTGCCATGGAGGGGAAGACTGAGCAGGTAGTCAATTACATCGATGAGATGCAGGATGTGGTGGATACAAGTAGAGTAAAAGCATTCGACACAGGTAATTTTATTGCGGATGCGCTCCTTGAATCAAAAGCGAAAACTGCTTCACAAAATGATATTATTATGACTGTTGAAGGCAACATCCCCGCGAACAGGATTGAGGATGTGAATCTTGTAATTCTGATTTCTAACCTTGTTGACAATGCCTTAGAAGCTGCGAAGCAGGTAGAAGGCGAGAAGAAGATTGAGATTCAGTCTATACTTAAGAAGAATATCTGGATTCTTTCTGTAAAGAATTCATGTGTGCAGGATGTGGTTATCAGAGAAAACAGAATTGAAACTACAAAAGAAGAGAAAGAATCTCATGGATTTGGAATCTCAAACATTGAGCGTGTAGCTAAGAAGTACGGCGGTAATTTGAAACTTAGCTGTGAGAACCAAGTATTTACAGCCAGAGCGACGCTTATGATTATGGCATAAAAATATCGTGCGGACTTATTTTTTGACTTACGGGAGGGGAATATGCTAAATGAACTGATTGGGGCTGTGATACAAGTGGTTATATTTGCACTTATACCGGTGATAATTTGGTTTATAACGGCGAGGAAAAAAGAAACATTTTTTTATTGGATTGGATTCAGGAGGCCTGCGCATGGTAAATGGATAAAGACAGTTCTTATTACTGGTGTTTTGGCAGTTATATATATTATGCTTACTAATTTGAGTGTGAGGATATTGCCTGATGGAGTTACAACAGCCGGGGCTCAGTTTGCAGGGATGGGGGCTTCAGCTCTTCCTGCGGTTTTTATTTATGCGTTTGTTCGAACGGCGTTATCGGAAGAGATTCTTTTTAGAGGATTTATTTTGAAATGTGTTGAGCGAAAGTTTGGCTTTGCTATGGGAAATACGGTGCAGGCATTTTTGTTTGGTCTTATGCACGGAGTTCCGTTTGGGCTGGCAACAGGGAGCGTATGGGCTTTTTTATTACTTACAATGTTACCCGGGCTTTTTGGAGCGTATATGGGATGGATGAATGAGAAGAAGTTTGGCGGTTCGATTATTCCAAGTTGGATATTACACGGATGCATGAATTTTATGACTGCTATCATGTCTTTGATGTAAAAAAGATGTCTTTTGCATAAATGGGGGGATGGGGATTTGATTCAAAATATATGCATTATGCTGACAATATATACAGTGCGGGGAGTGGTTGGACTCGCAAATTATTGGCTGGCGTTTGAAAAATTCTTTGTTTTTCCAAGTTTAAAACAGAAGAAAGCTAAATGGATCGGAATTGGAGTTTATTTTGTAATTAATTATCTATACGAACCTATGATACATTATGGGCCATTGTCACTGTATTATGTTGTTTTGGTGCTGTACCTTGTGCGCATAGTGCCTTTTTTATGGGCGGGATATGGGTTTGACTGGACATACATGGCACTTGCGTTGTTCTATGGGAATTGGATAGATTGCATTTCTCAAAATATACAAATTGTGTTCATGGAAAATATTAGTGGTGGCTTTTATTATGCTTTTGAAGCAGATATTTTTGTGATGCTGACAGAAATATTGGTGTTATGCGTTCTCATAGTGTTGGTGTTGTTAAAACGAGCAAATATCTTAAGAGTTTATTTTACAAAACTGACTACTTATGAATATATTCTTCTGTTTATGGTGAATATGTCATTTTCACTTATGGAAGTGAGGATTTTTGAGTTATATAAGGTTACCGCTTCGGTTAGAGTGCTAAGTGCTATTACTTTTATACTGCTTATATCGCTTATCATACATATCATAATGGTTCGCGAACAAAACACATCCATGAATGACATGATAGGTAATCTGAAAGAACCTATGAAGCAGATCACAGATTCTTATATCGAGATGAATGAGAAAAATACTGAGCTTAGACGTTTCAGGCATGATACGAAGAATCTGCTTTTTGCACTTTCATCGCTTATTTCGGATAAAAAATATGAGCAGGCATCGGAATATATTGAAAAGATGCAGGAGGAAATAGAAGCAAACAAGGGTAAAGCTTTCGATACCGGAAATTTCATTGCGGATGCACTTCTTGAATCCAAGGCAAAGACCGCTGCACAAAATGATATTACTATGACGGTTGAAGGCAACATCCCCGCGAACAGGATTGAGGATGTGAATCTTGTAATTCTGATTTCTAACCTTGTCGACAATGCCATAGAAGCAGCGAAGCAGGTTGAGGGTGAGAAAAAGATTGAGATTCAGTCGATACTTAAGAAGAATATCTGGATTCTATCGGTAAAGAATTCATGCGTACAGGATGTGGTTATCAGAGAAAACAGAATTGAGACCACAAAAGAAGAGAAGGAATCGCACGGTTTTGGAATCTCAAACATTGAACGTGTGGCTAAGAAATACGGCGGCAATCTGAAGCTTAGTTGTGAAAACCTTGTGTTTACAGCCAGAGCGACGCTGATGCTTATGGCGTGACATTGATTGGATTTAGGAACCTAATATTTGGGAAAATACCAATCAGATTGGTATTTCTGTTAACGACCTATAAAAGGAATCAAATGTACAAAAGTGCATTTGGTTCCCTTTTTTGTATAGTTGGTTCCCAAAAGCAAATTCTAAGCACATTGGCTGATAAGATTAGACAGGATAAAGAATGGGAAAAGGGGGATGCTTATGAGCAATGTGTTACATATCGCGGGCCTTAATAAAAGATACAACGGCAGAAAAGTTGTTGATAATATCTCGCTTGATGTGGAAAAGGGAGATATTGTCGGATTGATCGGACCAAATGGCGCAGGTAAGTCAACAACTATGAAGATGATAATGAATCTCATCAGCAAGGATTCCGGCGAGATAGTGATCGGTGAAGGAACAAACTTTGTTGAGAAGATCGGCTTTGCAACTGAATCATCGGCGTTTTATGAGTATCTGTCGGGGTACGACAATCTGATGCTTATTGCAAAGTTATATGACAATGTATCGGAAGAAAAGGTCAGAGAAATAGTTGATTTTGTGGGATTGGCGGAACATATCGGCAAAAAAGTAAAATCGTATTCGACAGGTATGCGCCAGAGACTGGGGCTTGGAAGGGCGCTCCTTAACGATCCTGAGCTTCTTATCCTTGATGAACCTACAAACGGACTGGATCCGTATGGAATGAAAGATATTTATGAAATGCTTGAGAAGCTTGCAAGGGTGGATAACGTAGCAATCCTTATCTCGTCGCATCTTTTGCATGATATAGAAAAAATATGCAATAAGGTGGTCATGATCGATGCGGGAAAGATTCTTTTCAGCGGTGATATCAGTGAACTGGGAGAAGGCCTTGAGGACAGTTACTACAGCATGTATAGGAGGCAGGCGTGATGAAGAATGTAAAGAATGAACTGTATAAGCTCTGGAAAGGCAGAAGGCTTGGAATATTTCTTTTGATTCTGTTTGTTACATGTATAGCCATGGGTGTGCTTGTCAGCTCGATTCAGATGAAGGGACTTCTTGAAAAAGACGTGATTGATTCAATGACAGGCGGCAATTTTCCCACACAGGTTCTTGGCATGATAGCAGATATAGTGTTGCCGGTATTTGCCACTCTTTTCGTGACTTTTCTTGTTACCGATGAGGCAGACAGTGGCAGTTTGAAGCTTCCGCTTCTGTGTGGGCAGTCGCGTGAAAAGCTGATAGCGGCTAAGGCGGTAGTGGTTCTTATCGGTGCGATGGCCCTTATTGCGGTTACGTATGTTACGTCAAATATCGTAGCTGTCGCGTTCTGGGGAAGTGATACGGTGGTTGAGGCTCTTTTCCAAAATGCGATTATATATGCGGAAACTTGTTTTGCGCTTGCAGGCTGGTCAATGGTTGTGCTGTTTGTTTCACTGTTTGTGAAAAACAGCGGCTCGATGGTAGGCATAGCGGTAATTGTACTGGTAATAGGATGTATTTTGAGTTCTGCAAGTCCGCAGATAGCGAAATATGAAGTGATGTACTACCTTAAGGCATTTGTAAGCATGACAGCGATTGACCGCACACTTGCGATGTCGGTATGCGGCGGTACCATAGTAGCTTTTTTTGCCATGACAACGTTTAAGTTCAAGGCTTTGCAGATTCAGAAATAAAAGAGGGAACAATAAATTTTTTTATAAAAAAGGAGGATTTAAAAATGTCAGAACAGAAAAGAATTTTAATCGTAATCGTGAGTGCGGCTGTAGCGATGATGGTAACTATACTTTGGAGGGCTGTATACTCTATAAAGCATAAGGGGGATGAAAAGGCTCTTGATGCTATGACAAAAGCGCAGGCGGGTTCATCATGGACTTTGTGGTTTTGGTTTATATGCTGGGAAGGATTTGCGCCGTATATATTTGGAAAAGATGCAATTTTTTCGATAGGCGGAGTAGGACATGTTATAATGTTTCTTGTTGGAACTCAATGCTTATCTGAGCTGTTTTATGCTTACTATTATACTAAGATGGTAAAGACAAAAAAGACAGATAATGAACAGGCTAACACTGAACAGGCATGATTGGTTATATAAGGCTTTTTAACTGTTAACAGATATAGTGTCAAACAGCATTATTGTTGAGAACAGGAGGAAAGTATGAATAACACCGAGCTTTACACAGAGTTTAGGGAAGAGTGCATGGATAGGGTTACCGTAGATCGTGAGGAATTCTGCAAAAGGATCAAGAATCTGAAAAAGGGTGCGATCATTGAGCCTGATAAAGGGACGTACCAGCTATATTCCAAGTTGGTTAGTGTCTCAGATCGGGAGCAGGAACAGGAAGCACCGTATGTTCTTGAGATCGATCCGGCTGCGAGAGTCCGCTTTGAGGGGAGTTTTAGCGAATATGAGGATCTGCTCAAAGAGATCAATAAGAACAGAATAGGACATTATGATGTAAAGGTATACAGCAAGTTACAAGACGGTAATGCGGACAGCGATTTCTTTATCATGGACGTTTATTACCAGATGCAATAAAGTAATCTTTATCGCAAAAAATTACAGAAATAAAAGCAGTGCCGAGCACTGATAACGGATAACCGTAAAAAGACAATTCGCTTTTTGCGGTTATCTTTTTGTGATATAGTTAAAGAGGCAAAGTTTGAAATATGCGAGGTTTGTATGGATATAGTTACCAGACACGAGACGAATAGTGCCGAGGAGACGTTTGAAATTGGCAAAAGGATTGGCGAGAGCGCGACGCCGGGAATGGTGTATACTCTTGTGGGCGACCTTGGCGTCGGAAAGACCGTTCTTACGCAAGGAGTTGCCGCGGGACTTGGGATTACGGGACCTGTGAGCAGCCCGACTTTTACTATCCTGCAGGTTTACGACGAGGGAAGGATTCCTTTTTACCACTTCGATGTGTATCGTATCGGTGATGTCAGCGAGATGGACGAGATCGGATACGAGGACTACTTCTACGGAGACGGGATCTGCTTTATCGAGTGGGCGAACCTCATAGAGGAGATACTTCCCGAGCATTATACGGAGATAGTCATAGAAAAGAACCTTGAAAAAGGCTTTGATTATCGACTTATTACAATGACAAAAAAATAAATGATATAAAAAAGTGAGTTATATGAAAATACTTTCTATCGATACATCGGGACTTGTGGGAGCCGTTGCGGTTTCTGACGGAGATATGCTTGTTTCCCAGTTCTCGGTGCAATATAAAACTACACATTCTGAGATCTTGATGCCTATGCTTGATGACATATGCAAAAAGATAAATCTCGATCTGTCTACGATCGATGCCATAGCGGTGGCTGAGGGACCCGGCTCTTTTACGGGACTTCGTATCGGAAGCGCGACGGCAAAAGGACTTGCGCTTGCTCTTAATAAGCCGATAATACCGGTACCCACTGTTGACGGGATTGCTTATAATCTCTACGGAGTTGAAAAGATAATTTGTCCTATGATGGATGCCAGAAGAAATCAGGTGTACACGGGACTTTATACGTTTGTGCCAAAGACCTACGAGGGAAAAAGTCTTGAGAGATCTTTTGACATGCAGGTTATCCACGGGCAGTTTGCGACATCTGTTGAGGATATAGCGAACAGGATAAACGAGATTGGGAAGCCTGTTGTGCTCTTGGGCGACGGTGTTCCGGTCTACCATGACAAGCTTGAGGAACTTTTGAAGGTTCCGTATTCGATAGCGCCTTTTTTCCAGAACAGGCAGAATGCGGCGGCTGTTGCGGCACTTGCGGGAGTTTATGCGGCTGAGGGAAGGATTGTCAATGCCGATGATTTTGCTCCCGATTATCTTAGGCTCTCCCAGGCTGAGCGCGAAGCTCTTGAGCAGGATAAAAGCGGGGGCGAGTCTAAAGGTAAGCTTGCCGAAAAGAAGGCTGCGAGCAGGAATAATCCCGGGATTATCAGGATCAGGGAGATGAGCGCTGAGGATATCGAGGATGCTTATAATCTTGAGAAGACGAATCTGGGAAAAGAGGCTTGGACGCAGAAACAGCTTCTTGATGCACTTACAAGAGACGACACGATCTATCTTGTTGCCGAGAAGGCAGGAAGAGTTGTCGGTCTGTGCGGCGTGCAGAATATCTCGGGCGAAGGTGAGATAACAAATGTCTCTGTTTCGGGCGATTGCAGAAGAGAGGGCGTTGCTTACAAGATGCTTAAGCAGCTCCTTGAGAGAGGCCACGGAATAGGGATAAGTGACTACACTCTTGAAGTTCGTGCGGGAAATGCGCCTGCGATAGGGCTTTATGAGAGACTTGGCTTTGTGAGCGAGGGCGTAAGACCCGGATTTTACGATGAGCCCAAGGATGATGCGGTTATTTACTGGAAAAGGAAACAGGTTTTATGATAGATGTTTGTTTGCTGGGAACGGGCGGAATGATGCCGCTTCCCAACCGTTTGCTCACTTCTTTGTACGTGAGATATAACGGAAAATGTATACTTATAGATTCGGGTGAGGCGACTCAGATCGCACTTAAGAAAAAGGGACTTAGTTCCAAACCGATAGATATTATCTGCTTTACTCATTATCATGCGGATCACATTAGTGGTCTTCCGGGACTTCTTCTTACGATGGGAAATGCTGAGAGGACAGAGCCGCTACTTATGGTTGGACCTAAGGGGCTTGAGAGGGTTGTGAATGCGCTCAGAGTGATAGCGCCTGAGCTTCCGTTTGAGATTAAGTTTAAAGAGATAACGGAAGGTGAGATGTCTTTTGAACCCGAGGGAATGCCCGGATTTACTCTTTCTGCGTTTAAGGTTAATCACAATATTCCCTGCTACGGATATACCATGAATCTCAGAAGACAGGGAAAGTTTAATGTTGATGCGGCTGTGGCTGCAGGAATTGACAGGCGTTACTGGAACGGTCTTCAGAAGGGCGAGACGATAGAGCTTGAAGACGGAACGGTCTATACGCCTGATATGGTGCTTGGTGAGGCGAGAAAAGGTATTAAGCTTACTTACGTCACGGATACAAGGCCTACGGACAGCATCGTTAACAACGCTAAGGATTCAGATCTTTTTATATGCGAGGGTATGTACGGAGAGCCCGATAAGCTTGTAAAGGCGAAAGAGCACAAACACATGACGTTCTATGAGGCTGCGAGACTTGCCAAGAATGCGGAGGTAAAAGAAATGTGGCTTACACATTACAGTCCGTCACTTGTTAATCCGCAGGAGTTCATAGGAGAAGCGAGAAAAATATTTGCAAATACAGTTGCGGCGAAGGACGGCAGAAGTCTGACGCTTAGGTTCGAAGAATAATCTGCAGACTGAATCTTTTTTTCAAAACGGAGGGGACATGGAAAACAACAGTGTAAAGTCAGCAATTCTGAAATCAATCGTATTATTGGCGCTCGGAGCGGTCGTCGTAGTGGGATTGTATTTTATGTTCGTGGGAAGCAAAAAGAGTCCTGAGGAAGAGCAGTACAATCTGACAGCGGTTGATGAGATCACTACTACCAATCTTGAAAAGAACTATCCGGCGAATCCGAGGATGGTGGTTGAGCTGTATGCAAAGACCATGCAGGTTCTTTATAAGGAGGAATACACTGAAGGGCAGCAGGACAAGATGCTTTATGTTCTTAAGGGAATCATGGATGATGAGCTTCTTGGGCAGCAGGTGAATTTTTCCAAGTCCATGAAAAATGAGATAGCGGAGAGGAAAGAAGGGGATTATTCGATTTCAAATTATCTGGTGCAGAATACGGAGCCTGATGTTGTTACCGTATCCGGAAAGAAGATGTGCAATGTGCAGTGTCTTTTTTCACTTAGAAAAGGAACGTCTACGGTTGCCACTTACTACCAGTTTATTCTTCGCCAGGATGATGAGAAGAGATGGAAGATCCTTGGCTGGGATGTACAAACAAAGCAATAACTTGGAGGATGGTTTTTGATAGAGTATCATGCGGACGACTACGGGCTTTTTCCCGAACAGAGTCGTCATATTATGGATTGTTATCACAAGGGGGCGCTCAATGGCATAAGTATCATGCCTAACAGCCCGTATTTAAAAGAGTGTATGGATGCGATCTCGAATATAAGAGAGAAGCTTTTTGTCACCGTACACCTTAATTTTGTTGAGGGCAGGCCTATCAGCGGAAACAGGGCGGATCTGCTTGTGAATGAGAGGGGAAATTTTGACTGCGGTTTTATCAAACTTCTTTTGGTGAGCTATATTCCTTTTTTGAGAAAGGCGTATTACAGGCAGATCAGAAGAGAAGTTGAGACGCAGCTTCGCGCATGCGGGGAGTATATGAACGGTGGCGTGTACAGGATTGACGGACATGTGCATTATCATATGATTCCCGTTATCTTTGATGCGCTTATGGATGTTGTTAAGAGCAATAAATTTAAGGTTTCATACATAAGATTTCCGTATGAGGAAGTGTCCGTTTATTCCGGAAATATACTGAAACTCAAGGGGCTTAGGCTTGTAAATCTTGTTAAAGTGATGATCCTGAACGCGCTTGTTGTAAGGAACAAGATGAAATACAAGACTTTTTTGAAAGGACTGGGCTTGGAAAATAAGCTGTTCATGGGCGTAATGCTTTCGGGGCATATGTTCTATGACAACGTCAGGGCATGTATTAAGAGCGCTGCGGATATCCTGGAGAAAAGAGGGAATGATGAGATGGAGATTCTTTTCCATCCGGGTGATGTAACCGTGCCTGCAGATGTGGAGAGGCTTACGAGTAGGGATGATTATGATTTCCTCACAAGTCCGAACAGGATGAAAGAGGCGGAAGCGCTTAAAAAATTTGGAAGTAATCTTAGCAGATGATCTGCGAAAAGGTAAGTTATGGAAATTAACAAGAATGTAGAGGATGACGGTGTCATCTTTATGTCAATAAAAGAGAATGGTGATGGCGACGCGGAAGCTGTCGGAGGTGCGGGGGATGTTACCATCCTTGCGATTGAGAGCTCATGCGATGAGACTGCGGCTGCTGTTGTAAGGAACGGAAGAGAGGTACTGTCGAATATCATTTCTTCCCAGATCGCGCTACATACGGTCTATGGCGGAGTTGTGCCCGAGATTGCTTCGAGAAAGCATGTTGAGAAGATCAACGGTTGTGTTCGTGCTGCGCTTTCCGAGGCGGGGCTGTCGCTTAACGATATAGATGCTGTTGCCGTTACCTACGGGCCCGGGCTTGTGGGAGCTCTTTTGGTAGGAGTTTCTGAAGCAAAGGCTATCGCATATGCAACGAAAAAGCCTCTTATAGGTGTTCATCATATCGAAGGACATATTTGTGCGAACTATATCGAAAACAAGGATTTAAAACCGCCATTTGCGTGTCTCGTGGTATCGGGAGGGCACTCGCACCTTGTTATCGTAAGAGATTACGGCAAGTACGAGATAATCGGACAGACCAGGGATGATGCGGCCGGAGAAGCTTTTGACAAGGTTGCCAGGGCGATAGGACTCGGATATCCCGGCGGTCCCAAGATCGATAAGGCGGCAAAAGAGGGAAATCCGGATGCGTTTACATTCCCTCAGGCCAAGATTGCGGGCGCAGACTACGATTTTTCTTTTAGCGGACTTAAGTCATCAGTGCTTAATTATATTAATCAGGCCAAGATGCAGGGACAGGAGCTTAATCCCAATGATGTTGCGGCTTCTTTTCAGAAAGCCGTTGTACAGGTGCTCGCAGAGCATGCGATAAGAGCGTGCAAGGAATACGGCATGGAATGTCTTGCGATTGCGGGAGGTGTTGCATCAAATACCGCGCTCAGGGAGCTCTTGGAAAAAGAATGTGCGGCCAATAATATAAGATTCTGCAGGCCTTCACCGGTGCTTTGCACGGACAATGCGGCGATGATCGGAGCTGCGGGGTACTATGAATTCATACAGGGCAAGACTTTCGGGCTTGACCTTAATGCTGTACCGAATCTTCCGCTTGGAGACAGGGAGAGAAGGTATCACGCGGATAAGAACAGATAAAGATTGGAGATGCCATGAAAACTGTGGCTGTTGTGCTTGCTGCCGGTAGCGGTAGCAGGATGAAAAGTGATGTTAAAAAGCAGTATCTTGATATAGGCGGAAAGCCGCTTATTTACTATTCATTGAAGGCTTTTGAAGAGAGCCCTGTGGATGATATTGTGCTTGTTGTATCACGCGGAGATGTTGAATTTGTCCGCAGTGAGATTGTTGAAAAATTTGGATTTGATAAGGTTAAGGCTATCGTTGAGGGCGGACTTTACCGTTATCACAGTGTTCGTTTGGGGCTTATGGCAGCAGAGGATGACTATGATTATGCTTTTATTCACGATGGGGCAAGACCTTTTTTGACCAAGGATATTATCTTAAGAGCACTCGACGGAGCAAGAAACTACGGCGCGTGCGTTGTCGGAATGCCTGTAAAAGATACCATTAAGATCTGTGATGAGGACGGATTTGCGGTTTCCACGCCAAACAGAGACAGGACATGGATGATACAGACGCCGCAGACTTTTTCTTTTAAACTCATAAAAGATCTGTACATGAGGCTCGACCGCGAGGAGGAAGAGCTCATCGCAAAGGGCGTCAATATTACCGATGATGCCATGGTTGTCGAGTATTTTACCGACCGCAAGGTCAAGCTTGTTGAGGGTTCATACAACAATATCAAGATCACGACACCGGAGGATATTCCTGCGGCGGAGGCAATTCTGGGGAAAAAGTGAAGTGGAAAAAGATAAGATAAAAGTATTGATGATCGGTCCCGACCGCAGCGTTCACGGCGGTATTTCGGGACTTGTAAACGGTTATTATCACGTAGGACTGGATGAAAAGGTTAATCTGAAATATATAGGGACAATGAAGGAAGGCACCAAGCTTAAGAAGCTGTTGGTGGCTTGTTTCGCTTATGCACGTTTTTTTCTGTGCGTGGGAAGATACGATGTTGTTCATGTGAATGTCGCGTCGGATAACAGTTTTTGGCGGAAAGCTCTTTTTATCAAATGTGCAAAGCGCCGTGGGAAGAAGATTGTAATACATCAGCACGGCGGAAACATAGAAGAATACTATAAAAGGCTGGATGAAAAAGGAAAAGAGAGCGTCAAAAGTATTTTTGGAATGGCAGATGTATTGCTGGTACTGACGGATAAGCTGAACGACTTTTTTGGAACAATTGTGGATAAGGCGAAGATCCGGATTCTTCCAAACGGCGTGAGCACGCAGGATGTGGATGTTGATGTGACGGAAAAGGACTATACAAAGATTCTTTTCCTCGGAAGAATATGCAGAAACAAGGGAATGAGCGAACTTTTTGCGGCGATGGACGAAATTCACGAGAAGAGGCCTGAGATCACGCTGTATCTGGGCGGCATCTATGAGGATGACGAATACAGAAGCGAAGTGGAAAAGAGATCTTCATACGTGAAGACACTTGGCTGGGTAATGGGAACACTTAAGGATGAATGGCTTGATAAGTGCGGAATCATGGTGCTTCCGTCATATTTCGAGGGATTTCCGATTTCCGTAATTGAGGGAATGCTCCACGGATGCGCCGTTATCTCAACTGATGTCGGCGGTATTCCGGAGGCAATCGAGGACGGAGTCTCGGGAATTCTGATAAAACCGAAGGATGTTAAGGGGCTCAAGGATGCAATCGCGAGTGTTGCGGGCGACAAAGAATTTGCGGAAAGATTATCGAGAGGCGGAATAAAAACCGCAAAAGAAAAATTTTCTTTGGAAAAAAATCTGCAAAAACTGGTCGAAATATATAGAAATTTGTGCTGAGTAGTATAAAAAATGTGAATCATATTGACAGGCGCAAAATCCAGTAAAAATGGGAATTGTACGAAGATTTCAGACAATTTTAT
The DNA here is from genome assembly GCF_000686965.1 of Butyrivibrio sp. AE2005. Classification (NCBI taxonomy): domain Bacteria; kingdom Bacillati; phylum Bacillota; class Clostridia; order Lachnospirales; family Lachnospiraceae; genus Butyrivibrio; species Butyrivibrio sp. AE2005. The sequence continues at coordinate 159,862 of NZ_JMMD01000010.1, forward strand.
GCAATACAAAAACTCGATTTGACGTAAAGTGAAAAAAATTAGAAAAAAAATTGAAAAATAGGGTTGACATAAGAAGTACCCTTTGTTAATATAATTCTTGCGCTGCGCGAGATGCGACAGCAACTCAAACAGAGCGTTATCTCATCTGAGGTAATAAAGTTTTTACTCGGAGCGATATCGAAGCGGTCATAACGAGGCGGTCTTGAAAACCGTTTGGCGGCAACGCCACAAGGGTTCGAATCCCTTTCGCTCCGCTTTAATTATGAACACGCTGTTAATAACATACTTGTTGTTAATCAACTATTTTGCAGAAGTACTCAAGTGGTTGAAGAGACACCCCTGGAAAGGGTGCAGGTCGTTAATAGCGGCGCGAGGGTTCAAATCCCTCCTTCTGCGTTGCCTTACGCAATCAGTAAGGATCATAATTAGAAGTACCTTGACAAATAAACAGTAATGCAACCCTGAAAGATTCCAAGAGAATAATTCAGAAAAAATGTAAATTAACGGACAGAACGAAAAGCCAAGCTTAAGTTCTTAGCCGGATTAAACTTTTAAACGTGAGAGTTCGATCCTGGCTCAGGATGAACGCTGGCGGCGTGCCTAACACATGCAAGTCGAACGGAGATTTAACGCTGATGAAGCTTCGGCAGATTCTTGTTAAATCTTAGTGGCGGACGGGTGAGTAACGCGTGGGCAACCTGCCTCATACTGGGGGATAACAGCTGGAAACGACTGTTAATACCGCATAAGCGCACGGTATCGCATGATA